>CANQKB010000011.1 GCA_947624405.1 uncultured Clostridia bacterium
GGCCTATCCCAATTCATAAATTTATGAAGTCCACCTGCTTCTTCTACTATCTTATGTCCAGGTCGTAAATACAAATGATATGTATTAGATAATATAATTTCAGCATGTACCTCTTCTTTCAATTCTTCTGGTGTCATAGATTTTACTGTTGCTTGTGTACCAACTGGCATAAATATTGGTGTTTGAATATCTCCGTGTGGTGTATGTATTACGCCTCTTCTTGCTCCTGATTGTTTACATACATGGAGAAGTTCATATGTTACAGGATATTTTGACATCTTTATCTCCTTCCAAAATACTAATTAATTTAGTTTTATATCAATTGATAATAATTTTTTTATTCCTAATTATTATCATTACCTATCTCATTTTTTCTAAACCTTATATGTTGTAAGTGATGAAGTACAGTGAGGACATTTTGTTGCCTTATATGGTATTTCACTAAAACAATAAGGGCATGTTTTGACCGTTGGCTCTTCCTTAACTTCTTCGACTGCCTGTTTTTTTGACTTCTTTCCTATTTTTTTCATTACTTTCTTATCTATTTCTTCTACCTTTTGATTTAACTTATTTGCATACCTTAAACCAACAAATATCGATAAAGCAATTATTAAGAAATTAATAAGTGCATTTAAAAACGAACCAATTCCAATTTCTGCTGCTCCACCTGCAACTTTTATTACCCAATTTGAATAATCTATACTTCCTGTAAATATCGCTGTAAATGGCATTATTATATCATTTACAAGAGAGTTTACTATGCCTTGAAAAGCTCCTCCTATTACAACACCTATTGCCATATTCATAGCATTTCCTTTAATCGCAAATTCTTTAAATTCCTTAAAAAATGACATTTTTCGACCTCCTATTTTTAAATAAAGGCTAGAGTTTTACGAGCCCTAGCCTTTTGAATATTTTATTCTTCATTAGGGTAAACACTTACCTTCTTTTTGTCTTTCCCTAGTCTTTCAAATTTAACAGTTCCATTAACTAATGCATATAATGTATCATCACTGCCAATTCCTACATTAGTTCCTGGATGTATTTTTGTTCCTCTTTGTCTCATGAGGATATTTCCTGCTAAAACAAATTGTCCATCAGCTCTTTTTACTCCAAGGCGTTTAGATTCACTATCTCTACCGTTCTTAACACTACCTTGCCCTTTTTTATGTGCCATGGTCTAATCCTCTCCTTTCTAAAGTTTATATATTTTTAGAAATTAAGCTTCTTTTTTAGCTGCTTCTTTTTTCTCAGCTTTAACTGCTTTTTCAGCACCTGTCTTTATAGATGTGATTTCAACTTTTGTATATGGTTGTCTATGTCCTTGTTTTCTTCTATAATTCTTTTTTGGCTTATATTTGAAAACAATGATTTTTTTACCTTTACCGTGTGCAATTACTTTTCCTTCAACTTTTGCACCTTTAACATATGGAGCTCCAACTTCTACTTTTCCTTCATTTGATACTAAGATAACGTTTTCAAATTTAACTTTTTTACCTTCTTCAGCATCTAATTTTTCAAAAAATACAACGTCTCCTTCTGTTACTTTGTATTGCTTTCCACAAGCTTCTATTATAGCGTACATGCAGATAAGCACCTCCCTTTTTCGTATACTCGCTAACCTTAAAATATAGGTATCTAAATTTAATTAGACTTTATGTACCTTGACTTATGCGGTTACAGTTAAATATTGTATCACGTTTTCACTCTTTTGTCAAGCACATTTTTCCCTGATTTTTTTATATTTCATTACGGTTTATTCCCTAACTAGCTAAGCGTGGAGGAATGTTTTAAAAATCGAAGTGAGTTCGACCTACAATTTTTTTTGCTTGCATTGTTTCAAATTCGTATTTATCATTTAACAGCCCAAAATAATTTAAACGCCTTGGAGAACGCAACGACGCATTTTTAAAATCATTTCCTCAGGTAGCTTAGCGAAAATTAGCTGTGCATTGTAATTAATTACAAAGCCAGTAAAATAGTTGTTTTTACATTCACTTGGTGTCGCAATCTCCAATCTAAAATATTAGTATGTCGATTGCTCCAATTCGCACTCGCTTCGCTCGTTTGGTCGCTTACGCGTTCATTTCAAAACAACTATTTTACTGGCTTTGCTATTAGTTGCATTTAAAAACATTGAAATATAACTAAATTCCTGACTTATACTCCACGTCTTCCATAAAAGGATAAATCTCCATCAAATACTTCTTTGTAACCATAGACATCTTTGCTGGAGGATTCTTTTGTCCCACATGTATCAATTTTTGGGTATAACAATTTTCTGTTGTCTTAAATAATAAAAATCTATTTTTCATATATGTGAAATAAATTTGATATCCTTGATTTAAAATTTCTTCAAACTCTTCAAATGTATACCCTTCCATGCAACCTCCTTCTATCCAATGCAAAGCGTTTTTTTAGCTATTTTCTTTTATCATTTTATCAAACTCAGCTTCAGATATAATTTTCACACCAAGCTCTTGTGCCTTTGTTAGTTTACTTCCTGCTTCTTCTCCTGCTAGAACATAACTTGTCTTTTTCGAAACAGAACTAGACGTTTTTCCTCCTAATTTTTCGATAATCTCCGAAGCCTCGTCTCTTGTGTAATTTTCAAGCGAACCTGTAAGTACAAAAGTCATTCCCTCAAACCTATTATCTGCATTTTCTTCTTCTTGATTAATCATATTTACTCCTGCCTCTTTAAGTTTGTTTATAAGCTCTTTGGTCTGGTTTTGAGAGAAAAATTCGCAAATACTCTTTGCTGTAATTTTCCCAATATCTGGAATCAAGCTTAGCATTATCTCATCAGCATTCATTAATTCATCCATATTTCCATATTTTCTTGCTAAAACCCTTGCTGCTTTAGTACCAACATGCCTTATCCCAAGTGCACTAATTAATCTATCTATATTATTATTTTTGCTTTCATTTATTGCATCTACCAAATTCTGTGCAAATTTGTCCCCATTCTTTTTTAATTTTGCTATATCTTCTTTTTTTAAATAATATATATCCTCAATACCCTTTAGCAATCCTAAATCTATTAATTGCTCAATTATTGCATATCCCAATCCTTCTATATTCATTCCGGCTTTTGAAGCAAAATGCACGATATTTCTAAAATTTCTGGCAGGACATTCTATTCCTATACATCTTCTTATCGCTTCATTTTTTTCTCTTATTGCAGGTGCTCCACAAACAGGGCAAATATCAGGCATTTTAAATTTCTTTTCTGTACCATTTCTCTTTTCTATTACGCATTCCACTACCTCTGGAATTACGTCACCAGCTTTTTGTATGATTACATGATCTCCAATCTTAAGATTTTTTTCTTTTATAAAATCCTCATTATGAAGAGTTGCTTTTGAAATTGTTGAACCTGCAAGCTTAACTGGTTCTAATATCGCCATTGGAGTTATAGCTCCTGTTCTTCCTACTTGACATACTATATCTTTTAATATTGTTTCTTTTCTTTCTGGTGGATACTTGTATGCAATAGCCCATTTAGGCGTTTTAAAATTTGTTCCTAATTTTTCTCTTAGTTTCAAATTATCAACCTTTACAACCGCTCCATCTGTGCCAAAACTAAAGTTTTCTCTATTTTCTCCAATTTTTTCAACTTCTTCTATTGCTTCTTCTATACCATTGCAAAGTTTTTTTACTGGATTTACATTAAATCCTAATTTTTCCATGTATAGTAATTGCTCATAATGTGATTCAAAAGTATTTCCGTTTTAATTTTTGTACATTAAATATATATATATCAAGTGGTCTTTTAGCTGTCTTTTTACTATCTAATTGTCTTAAAGAACCTGCAGCTGCATTTCTTGCATTTGCAAAAGTTTTTTCCTCTAATATTTCTTGTTCTTCATTCATTTTTTCAAAATCTGCTTTTGATATAAATACCTCTCCTCGAACCGTAATATCAATATTTTCTTTCAATGTTTCAGGTATTGTTTTTATAGTTTTTAAATTTTCTGTTACATCTTCTCCAACTTGTCCATTTCCACGAGTTGCGCCACGCACAAACTTACCATTTACATATTCTAGTGCAGATGAAAGCCCATCAATTTTTGCTTCTACTGTGTATGTTATTTCTTCAAGTCCTGTCTCCTTTTTTACTCTTTCATCAAATAATCGCAAATCTTCTATTGAAAATACATCCTGTAAACTTTGCAAAGGTACTTCATGTTCTACTTTTTTAAATTCTTCCTTTACGTGTCCACCAACTTTTTGCGTGAGTGAATCTTTATCTATCAAATCTGGAAATTGATTTTCCAAATTTCTCAATTCCAACATTAACATATCATATTCAAAATCTGATATTTCTGGATTATCTTCATCATAATATTTTCTGGCATAGTATTCTGTCTTTTCTCTCAATTCTTTTATTCTCTTTTGTGCACGTTCTTTACTTAATTTTTCCATTTGTATTTCTCCTTTTTATTGCATAAATTATCTGTCTTTAAACAATTCCTTTCCATCTTTTATGTAGTCCCATCCTGAAAAGATTGTTGCTACTACCGATATACTCATTAAAATAGATGTTATTACATTTATGAAAAGTTCAATTCCTGTTAATTTTACAGTTAAAAAATTAAAGAAAGAATTTGTATTATTTATATTTATAAAAGCAAATACTATTGCACACATTTGAGTTACTGTCTTTAATTTTCCCCAAAATGATGCAGATATAACTTTTCCTCCTTGTTCAACTGCAATTAGTCGATATGCAGATACTATAAATTCTCTTGTTAAAACAATTATTGGTATCCAAGAAGGTAGTAATTGTTTCTCTACCAAAATAAGCATTGCAGTAAGTACAAGTATCTTGTCTGCAATTGGATCTAAAAATTTGCCAAAATTAGTTACCTGATTAGTTTTCCTTGCAATACTTCCATCAAGTTTATCTGTAATTGATGCAATAATAAATATTAAATTTAAAACTATAAATTCTGTTTCTATATCGAATACCGTTCCTTGTATGTGCAAAAATGGTATTATTACCATTATTGGCACAAGTAACATTCGTATTACTGTTAATTTGTTTGGCAAATTCATTTTTTATTTTTCCTTTCTAAATAGCACAATTCAAATTTTAAAAATAACTTGTATAGTGTTAGGTAATATAACAATGCAATATGCTTTTATTTTTCTTAAGAATTTTCTAATATTCTGGCATTTCTTTATATAATTCTCTTGATGGAATATACATTCTTTCTTTTTGAATATCTGTTAAACTTTCTCTATATTTTTTTGTTTCTGCTATATCATTAATAATCTTTCTTAGATATTTATTTGTTATATATATTTTATATTCCTTTTTTAATGCAAAAAACCAACTTAATTTTTCTATTATTTCTTTTTCTTCTTCTCTTCCTTTTAAGCTATTGGTATCTATTAGTCTACATAACATATGTGGTGCAATTCTTGCATAATAATAGCGAAAAAATCCCATTTCATGCTTTTTCTCAAATATGCTATATAGCATTTGATATGTTTCATTTATTTTTAAGAAATATTCTTTAGAACATGTTGTTGTTATTGATGTTTTATCTTTGTTTTGTCTATAATTATACACTACCTCATTTGTATAATACGCTTTATCACTATTAAAATAGCATGATATTGAAAAGATAGCATCTTCTGCAATCATACCATCTTTAAATCTAAAATTATTTTTTTCTATAAATTCTCTTTTAAAAATTTTATTCCATACAACTGAATTCATTACATAAAATGATTTCTTATGGTCATTTACTGATAACCAAAAATTATCGTATGACTGTTGACTAAAAATTGGATCTTCCCATTTTTCACCATTGGCTGTAGTGTTAATATAATTGCCTACAACAAAATCAGCATCGTTTTGAGTTATTGTATTATATAAAATTTCACATGAGTTTTTTTCGTAAAAATCGTCTGCGTCTATAAACATAATATATTCACCAGTTGCATTTTCAAGTCCTATGTTTCTAGCTCTTGATACTCCACCATTTTCTACATGTATTACTTTTATTCTATCATCCGTTTTTTCTAATTCATCGCATATTTCTCCTGATTTGTCTTCTGCTCCATCATCTACTAATATTATTTCTAGGTTAGAGTAGGTTTGCTCTAAAATAGAATTTATACATTGCCTTAAGTAGTTCTCAGCATTGTATATTGGCACTATTATAGAAATCTTCCCCATAATTTTTCTTCCTTCCTTTTTATGCTGGTAATATATTATTGTATTTTATCCTCACAGATTATACCATATGCAGTCGAATTTTGCAACAATTTAATTTTTATTTAAGAATTATTTAATATACTTAATGTTACTACTTAATTGCAAAGCCTGAAAATAGTTGTTTTTACATTCACTTGGTGTCGCAATCTCCAAATTATATTTTAATATGTCGATTGCTCCAATTCGCACTCGCTTTGCTCGTTTGCTCGCTTACGCGTTCATTTCAAAACAACTATTTTCAGGCTTCTTATAAAATTTACTATGCATTGTAATATACTTAATGTTATAATCCACATCTTATACTAGCTAAGCATTGAGAATGTTTTAAATTAATAATTGCATTATTATGTAATTTGTTGTATAATAATATTATGTAACTTGTTGTTTTCCTTTTATATTTCTCTCAGGTCTGGCAGTAGCCTGAGTTATATATATTCATCAAATTTTTTGATAAAGGAGAAAGAATTTGTCATGGAAAAAAAATTGGATGCTTTTTTAGAACGTTTATTTAATAATAATAATTTTGCACGTTTTTTGTTAATTATGACAATAATCAATTGTGCGATATTTTGCACAATAGTAGCTATTAAAAAAAACTGGGATATTTTGGACTATTACCCAGAAGGAACATATAGACATTTAGAGGAGGAAGCTTCTCGGCTTATCAATAAAAGAGAATTCAAAACTAGCTATGACATGCAGGTGAGTTATGATAACTCCACAAATATCTTGGTGTTAATTTTAACTAGTGGACAAAGCAAAGTCACAGCAAATGTGACTGACTTTGGAAAGCCCACTGAATCAGTTAAAATATCAAGAGACATGCTGCACCCCAATAACACTATAGTGTTTAATGTGCTGTTAATAATCGTCTTCAGCTTTTTCTGGGCTGTGTTTGAGTTTATTTTATTACTTATTGTTTGCTTTGTTTTATGGATTATTTCCTTTTTCATAAAACATTGACACAAGTCCTACTATGCTGCCCAAAACAAGTGAGTTTCAAAAAACTCACTTGTTTTGTTATAAATTAGATGTGAATTGTAACTATAACTAACTTTCAACTTTATTTAATTTTTATTCAAAATTGTATTGAATTTATTTTTTTTTTGGTATATGATATTAATGTATTAATTTACAAAGGAGGAACTTGGAATGGCAAGAAAAATTGCAAAAGAAGTTGAAAATAAAGATGAAGAAGAAAAAAAAGTAAAAAATGAGGATACAAAAAAAGAGGTAACTCCTAAAAAAATATCTGAAAAAAAATCCAAAAAAAATAAATTAAATTTGTCTCCAGAAGAAGAGGCAATTCTTTTAAAGCACTCTGTTGTTGCTATTATTAAAGATAGTAAAGAAATGAAAAAAAATGTAAAAGATAAACAAAAAAATGCTAAACTTTCAAAAAAAGCCGAAAAAGAATTGAAAAATACTAAATCAACAAAAACTTCTAATAAAAGAACAAGTGAAACTAAATCATTACGTGAAAGAAAAACTTCAACAAGGAAACGCACATCAAAGAAAAATCTTCTATTAGATAAACCAACTGCAAAACCAATGCTTGCAGAATATTATGATTTACCTTATAGATATAATCAAACAGTGGTTAAAATTCTTGCACAGACTCCAACTACCCTATTCGTTTATTGGGATATTTCTGATGATGATAGAAAATCATTAATTTCTTCTCATGGTGAAAATTTCTTCAATGAAACAAAACCCGTTCTTATTGTACATAACATAACACACAATTACTCATTTGAAATAGAAATAAATGATTTTGCAAATAGTTGGTATATTAGAACCCAAGAACCTAATTGTGATTATATAATAGAACTTGGTAGAAGATTTTACGAAAAAAATGATAAACAATATATATATATTGATAAATCAAATAATATGATTTCTCCAAATGACCATATACTATTTGAGCAAGTTGATTTACGCAAAGTTTTATTTAAAAACTTAAAAGATAACAAAATATCATATAAAGATTTTGGTAGCTTACAATCTATACGCAATATGGATAATTTGTATGGAAATATATTTGATATATATAGCCTACTATATGATGATGAAACATTTAATGAAATTCACAATCCAACCTCTATAGATTTCATTGTGAAAAGACCAGTTCATTAAAAATATAAATTAGAAAGAGTGATATAAATGAACAAAAATCCAAAAGGTTACGTAAGTTTCGTACTACACGCCCATTTACCTTTTGTACATCACCCAGAAAGTGATAACTATTTAGAAGAAGAATGGCTTTTTGAAGCTATTTCTGAAACATATATACCTTTACTTACAAATTTTAAAAAATTAGAAGAAGAAGAGGTTGATTTTAGAATAACAATGTCTCTTACTCCCCCTCTTCTTTCTATGTTAGATAGTCCACTTCTTCAAAGAAAATACATCAAATACTTAAAAAAACATATAGAATTATGTGAGAAAGAAGTTATAAGGACTAAAGATAATAAAAAAATAAATGCTTTATCTAATTATTATTTAGATAGATATACATCTGATTTACATATTTTTAAAGATGTTTATGATTGCAATCTAATACAAGGATTCAAGCATTTTCAAGATATAGGCGTACTTGAAATTATAACATGTGGAGCAACACATGGCTATTTCCCTCTTCTCTATGTTAATGAAAAAACAATCCGTGCACAAATTGCAGTAGGAGTGCAAACATATGAAAAATACTTTGGGAAAAAGCCTCGTGGAATCTGGCTTCCTGAATGTGGATACGTACCAGAATCTGATAAATACTTAAAGGAATTTGGTATAGAATATATTATAACAGAATCACATGGTATTTTATATGCTAACCCTACTCCTATTTATGGTACATTTGCACCTATTGTTTCTCACGGTGGAGTTGTTGCGTTTGGACGTGATTTAGAATCATCAAGACAAGTATGGAGCTCTGTTTGTGGTTATCCAGGAGATTATAATTACCGTGAATTCTATAGAGATATTGGTTATGATGCAGATTATGATTACATTAAGCCATACATCACATATGACGGTGTTCGCGTTAATACTGGTATCAAATATCATAGAATAACTGGCCAAACTGATAATAAGGACATATATGATGTTAGATGGGCAATGGATTCTGCAGAAAAACAAGCTGGACATTTCTTTGATTCAAGAGAAAAGCAAATTAATAACTTAGCAAATCACATGCAAACACCACCTATTGTTTTGTGCCCATATGATGCAGAACTATATGGACATTGGTGGTACGAAGGTCCTTACTGGCTATATATATTATTTAAGAAAATTTACTACGATGAATGTAATTTCAAATTAATTACTCCTAGTGAATATATTGATAAATATCCTGATATGCAAGTTTGTACACCATGTCGTTCTAGTTGGGGTAAAAACGGATATAGTGAAGTATGGATTAATGAACTTAATGATTATGCTATCCGTCATCTTCATGTTTGTGGAGATAGAATGGTTGAACTTGCAAATACATATGCTAATGAAACCGACAAAACTAAAATTTTCGCTTTAAATCAATGTGCAAGAGAATTGCTCCTTGCTCAAAGTAGTGATTGGAATTTCATTATAACAAATGGTACAATGGTCGACTATGCTAAAAAACGTACTAAAGACCATGTTGGTCGATTTACTAAACTATATAATCAAATCAAAGAAGACAAGATTGATGAGGAATTTTTAGAAGATATTGCTGAAAAAGATTCTATCTTCCCTGATATTGATTACAGGATATATTGCTGAAACAAGCTACAAAAAGACCTCTTTTGAATAAGATAATGTATAAACCTAAATTTTTTGTGGGATAATACATTTGAAGTATGGAAAATCAAGGGAGGTCTTTTTTTCGTGAAGTCATTATGCATTAAAACTAATAATAAAGATATACTATCATATTTAAACACCGAATTTGAAAAGATAAACCTTGATAATTTTTATATGCACCAACTACGTTTTAAAATATATGAAAACATTATTGTCCATTATACTGGTGAAAATTTAGATTTATTTTTTGATAAAATTTCCTCTGTGTTATCCGACCTCATTATCAATTTTTATGAGAAGAAATTACTTAGACGAATCCTTGAATACAATTATTTTTATTTTAATTCTTTGGAGAAAAGAAAAATAATTGATATTGCTTGTCATTTTATTAATAACGATTTAATTTCCAAAGAAGATAATTTTTATGCAATTCATTATGCAATCAACGATTATATACGCAAAAACAAATCTATCGTTTTAGAAGGATTTGTTAATTTTCGATTACAAAATTATATGAAAAACTTAGATTATGTCATTGACCTTTCTGTAAATAAATATATTACAGACAAAGAATATATAGAATTTGTAAATTCTTTAAAATTATATGTCTCCCTTAATACATCTAGCTCTTCTGTTATTCATTTATTATATTACCATGGAGACAGCATTTTACTTGATAAAAATAAAAATATTATTCAAACTGATGCAGATAATACAAGTACAAAATATATGTCTGATATAAGTTTTTCCTCAAATGATTATGCTTTAAACACACTTCTTGATTTAATTCCTAAAAAACTTGTAATTCATTTAATGGATGGAAAGTGTGATGAGTTTATTAATACTTTAAAATTAGTTTTTGAAAATAGATATGAAATTTGTTCGTCTTGTGATATTTGCAAATTTTACAAAATTAATTCAAACTAAATGTATATTTTTTCCATTATTGGAATACAATACTATTGTCCAATGTAAGGCAGTTAAATTACTTTAAGGATTAATATACATTAATTTTTTATATATTAATTCTTTTGAAAGGATTGATGTTATGATTTATGAAAATATTAGGAAAAATATTTCATTTAAGAAAAATGATAATGATAATATAAATTTAATTTCTTGCATTTTAAAAACTCGTGAAGATTTAATTACTGCAAATAATAACTACGAATTTGCTGATGGTGAACTTATAGATTACTATCTATATCAAATTAAAGCTACTCAATCTAAATACAACTATTTATTGAAAAAAGCTAAAAAAAATGGAGTTTTAGTTACTATGCTTGATCAACTTGAGATAAAAAACTCCGATATTGCTATTTAGTTTTTAAAGTTCATTTCGAAATCTAAAATCTTGAAAAAGTTTCAGATTTCGAAATGTCTTTCTCCTTATTTTAAAATTGGAAAAGCTTAAGATTTTATTACTCTTTATGAATTATTTAAAAACATATTTGGAAGGATTGATATTTTATGGAATTTATTAACGCTTTGACTTACATATCTATTATTTGCATTATTTTTGTATTGTGTAGAATTTTCATTCTACCTCTTAAATTTATTTTTAAGATTTTACTCAATTTTTCGTTAAGTGCTTTGCTTATTTTCCTTATCAATCTTGTTCGGCAATGTTTTTAATTTTCATATTGGGATTAATTTTTTTACAATTATCTTGATTAGTATTTTAGGCATACCTGGTGCAACTTTGCTTACTGCATTAAGATTCCTACTCCCTGCAATTTAATTATATTTTTCTTCCTTTTACAACAAATCTTTGTGCACCAGTGCTAGTACAAGTAATTAATGTTGCCTCAACATTACCATCTGTTATTTGCGATGTACAACTTACATCCTTTGGATCAACAACATATGTAGTATATACTGAATATGTAGCAGTTCTTCCTAAATTATCTGTAATTTGAAATGTATCGCCGATTTTAATACCAGATAATTTTCCAAACATTTTACCATTTTTATAATTATGTCCTACAATAACGTAATTTCCTACTTCATTTGGATTTGGTCCCCACAATTTATTTAAAGAAATTTCCAACAATTCATCAGATGAATCTGAAAGTACAGGATATTCAATTCCTAAGCATGGTATTTTTAAAGTTGCATCTGTATAATATTTTGTACCATCGTTAGCAACTGATTCTACAATATTATTTTTTTGATTTTCTCCAGATAACACTTTTGATACATCCACCTCTTGAGACTCTTCAGCATTTTCTTCTGTCTCCGCTAAATCGTTTACAACCAAAACATCATCTTGAGCTGATATATTAGATGGAATATCTTTAATTTCAGCACGTAATCCAAGTAAAATTTCTTGTGACACCTGCTCACTTTTATTTCTATCATATTCTGCATATATGCAACACGAAAATAACGTACATGCTAAAAAACACGATAAAAAAAAGTTGAATTTATATATTTTTTTCTTTCTTTTAAATTCTGGAGTGAGTATAACTTTATCAGTAATTAAAATTTGATTTTTCATATTAATAATCATTCCTTCTTGAGGTTTAATCAAAGCTTGAAATCTAGTATTTAAGCGTGTTTTATATATTAATGAATTTTAATTTTAACTAAAATGTCAAACCTAATCCCCTTTTTTATTATACTATACTTTTTTCTCCTTTGCAACAAAAATTCAAAAAAAAGAAGAGTATTTTCTCTTCTTGTTACAGTTCCTCACCTAACTAGCTAAGCGTGGAGAAATGTTTTAAAAATTGAAGTGAAGTTCGACCTAATATTTTTTTTGCTTGTACATTTTCAAATTCGTATCTATATTTTAACAAACCAAAGTATCTTAAACGCCTTGGAGAACACAACGCCACATTTTTAAAACATTTTCTCGGGTAGCTTAGCAGAAATCGACCGTGAATTGTAGTCTTCGTGTTTTCAACATTTATCGCAAGTATGCATCTATTAGCCATCCACCCATGTAAACCTGTATACATGGAACAAGAACAACTAACACGAAGAAAATCAAAACTGCACCTACGATAGCATAAACAATTTGTGGTAAAACTTTAATTGTCTTGTCAAGTAATACATTTATATCTATTTCCATATATTCAACTAATTTTTCCATCATAGCTGCCAAGTCAGTATCCATACCTATTTTTAACATCTCTGTAATCATAGATGATGGAAGACCAGACCTTTCAAAAGGCTCTATCCAAGATTCACCTATGAAAATATTGTTAATTGCAGATTCTATAACTGATAAAAGCACTAAATTCTTAGTAACATTTCTACCTATTTCCAAAGCATCCTGTATTCTCATTCCGTTATTCAAATTAAGGAGCATCGCCCTAGTTACTCTTGAAAAATCTATTGCAAATATTAACTGCCCAAACACTGGCATTTTATATTTGAAATAATGCCAATTGTACTTTCCTTTTGGTGTATTAATATACCAAATGAACGTCATAACAGCAATTCCTATTATACCTGTCGGTATATACCAATACAACAAGAACCAGTCAACAACCTTTGAGAACCATCTACTTATTGCTGGCAATTCAACTGTTGATCCAAATTGATCATACAAATCTTGTATTGCAGGCAATGCAATCAATGTACCAGCAATCAACATTACTAATAACAAAACAAATTGCAAAATGTTTGGTATTAATATACCTCTTAATGTTCTATTAATAGAATCTGTTTGTTCAAGATATTTCAAGGCCTGCTCTAATGCTAGTGTTAAATCCCCTGAAAGTTCCCCAACCTTTATCATGTTTATATACAAATATGGAAAAACATCATCATAATATTCCATCGTTGTATACATATTTTCACCGGCTTCAACTCCAGCTAATACATCCTCAAGTATTCCTCTCAAACTGAAGTTTTCAGTATTTTCAATAATTGTATTCAGTGCATGTATATTATTGAAGTTTGCCTTTTTCAGTAAGTAAAAATTCTGTGTAAATATTATTATATCTCTTGAGGTTATTCTTTCTGTTTTTGAAATAGAATGGTATATTCTTTCAAAATACGTAGTATTTCTTTTTTGCCTATTGGCTAGAAGGTCTGTAGTATCAACATTTTTTAAGATTTCTTCAATATTTTGGGTATTTTTTCTTACTTGCCTTTTAGCCTTTGTTCTTTGAAGTGTTTTATCAACAGTTATTGGTATCAAATTATTACGTTGCAATTTTTTTATTGCTAAATACTTGTTGCTTTCTTCTATTGTATTCATAACAATTACACCATGTTCTGTCATAGCTTTATATCTATATACAGGCATTCTTTTTCCTCCTTACGTTTTAAATCATTTTATCTTTTTTTATTTTCATTTGCATTATTACTCTATTCAAGACCTCTATATTCTTTGATTCTATTTGTGCTTTAGCTTGTTCAAGTGTTATTTTATCTTCTACAAATAACTTTGCAAGTGAATTTATAAGGCTTATGTTTCCCTTTTCAGAACCACTTTGTATGGCATCTTCTATCTCTGCTGTTGAAATTTTTTCTTTTCTAATCATTCCTGCGACAACCTCAGGTACAAGCAATAATTTTCCATCTATTCCTTTTAATAATCTTTGTGATGTTACAAGTTTTAGTAATGTTGAAAGCATATATTTAACATTGGTTTGATCTCTAATTTCATAAAATCCAATCATTCTGTCCAATGTTTCTGCACATGATTTTGTATGAAGTGTTCCAATTACTAAATGTCCAGATTCTGCAGTTTCAATAGCTGCCTCCATTGTTGCCCTATCTCTTATCTCTCCGTATAATTACTATATCGCAATCCTCTCTTAAAGAGTTTTTAACACCTTCTGTGAAGCTTAAAACATCTTTACCAAATCCCACTTCTTTTTGAACAATAACAGAATTTTTTGATGTATGTTTAAATTCTACAGGATTTTCTAGTGATAAAATTTTTCTATTTGAATTTTGATTTATACTATCTACTAAAGCATTCAAAGTTGTCGTTTTACCAGAGTTTGTCTTTCCTGTTACCAAAATCAATCCTTGTGGTTGATCAACCATTTGTCTAACCACACTAGGTATTCCTAATGATTCATATGCAGGAAGAGTATTTTTTATTAATCTTAACGTAAATACAGGTCTTCCATTTTCCGATGATATATTTACTCTTAGTCTTATATCTTTATATTCATAAGACATATCGATTTTTCTTTCTTCTTCATATACTTTATTTACTTCAACATTACCTCTTATAAAATAATCATATATTTCTACCATATCTTCTTCCGTCAAAACATCAGCACAATTTGCCTCAACCAAATCTCTTATTATTCTAAGTATTGGTTTAAGTCCAAATATTAAATGAACATCTGATGCATCACGGCTCATGGCTTCATCTAAAACCTTTTCAATATCTACCATATGCCCTTTTCCTCCAATTCTATAAAATACGCAATTTTCTGTTAAGTTCTTGTATATTTGTATCTCCATTTAATACTTTGTATATTCCATCCACAATTAATGGTTTATATCTACCATTCATGGCTTCTTCTTTTATTTTTAATGTTGATTCTCCCTTTGCTATTAATTCTCGTACTTTATCATCTAAAATTAAAATTTCAAATAATCCTATTCTATCGTAATATCCAACACCATTGCACTTATCACAACCAACGGCTTCATAAGTTTTCTTTCCTTCTAAATCAAATTTTATTTTATTTTTTTCTTCTACATAGTGAATAAAATCCATTTCTTCCTTAGTAAAATCTCTTTCCTTTGCACAATTTTTACAAAGTCTTCTAACTAATCTTTGTGAAACAGTTGTTGCAACTGTACTTGCTATATCATAATCTGATATTCCCATTTTTCTAAGTCTTGTAATTACTTCTATTGCGTCTATTGTATGAATCGTTGTTAATACATAATGACCAGTTTGACCAGCTTGCATAGCGATTTCAGCTGTTTCTTTATCTCTTACTTCTCCAACTAGAATTATATCAGGATCTTGTCTTAAAACAGTTCTTAAAGAATCTAAGAACGTTGTTTTTGCATCAACTTCTATTTGATTTAATCCAGGTATTCTTATTTCTACTGGATCTTCAATTGTCGTTATGTTTATCTGTGGTTTATTTAAAGATTGCACAACACTATATAATGTAGTTGTTTTACCTTCACCAGTTGGTGCTGCCATGACTGTTACACTATTTCTTTTGTCGAAGCTATCCTTTACTAGCTTTTCATCATTAGGGAAACCTAATTCAAACATTTCTCTAACATTAGCATTTTTCTTTAATAACCTTAAAACAAATTTCTCTCCATAAATATTTTTCTGAGATGATACACGGATATTATAGTTTGGATATATTGTAATTCTACCATCTTGTGATTCTTGTTTTTCTTGATGCATATTTGAAATTGCTTTTAATCTTCCTATTACTTGTGGTTGCTTCTCTTTTGAAACCTCTCCTACTTCAAATAGTTCTCCATCTATTCTATAACGTATTCTCAAATCATTTTCCATTGGTTCAAAGTGAATATCGCTTGCCCTTCTTTCCATTCCTGTTTTTATTACATTATCAACAAGTCCAGTAATATCGTTACCTTCACCTATTTCATTTGAAGATGATTTTTCACTCAAAGCATTTAATACCATATCAATATTTGAACTAAATGTAATGTACTTGTCCATTACTATTCCTCTATTAAGAAGTAAAAGCCTAATAGTATCTATTGCCCTTCTATTAACTGTATCTGCGAAACAAACTTTAGCTCTTCCATCTTCTATATCAAATAAAACTGCATTATTTTTTCTTAATACATCTGGTGATATATATTCATCAAATTTAACTTTTACATGCTCTGGCTTTAGTAACATTGTCTTTTCCCCAATTACATCTCCCAATGTTTGCAATAAATCTTTTTCATCGCACAAATGCAAATTATGAATGATATCCCCTAACTTTTCGTCTGGATGTTGTTTTTGGTATTCAAGGGCTGTTTGAATATCTGATTCTGTAACAACACCTCTTTTCACTAATTCAATTCCTATTGGTTGTCTTCTTCTTAAATCCATTTTTTCCCTCCTTGCTATTCAATCACAAATTTTGGCTCTATCACATATGTTGTTTCTGTTTTATAATTTGCTATATCTAAATTAACTTTGACAGTTGCTGACTTTGTTAAAGCTGTTGTGAATCCCATAGATTTAACTCCTGTACATATTCTTGTATTATCTTTATAAATAGCCCCATCTTTGAAAGTATATGTTGTACTTCCTCCCTTATATGAAATCATCACTGAATTTCCATTTGATACTGTTTGCGTAATCTTAGCATTTTCTTTTTTTATATCATTTAAAAAATACATATTAAATTTTTCAAAAGCGACTTCAGCCTTTGTATCTTCTTTATACATATTAACATTTCCATATAAAGATGCTGTAATTGCACTTACTCCTGCAACAACAAGGGTTATTAAAATAACATATACAATTAATGAAATTAATGTAACACCATTTTCATTTTTCATGCTATACCTCTTTTCATGTACTATATCGTTCATTTATTTTTAGTCTATTAAACACCATAGTTTTAATTCCGTCATCTCCAGCTTTTACTCTATAATCCACCTTCAAATCTGCCTTTTTTATTTCTCCTGTATATTCTTCTGAGATTGTAAGCGTAAATTTAAACTGATAATTAGAATCGCTATCGCCGATGTATCCAGTGGTAACATTTTCTGAAGTTGTAGGATTTTTTATTTCTGAAATCACCTTTAAAACCTCTTCCCCATCTAATGAAGAATAAGGCATTTGCCCTACCTTTTCAAATATTGCTACAGAATAATTAACTGCCTTTGCCCTTCTTCTTGCATCTGTTGAAGAAGTATATATACTATATGTTATGGAGGTAACAATAGATACAAATAGCACTACCACAAACATTGCTATTGATACATCTACCATTGTAAACCCTTTTTCACATTTACATTTATTTTTCATTCTTTCTCCTTAATTTTGTAAAAAATTATATATAATCATTAAGCATATATTTGAAACTGCTAAATAAAATCCTACAGGAATTTTCATTTGTTTTTTATCTGTATTTGTTACCGATTTTCTTTTCTTGCTAGTTTTTATATATTGTATAAATTCATTTAAAACAATAAGTATAAGTGATAAATTCACTGTATAATAAAATGTATCAGCTCCTGTAAATGATATCATAATCATGCTCAATATCAATGTGTTAATTGTATAGTTATGCGTCAATTTCTTTTTTAATAATTTTGTATCTATTATTAAGAAAATTGCAACCATGATTAAACATATAATATATGTATATATAACCTTTGATGATATACATACATATATCATAAATAAACATGATAAAACTATACCAAATAAAAGTACTGATTTATCAATAGATATGTTTTCTTTGTCAATACCCGCAATAATAAATAGAAAAGCAATATATAACAACATAAAGCAAAATGTTATTAACTTATTTAAATCTAGATTGAAAAAGTTAATTTTAAATGATATTGCATATAACAAAAATACAAGCCCAGATAAAATTTCAAGACATAAATACCTCGGTCTAACTCTTTCGCCACAATATCTACATTTTCCTCCCAAACTTATATAACTTACAATTGGTATTAAATCTATAAATTTTAATTTTGCATTGCATTTAGGGCAAAAAGAATGTTTATATAATATGTCTATTCCTAATGGTATTCTATATACTGCAAGTGTAAAAAAACTTCCAAAAAATGTACCCATTATAAATATTATTGCATATATTAACCATTCCATTTTTTGTTTATGCCCCTTTCTTTAGTATGTCTTTTAGTTTTAAAAGTTTAGGCATATACATCTATAATTAAATGTATATGCCTTTGTTGTACTTTTGATCAATTTTCAACATGATCTATTTTTTCTCACAAAACTTAGTTCAATTTCACTTTAGTTATGCCTATTTAATTCCACTTAATACAGATGTAATTGTAGATAATGTAGTATCTAAGCTTGTAGACATACCTTCTATCATGTAAACTTCGTTTGATTGAGCGTGTGAGTAGTTAATTGAACCATTAATAGCTGTATTAATAATACCGAATTGTGTAATATTAATGATTGTAACTGCTGCTAATATAATTAATACGATAATAGTGATAATTAAAGCTACTAAAGTGATACCATTTTCTCCTCTTAACATTAAAACTCCTCCTTCTTTAACTTTTGTGTATATATACTTGAAATAAATAAATTACTTCAAAATATATCCTAATCTTATTTGTGCTACCTAAATAGCTGTTTTGTTTATAATATATTCATTTGTATTATGAATTGTCATCTTATTTTATACTATTAGTACCTGTCTTTCCATTATTTCCTGATGAGCTGTTTCCACCGTTTGTATTTCCACTTGAATTCCCTCCTGATTGCTGTACTGCTGTATTGCCACTTGTATCGGCCTCTTCAGGGCTCTTATATTTTGTAAATGGATTATCATTACGTGCTACATATGTGTTTGTTTTTGTATAATTTGAAATATCTCCAGCTGTTATAGTAAATGTTGCATACGTTTCATTTTCATTTTGTACTACTTCTGCCAAATCATTTTTTATATTTTCTGCTGTACTATATTTTTTAACTGTTGGAACTTCTTTCATATTAGGCAAATAATCATAAAATAATATACCAAGAACCAATAAAACTGCTATCAATAGTAGAAGTATGATTATAATTTCTTTAATTATTGATTTTAACATTATAAACCTCCTTCTTCCATTGCATCATATATATTATTTGGACTATGCCCTGTTTCTGGATCTTTTTGTACTCCAGTTGATGTTTCATCTGTTGTTTGTTCTGTATTAGTATTAGTATTTGAATTTGTTGCAGATGCACCACCATTTGGATTTTTCCACTGTGCATATTGTGAAAGTGAATCTGGATCAATTGGAATATTCTTTATTTTAAATTCTGCTTTTAAAACTCTATTTGAGGGTTCAAAAACTTCTGAGCTATCTATTTCCCCTTTTGATTTTGCTTCATTGAAAAGTTTTTCTTCTTTTTCAATTGTAGAATCATCAGGGTAAATTTTAAACTCTTCAATTCTAAATCCTAATGTATCATCCTTCTCTACATTATATATAAAATCTGATATTGCAGAGTATTCCCCAATTGCAGTAACATTAATATTGAATTGATTTTTGACTAATGATGAACTTTCTACAACATCTAATTGTATATCAATAGCTTGTCCCTTGCTGTACATTCCAATTTTAGTCCACAAATATTCTATTTTGTATTGTTCTTTCATAGATAAAGCTTTTAACTCATCTTCTGTTGCATACGTTATTTTATCTTGATATGTTTTCTTTTGTGCTTGCAAAGATGTGTAACTTGCATTTAATCCATTCTGTGCTGAGACATATTCTGTGTTAATCTTTGTTCCAAGTTTTGCAATATCATTATCTAAATTATTATTTTCTGCTATCAATTCGCCTATTGAATAACCAATTCGTAAATTTCCTAGACTTATACCTTGATAAACCATTAATCCAAATATTGCAAGAGTTGCTAATACTAATAACGAAAATAACAAATTTCTCATGGTATGATACCTCCTATCTGAGCAGTTATTGGGTCACTTGGGCTTTCCCTTTCAGACCTATTAGTATCTGCATCTTCTAATATGCCATCAGCTTTTAATTTTGCTGCAAATATACCTATTTGGTCATAATCATAAGATTCCACTTCTATTGTTACTTTGCATCCACCTTCTTTTGTCTGATCCTTTCTTGTAATATTGTCTTCCCATTTATCAATAGAAATTTGCTTTAATTGTACTCCTGTAGGTGTTACGCTCATTATCTGACTTAGAAGTGTTGGTATTGAATATTTCAATGTTTTATTTACATTGTTTTCATTTGCTACATCTTCTAATTCTTGTATTAATTCTGTATATTCTCCTGTTTTTTCATCTACCTTTGTTGTATCTGCTTTTATTTCAGCAGCCTGTTGTGTAACAACAGTGTCTTGCAAAGCTACTTCTTCTCTCTTTTTTACCATTTGATCATGTAATACCAATGTTATTCCACTATATATAGCAATAAGCATTACAACCGCAACAGCTCCACTTATCATACTTTTTTCTGTTGGCTTAAGTTCTCCTTTAAGACTAAAGCTAAAACCTTTTTCTTCTAATTTGTGAATAATCCTATTTTCTCCAGGTGATACAGTAACATTCATCCATTCTGGTAATTTATCTGTTACTGTTTCTTTCTTAAAGTTTATACCTTTTAATCCACAATCAAGTCCTTGTAAAGCCAATGCTAATGCAGAATTGACTTCTATATAATCTTTCATATTAACATCTGCACCAATATTTTTAATAAAATATGGTTTTAATATTTCGCATTTTACATCTTCAAGGTAATCTTGGAAGTAAATATCAATATTATTTATAACAGATGCCGTTCCTGTTATATATATTTTGTCTATTTTCTTTACACTATCATTAAGTATTTTTTTTACTCTACCTACGATATTATATAATGTAGGCATAATATCATCTAAATAGCTATTTTCTTCATACTGAAGTTCTTTTCCGTCATTTGTATAAATAGTAGAATTTTTACAAATTTCATACGCCTTCGCATATGAATTTTCTTTAGCCTTTATTTTTGATAGTATTTCTTTTGTTCCAAATTCTATTGTTTTTATATCATAGATTTTTTGT
>CANQKB010000012.1 GCA_947624405.1 uncultured Clostridia bacterium
AAGGGAAAGGATATTTTAGTAAATTATATAGATAAGAAGAAAATATAGTGAGGAAGTGATTTAAATGGATAATCGACAAAATCAGGCAAATATTAACTGGTATCCAGGGCATATGGCAAAAACGAAGAGAGAAATAGCAGAAGTTCTTAAATTAATTGATGTAGTAGTTGAAATATTAGATAGTCGCATACCTATTTCAAGTCAAAATCCGGACATACAAAATGTTATAAAAAATAAGAAAAAAATAGTACTTTTAAATAAATGTGATTTAGCAGATGAAAAAGAAACAAATAAATGGATAGCATATTTTAAGAAAAATAATATTATTGCAATAAAAATAGATGCAAATTCAGGGAAGGGAATGAATGATGTATCAAAAGCTATAGAAGAAGTGATGAAAGTAGAAATAGAGCAGGCATCACAAAAAGGAAGAATAAATAAAACGATAAGAGTACTAGTAATTCGGAATACCAAATGTTGGAAAATCATCATTTATTAATAGAATAGCAAAAAAAACATCAGCAAAAGTTGGAAATAAACCAGGAGTTACAGTAAAAAAACAATGGATTAGAATTGGTACAAACATTGAATTATTAGATACACCGGGTGTACTTTGGCCTAAATTTGAAAGTGATGAGATTGGTCTAAATCTTGCTTTTACTGGAACGATAAAAGATGAAATAATAGATACAGAAGAAGTCGCTTTTTATTTAACAAAATACCTAATACAAAATCACTTGGAATTATTATGTTTAAAGTACAAGCTTGAAAAAGAGATGGTAAATAATTTGTTTAATGGAGATATAGATGAAAATGAAGCTGTACTTACTGTAATGCAAATGATAGGAAAGAATAGAGGAACTCTTATATCTGGACGGAAAAATTGACATGAAAAAAGTAGCTAATATTTTGTTAAATGATTTTCGAGAAGCAAAAATAGGGAGAATTACATTAGAAAAAGTGTAAAAAAGCAATAAAGAAAGGAAAATATATGGAGCAAGATATAAAAAGAAGAATAAATGAACTATCACCTCTAACATGGGCATATATTGGAGATGCAGTATATGAAATCTTCGTAAGAGAAGAATTGGTAAATACAACAAGATTAAAGCCACACATGTTACATATAGAAAGTGTAAAACACGTAAAGGCATCAGCACAAGCTGAAATATTAAAAAAATTAGAGGAAATCTTAACTGATGAAGAGAAAGATATAGTAAGACGTACGAGAAATACCAAAAATCACCATTTACCTAAAAATGCAAATGTAAATGATTATATGTATGCAACGGCGTTTGAAGGATTAATTGGTTATTTATATTTGACTAAAGATGAAGAAAGATTAAAAGAAATTCTAGATTTTATACAAAAAAATTGGAATATAGCATAAAAGCAAAATTCTAAATATTAAATGAAAAGGAGAAATTAAAAATGCAAATTGCAACATTTAAAAATGGCACAGAAGAAAAATATAAAAATAAAAAAGCGATTGCAAATGTACAAAAAGTTAGAGTAGATAATTATGCTAAAGAAATCGAAGATGCACTTGATTTAATTGAAAAATATGCAGAAGAAATTGAGCCACCAATTTTAGATAGGAATAAATCAAGTGTAAGTAAAACTATGGCATTAATACTATTTAGAAATTCATCACAAAGAGCGCAAAATAGAAAAACACATCAAGAGATGGTAGAAGGTTTAGCAAAAATTGCTGCAAAACAACTAGGGTTGCATGTGAAATTGACAGGATTAATAGCAAAAAACCATGATATCGGTCATATGTTTTTAGGACATGATGGTGAAAGATGGTTATCAAATGTTAAGGAAGAATTAGGACTTGGAACATATGTACATAATTCACTTGGTCCAAAGGAACTTATGTACAGATATAAAATATATGATGAAATAATTAGAGAAATTGCTTTCCTTTATCCAGAAAAGGAAGCAAAAGAGTTAAATAGATTAAAAAGAAGTTTGTGGTTGATATTAGATGGCATAAATTGTCATAATGGAGAGATGACACAAAGCGTTATGAGACCAAATACTGAAAAAACGGAAGCTGATTTTAAAGAAGAAGTTATGAAATGTCATACAGAAAAAGGTTTTGATAGAAAGATAAGCCCAGCTACTATGGAAGGATGTTTAGTTAGAATGTGTGATATAATTGCTTATACACCATGTGATATGATAGATAGTCTTTATGAAGGATTAATAGATAAAATTGACGGAAAACACGAGAGCATATTGTTAAGATTGGGAATAACAAGTGAAGAAATCGCAAAAGCAAATGCAAGAAAAAATTATGATAAAATTGCTAAAAAGGTGCAAATTATATTATTAAAATCACTTATGGAAAATAGTACAAAAGATGAAATAAAATTATCACCAGAAGTGTCTGATATTATGTATGAATTTAGAAAAGCAAATCAAGATATTATATTTGCAGAAAAAAATAAAAGGGAAAATGTTGAATTATATTCAGATGCAATAAAGAGATTAATGATATATTATGCTGATATGATAGATGAAAATATCGGTGTACATAATTTAAGAGAAATAAATAAGAATAGATTTTTTGCAAAAAGTTTAATGAATGAATTGGGAAAAGGAGTAGATGAGGAATTTATAAGATTTATAACAGGTACAAATAGTGATATATATGATTTTAATGAGGAAATGTTAAAAAAGGTTGAAGAGAATAATGAAGAGGCAAAAAAATACCTTTTGAACGTAGAATGTCATTAGAATTTGCTGCTGAATTTTTATCAACATTGAATGATCATCAATTTATAAAACTTGCTAAAAGTAAAAAAATCATTACAGAAGCTCAAAATGCATCTATTAGGGAAGAATATAGAAAAAAAGAAGATGAATATAGTTTATAGGAGAATGTAAATGCAAAGAAAACAAGATTATATTAGAAATTTCAGTATAATTGCACATATTGACCACGGAAAATCTACACTTGCGGATAGATTAATAGAAATGACAGGTGTTTTATCTCAAAGAGAAATGGAATCTCAAGTTCTAGATAATATGGAACTTGAAAAAGAAAGAGGAATTACAATAAAATCTCAAGCAGTTAGAATGAAATATAAGGCAAAAAATGGAAATGAATATATATTAAATTTAATTGATACACCAGGGCATGTAGATTTTAATTATGAAGTATCGAGAAGTTTAGCAGCATGTGATGGAGCAGTATTGGTTGTGGATGCTTCACAAGGAGTAGAAGCACAAACTCTTGCAAATGTATATTTAGCACTTGATAATAACCTAGAGATAATTCCAGTAATAAATAAAGTAGATTTACCAAATGCAAGACCAGACGAGGTAAAAAAAGAAATAGAAGATATAATTGGGCTAGACACGACAGATGCACCATGTATTTCAGCAAAATCAGGATTAAATGTAGAAGAAGTATTAGAACAAATAGTAAGTAAAATTCCGGCACCAAGTGGAGATGAAGAAGCACCTACAAAGTGCTTGATATTTGATTCATATTATGATAATTATAAAGGAGCTATTGCACACGTTAGAGTGGTAGATGGCAAAGTAAAAGTTGGAGATGAAATTTTGCTCATGGCAGCAAATAAAGTATTTACTGTAACAGAGGTAGGGTATTTTGAACCAGGGCAATATGTTTCATCAGGTGAAATAGGAGCAGGTGAAGTACGGATATATTGCGGCAAGTATCAAAAACTTATCAGATATACATGTTGGAGATACAATAACATTAAATCAAAATCCAGCACCAGAAAAATTACCAGGATATAAAAAAGTAAATCCAATGGTGTATTGTGGACTTTATCCAATGGATGGAAGTGATTACGAATTTTTAAAAGTAGCACTTGAAAAACTTAAATTAAACGATGCAGCATTAGAGTATGAACCAGAGACATCAGCAGCTCTTGGATTTGGTTTTAGATGTGGATTTTTAGGACTTTTACATTTGGAAATAATAGAAGAAAGGCTAGACAGAGAATTTGATTTAAGTCTAATTACAACATCGCCTTCTGTTATTTATAAAGTACACAAAACGACCGGAGAAGTTGTAGAACTATATAATCCAACAGATTTGCCTTCACCACAAGAAATATCATATATAGAAGAACCAATTGTAAATGCAGAAATATTGACACCAAAAGAATATGTTGGAGGAATAATGGAAATATGCCAAAATAGGCGTGGAAATTACATAGACATGAAATATTTAGATGCTAATAGAGTTACTCTTTGCTATGAATTACCTTTAAATGAGATTATATATGACTTTTTTGATATATTAAAATCAAAAACTAAAGGTTATGCATCATTTGATTATGAATTTAAAGAATATAGAAGAGCAGACCTTGTCAAACTTGATATTCATGTAAATGGTGAAGCTGTAGATGCACTATCATTTATAGTACACAAAGATAGCAGTTATACAAGAGGCAAAAAAATGGTTGAAAAATTGAAAACGTGTATACCAAGGCATTTATTTGCAATACCCCTTCAGGCAGTTGTTGGTGGAAAGATAATTGCCAGAGAGACAATTTCAGCAATGAGAAAAGATGTTCTTGCAAAATGCTATGGAGGAGATATTTCAAGAAAGAAAAAATTACTTGAAAAGCAAAAAAAAGGTAAAAAGAAGATGAGACAAGTTGGAAATGTAGAAATGCCCCAGGAAGCATTTTTAAGTGTTTTAAAACTAGATGAAGAATAGAAACGAAAGGATAATGATAATGAAATTAATTTACGAAGAAAAAGAATACAATTTTGATGCTGGAAGGAGCATATATGAAGTATTAAAAGAAGAAATAGAAAAAAGAGGGAAAGAAATTTTAACTTGTAATTTTAATAATGAAATTAAAAGTTTAAACTATATACCAACAGAAGATGGAAATGTTCAGTTTATAGATTATAGGAACACAGAAGGGAAAAGAGTATATGTTCGTGGAATTATGTATGTTATGGCAATGGCAATAAATGAACTATATAAGGATGCATACCTTACTATAAATTATCAATTAGATAACAGTATGTACTGTACATTTGAAAATCTAGAAATAACACCAGAAGTATTAGATAATATAAATGTGAAGATGAAAGAAATTATTGAGCAAGATTTACCTATAAAAAAAGTTGAAATGACACCAGATGAAGCAAAAGAATTTTATGAAAAGGAGCATTCTTTAAGAGGAATTTTGCAAATAAATACTGAAACAAAAGAAAAGGTATCATTATACTATTGCAAAGGTTATTATAATTATTTTTATGGTGTTATGCCAATTTCAACAGGATATGTAAAAGTATATGAACTTGTGAAATATAAAGAAGGATTTTTATTAAGATACCCTTCTAAAGAAAACCCAAATAAAATGAAAGAATTTAGAGAAAATGCTAAATTAAATGCAGTTTTACAAGAATATGAAAGAATATATAGAGTATTGAAATTAAATACAATATATAGATTAAATAAAAAAATCGAACAAGATGAAGGAAAAGATACAATACTTTTAGCAGAGGCACTTCATGAAAAGAAGATTTCAGATATAGCAGATGAAATTCTAAAGAAAAATGGTGTAAAAATGATACTTATTGCAGGACCATCATCATCAGGTAAAACAACTTTTGCTAAAAGATTATCAATACAATTAAAATTAAATGGAATAGAGCCAAAAACATTATCAGTTGATAATTATTTCGTAGAAAGAGAGCAAAATCCATTAGATGAAAATGGAGAATATGATTTTGAATGCTTAGAAGCAGTTGATATAAGATTATTTAATGAACATTTACTAAGACTTCTTTCAGGTGAAGAAGTTGAAATACCTACATTCGACTTTAAAGCAGGACATAAAGTATTCAAAGGTAATAAAATGCAACTAGGAGAGAATGATATACTTGTTGTCGAAGGAATACATTGTTTAAATGACAAATTAACAGAAGCAATTCCAAAAGATAAGAAATTTAAGATTTACATAAGTGCTCTTACAGTTTTGAATATTGATTATTATAACAGAATTTCTACAACAGATACGAGAATTATAAGAAGGATAGTTAGAGATTATAAATATAGAGGATATTCAGCCAAAAATACACTTCAAAGATGGAAATCAATTTCAAGGGGAGAGAAAAAGTATATATTCCCATATCAAGAAGAAGCAGATGCAATGTTTAATTCATCAATAGTATATGAACTTGGAGTGCTAAAAGATTATGCTCTTCCAATTTTAGCAGAGGTTGGAAAAAATGAACCAGAATATGCAGAAGCTAAAAGACTTATGAGACTTTTAAGTTATTTTAAATCAATTGGAACAGAATATATCCCTGAAAGTTCTATTTTAAGAGAGTTTATAGGAGAAAGTATTTTTGAATACTAAATGAAAATGTAAGTATTGGCATTAGAAAGGAAGGCGTAAGAAAAAATGGGAGCAAAATTTACTGAAATAGATGAAGGGTTTAAATGTGAAAACTGTGGTGAGGAGGTAAAACCCCTTGGTTATTCTTGCCGTAATCATTGTCCAAAGTGTTTATACTCAAAACATGTTGATATAAATCCAGGAGATAGAGAAGAAACATGCCATGGTCTTTTAAAACCTATTGATGTAGAAATAAATTCTAAAAAGGGGTATGTTATAGTTTTTAAATGTGTAAAATGTGGTCAAATAAGAAAAAATAAAATGGCAGAAGATGATGATATGGATAAAGTTTATGAGATTTTAAAACAAAAGAATAATACTAATTCTTTTTAAAACTTTACTTTAGAAAGGAATGATAAGTAGTAATGAAAAATAATATTGTCAGGTACATATTTGTGATTGCGGCAATAGGATTAATAGCATATGCAGTATATTACGTTTATCATAATGATGGCGAGATTATAGAAAATGATGAAGAAGTTGTTTCTCAAGAGGAAGAAGATGGAGAAGAAAGCTTAAGGATTGGAATATCAAATCTTGATACATTAAATCCTTTAATTTCAAAAAATCAAAATGTACAAGATATTTCGAAATTTATTTATGAACCATTATTTGATGTAACTAGTGATTTTAAATTAGAAAATTGCTTAGGAACAGAAATTTCTAAAGTTGATGCTACAACATATCTTATAAATACACGAGAAAACGTAAAATGGCATAATGGAGAACCTTTTGTAGTTGATGATGTTAAATATACAATAGAGATGATAAAAAGCTTAGGAGATAATTCTATTTATATTAGCAATGTATCCATGATTAATAATGTAGAAATTGTAGGTAATAATACACTAAAGATTTATTTAAATGAAGAAACACCTTTTTTCGAATATAATTTAACATTTCCAATAATTTGTAAATCCTTTTTTAGTACAGATGATATTGCTTCATCAGATAGAAATAATCTTCAAATGGGAACAGGAAGATATAAGTTATATTCTGTAGATGTAAATTCACAAATTGATTTAATAAAAAATGAGGAATGGTGGAATAAAGAAGCGGTAGATTTAAGAATAGATAATATAGTAATAAGAGTATATGGAACAGTAGCAGAATTGTATAATGCGTATAAACTTGGTGGACTTGATATGGTTAATTCGAGAGGGATAAACATTGAAAATAACATAGGTACAATAGGAGCAAATTCTCAGCAGGGATTTGGTAGAGATTTTGATTATTTGGTGCTAAATTGTGGAAGTAATATTTTATCAAATATGGAAGTAAGGCAAGCTATTGGTTATGCTATAAATAGAGATGAAATAATTAATTCAGTATATGCTGGTAAGTATAAAGCAGGGGACTTTCCATTATCATATGGAAGCTATTTATATACGGAAAATCCAGAAGCTAAAAGTTTTAATCAAGAAAAAGCAAAACAAATTTTACAAGATGGAGGGTGGACTTTATCTGGTAAAGTATGGCAAAAGAAAGTGGGATATAGCACAATAAGATTGAGAATAAATTTAGTTGTACAATCAGAAAATGCAAATAGAGTAAACGTAGCAAATATCATAAAAAGTAATTTAGAGGGAATAGGAATACCTGTCACAGTTAATTCTGTAAAGCAGGCAAGCTTTGATTCATATATGAAAAATAAAAATTATGATATGATTTTAACAGGTGTTAGCGTAGGAATAAGTCCTAATCTTTCTAGATATTTATCAGGTGGAAATCTTGCAAATTTTAATAATGAAGAAGTAAATGAAATTTTAAATGATGTAAAAAATATATCAGATGAAGCAACTCTATTGGAAAAATATAATAGATTGCAGGCAATATATGAAACAGAAAGACCATATGTAGGATTGTATTTTAGTTCACGAACATATGTATATAATAAGAATTTGACTATAACAGGAAATAACAGTTGGTTTAATATTTATGATGATATTGAAAATTGGCATAAGAGAAATTAAAAATTTTTAAAAAAAGTATTGACTTATTAAAAAATTAAGTATAGAATAAGTACAAACAGATGTTTAAAATAGGAGGAATAAAAATGGCAAAAGAAAATAATGTAAGTAATGAAAAGAAAATGGCCCTTGAAATGGCAATGGGACAAATTGAAAAACAATTTGGAAAAGGTTCAGTAATGAAACTTGGAGAATTTAAAGCAATGAACGTAGAAGCTATCCCAACAGGAGCTCTAGGACTTGATATTGCATTGGGAATAGGAGGAGTTCCAAGAGGAAGAATAATAGAAATATATGGTCCAGAAAGTTCTGGTAAAACAACACTAGCATTACATATAATATCAGAAGCACAAAAACAAGGTGGTGAAGCAGCTTTCATAGATGCAGAGCATGCATTAGATCCTGTATATGCTAAAAACTTAGGTGTAGATATAAATGAGCTTATAGTATCACAACCAGATACAGGAGAGCAAGCACTTGAAATTGCAGAATCATTAATTAGAAGTGGTGCATTAGATGTAATAGTTGTAGACTCAGTTGCAGCATTAGTTCCAAAGGCAGAAATAGATGGAGATATGGGAGATTCACATATTGGTTTACAAGCAAGACTTATGTCACAAGCTTTAAGAAAACTTGCAGGAGCTGTAAATAAATCAAAAACAGTTATAATATTTATCAACCAGTTAAGAGAGAAAGTAGGAGTAATGTTTGGAAATCCAGAGACAACAACAGGTGGTAGAGCACTTAAATTCTATGCATCAGTTAGAATGGATATAAGAAAAGTAGAAAATATAAAACAAGATGGAGAAGTAATAGGAAATAGAGCAAGAGTAAAAATTGTTAAAAATAAGGTTGCACCACCATTTAGAGAGGCAGAATTTGACATATTATATGGTCATGGAATATCAAAAGAAGGTAACATACTAGACATTGCTGTTGGACTTGATATAATTGTAAAAAGTGGATCATGGTTTAGCTATAATGGAGAAAGAATTGGACAAGGAAGAGAAAACGTAAAGAAATATTTAATGGATAATCCAGAAGTATTAGCAGAAGTAGAGAAAAAAGTTAGAGCAAATATGGAAAAAGCTTTTGAAAAATCTCTAAATGAAGAAGAAAGAACAGAAGAAGGAGAAGAAGTTGAAGAAGAGGATATTGAAGATATAGAAAATATAAATAATGAGGAGCAAATAGATGAGTAGTTATACACCAGAAGAATTTGATAATGCAAAAACACAAGTGATGAAATATATTTTATACAAGAAAAGAACAGAGAGTGAGGTAAGGACTAAATTTTGCCACACAATAGAAGAAAATATGCTAGATGATATTATAGAATATATAAAAGAAGCAGGCTACATAAATGATAAAGAATATATTAAAAAAATTGTGAATGAATATATGAATCTTAAAAGTATGTCAATTAGAGAAATAAAAAATAAACTATATGATAAAGGAATATATGCAGATGAAATAGAAGATTACATAAGTGAAAATCAAGAAGTACTAGAAGAATATGAATTAAACTCAGCTAAAAAACTTGCTCAAAAGAAAAAAGGGGCAGATGAGCAAAAGATAAAAAATTATCTTTTTAGCAAGGGATTTGATATAGATGTAGTTGGGAAAGTATTAAATAGTAAAGAGGATTAGTAAAGATATGCATACTAAAAAAGTAATAAAGCTTGTTATATGTAAGTAGGAAGGAAGAGTACAATGCCTAACATCTTAGAGCTAGAAAGTAAAAAATTAAAAATAAAAATCGAGAATTTTGAAGGACCACTAGATTTGTTATGTCATTTAATAGATAAAAATAAAATGGACATATATGATATAAACCTTAGTGCTATAACAGAACAATATATAGATTACATAAACAAAATGGAAGAAGAAAAGTTATTAGTTAGTAGCGAATTTCTTGTTATGGCTTCAACACTTTTACTTATTAAATCAAAGAAACTTCTTCCAAATGCAGAAGGAAACGAAGAAGAAGAAATCACTGAAGAGGAATTAATAAGGAGAATTGTGGAATATAAAAAGTACAAAGAAATTTCAAAAAAATTAAAAGAAATGTACGAAGAATATTCTAATAGAGTATTTAGAATGGCAGAGCAAATAACGCTTCCAAAACAAACGTTAGATAGAGTTTTTGATAAGGAGATAATACCTACATTGTATCAAGAGGCTTATGAAAGATATAGTGTTAGAGAGAATGTAAATAAGGATAATATAGAAAAAATTGCAATTAGAGATACATATACAGTAGCAAGTAAAGTAAAAGAAATATTTAGAGAATTAATTAGAAAACCTAAATTTATTTTTAATAAGATATATACTGTATCTAAGTGTAATGAGGCAGAAGTTGTTACAGCATTTACTGGATTACTTGAGTTGTCAAGAAGAAATAAAATAAAAACAGAACAGAATGAAACATTTGGAGATATAGTAGTTGAAAAGAAGAAAAAAATAAGTGCTTAATTAATAATATATGTATAAAATTTACAAAAAATGGTAAAACTGGAAATACAATAACGAAAAGAGATGTTGTGTATGAAACTGGTTTTACTATTTTTTTGTATAATTTTGATTGTATTTTTAAGTGTATTATTTTCAAATGTTAGATTAAATGTACAGCAATTTTATATATCAAATATAGAAAATGATAGAAAGATAAAAGATGTCAAAAAAAATTTTTTAATATATTTAGAATTATATCTGTTTGGAGCTGTAAAAATTGCAAAGTTTAAAGTAACAAAAAATAAATTGCAGAAGTTAAAAATAAAAGGAGACATAAAATCCTTAGAAAAAGATGCTTTTATGATAAAAGATTTGAAAATTATAGAAGACCTAAAAAAATTAAAGGCAAAAACTAAAAAAATCAATGTAGATATACAGGTAGGTACAGATAGTCTAAATTTAACGGTATATGTAGTTGCATTTGTTTCGACATTGATACGGAATTTTATTTTATAAAACAAATTGCAAGAATAATTATTTTTCTGTTTTGCCTTTGTATAATATTGGAAATGTTATCAAAATTAACCTAGATTGTATAATAGATGTAAAAATAGTACATATTATTTATGTAATATATATTTTATTTAAGAAAGGAAGGAATGTAAATGAGCGAGCATCCGATAGAAGGTCTTATGATTACAGCTATGAATAGTATTCAAGATATGATTGATGTAAATACAATAATAGGGGAACCAATAGAAACAAATAATAATGTCGTAATAATCCCAATTTCAAAAGTATCGTTTGGATTTGCAGCTGGGGGAAGTGAATTTAAAGGAGAGACAGTCAATGAATATTCAAGAAAAGAAGAGGAGGAGCAAGTACAATATCGTTTGCCATTTGGTGGAGGAAGTGGAGCTGGAGTAAATATAAATCCTATTGCATTTTTAGTTGTACAAGCTAATAATGTAAAGTTGCTTCCAGTAAATCATGCATCGGCAGTAGATAAATTGTTAGATTATGTGCCAGAAGCAATAGATAAAGTAAATGCATTATTAAATAAACAAATGCAAATGAAATGTGATGAAAACAAGAAGAAGAGTAACAAGGAGGAGGCAAAATCAAGTAATAAAGAACCTCAAAAAGAAGCTAGAACAGAGAAAACGTCAAGTACTATTTCAAAGCCTAAACCTAGAAGAGGACGTTCAAGAAATACTGAAACATACGAATACGAATATAACGAAGTACCAGAAGTAGATGATGTAGTTACAGACGTAGATGAAATAGAAGATTTTGATGATTAAAGAATAGATGAATTATAGCAGAATAAAATTTAAACAAAGGATGAAGAACAATCCTACTTAGGTTGAACAATTTGTACGAAAAGATTTCGGAGGAATATATGATAATTGACATTGGGTATTTGAAAAAAGTGGGAAAAAGAATACTTACATTAGCATTTACTCTTATTCGGTATATATTTAGCTTTCAAAATGGCTGTGTTTTACATGCCATTTTTGATTGCATTTATTATGGCTTTAATTATTGAACCAGTAATAAAGTGGATAAAAGAAAAAACAAAATTAACAAGAAAAATTAGTACAATTATTGTTTTGATTATAGTATTTGGAGTGATAATTGGGGGATTAATATGGGGAATAACAGCATTTATTGATGAAGGTGCAAATTTATTGAAAATGCTAAATGATTGTGTTGAAACAGGATATAGTTATATTTTAGGGTTATTAGATAAAATAAAATTAGATAGTTTTCAAATTTCAGATGAAGTTATAAATATCTTAAAAAATGCTTTATCAGAGTTTTTAAATAGAGTGGCTCGGTTTTCTTACTAATTTTTTAACATCTTTATTATCAATGGTTACATCAGTTGCAACCATTGGTATTTATACAGTTATTACTATACTGGCTACATATTTTATATGTGCAGATAGGATATATATTTTAGATCAAATTGAACATCATTTACCAAAAGAATGGGTAAAAAGATTATCTCAAAATATACGCAAAATTTCTAAATTATTAGGAGGATATTTAAAAGCACAATTTATATTAATTGGTATAAATTTTATACTTGTATTAATTGGACTTTTTGCGTTTAATATGTTTGGGTTAAATGTTGAGTATCCATTGCTTATGGCTTTACTTATTGCTTTCGCTGATGCATTACCAATACTTGGTTCTGGTACAATTTTGATACCATGGGCTGTAATTAGCTCTACACAAGGAGATTTAAAGCTTGCAGGTTTTTTAATTGGACTTTATGTAATTATCACTGTAGTTAGACAACTTTTAGAACCAAAAGTTGTAAGTAATGAGATAGGTATACATCCAATTTTTACGTTAATTGCAATGTATACTGGATACAAAGTAATTGGAATTGCAGGGCTTATTTTTGGTCCAATCATTATTATCATTTTGAAGGTTGTGTTTGAAACTTTAATTGATAAGGGGATTGTAAAGACTTTGCTGGATAAAAAATAATTCAAAAAATGATATAATTTATTAATGAAGAATTAGTTAAAATGCTTGATTATCATAAAAAATATGGTACAATTTTATTATTACAATATAATGATTATATTAAAAAAGGGGTGTATCAATATGAGTATATTAGAAGTAAAAAATTTAAGTAAAATTTATGGAGAAAAGGACACAAAAACTGTTGCTGTAGACAATGTATCTTTTGAAGTAGAAAAAGGAGAATTTGTGGCAATAATTGGTGCTAGTGGAAGCGGAAAATCAACACTATTGCATATGATAGGTGGGGTAGACAAGCCAACATCAGGAAATATTGAAATAAACGGAGTAGATGTTTATTCATTGAGTGAAGAAAAACAGGCACAGTTTAGAAGGAGGGAAGTAGCACTTATTTATCAATTCTATAATTTAATACCAGTGCTTAATGTAGAAGAAAACATGACATTACCGATTGATTTAGATAAAAAGCAAGTAGATAAACAAAAGTTAGAAGAATTAATACAAAAACTAGGGCTACAAGATAGAAGAAAAAATTTGCCAAATGAATTATCTGGAGGACAACAGCAAAGAGTTGCAATAGGAAGAAGTTTACTCCAAGAGCCAAAGATATTACTTGCAGATGAGCCAACAGGAAACTTAGATAGCCAAAATTCAAAGGAGATAATTGAGCTATTGAAAAAGTCAAACAAAGAATATAACCAAACAATAATACTTGTAACACATGATGAAAACATTGCAAAGGAGGCAGATAGAGTAATTACAATACAAGATGGTAAAATAGTAAGAGATGAAAAATAAAAAGGAGAAAATATATGCAAATCACAACAAAATTAACAATGGCATATTTAAAGAAAAATAAGAAAAGAACACTAGGTACAATTTTTGCAGTAACCATTGTAACAATACTTATAACAATTCTACTTACGATTTTTTCGAGTTATCAGCATTTTAAAGAATATTTTATAAGAGATAAAGGCAATTGGGAAGCGGAGTTTTTGTGCGTAAAATACAGTGATGCCTTAGAAATTGCAAAAGACGAAAATATCAAGGAAACTTCAATTTGGTATGATTATGGATTATGTGATGAGAATTTAGGAGATACAAAAACAAGTTACACGAGGATTCATCTATGGGGATATGATGAAAACAAAATAAAAAATAGCGGATTTTATCTTACAGAAGGAAGAATGCCAGAAAATTCTAACGAAATAGTAATTCCAGAAAAAGGACAAAATGGGTTTGAAGCTAATTTTAAAAGAGGAAAAAAGATTGGCGATAAAATTGAGATGACTTTTGAAGGAGAGAAGAAAATATATACTATTGTTGGATTTGTGGAAGTAATAGAAGAAGGCACTCAAAGTAAAAACATTATAGATGGAAAAGATATAAGAATAGGAGCAATAACATTTCTTGATACATCTGCATTAAAAGAGGAGACAATAGTTTATGCTGATGTTATTGCAAAGAATAAACGAAAAATTTATGAAACAGCACAAAAGCTAGAAAAAAATTTAAATCTTGCAGAAATTCAAAATATACGAAAAGTTACAATGATAAATAGGGATGAACTTGAAAAAGTAGAGCTAACTCCAGAAGAAAAGGCACTTGAAGAAGCTATGAATCAACTTATAGGGGCTATGGGAGGAAGTAGAATAGATAGGAGTGATCCAAATGTTTATGAAGAACCAATGCCTACAGACAAGGTTATATATAATGAAAAGCTCCTTGAAACAATAGGAATAACAACGGAAAATATTCAAGATTATGAAATTATGAATATAGCAAAAACGTATAAAATTTATGTTATAGCAAGTTTTACATGTACTTTTGTAATTGCTTTAGCAGGTATTGTTCTCATTCTTACATCATTTACAATTACTTATAGAGAAAGAGTTACGGAGTTTGAAAGACTATCTTCACTTGGAATGAGTAATAGACAAAGAAGGATGATGTGTTTAAAAGAGGGTTTAATTATTGGGACCTTTGGGATTATTATAGGAATACTAAGTGGTACTATCATGTCTGCCTTTATAATAAACATGGTCCAAAAAACTTTTGATAATTATATTCGCTACAGTATGTTTACTGAAACAATACATACTGCATTTACGATGTATTTCCCATTGCAAACGATGATAACAGTAGGAATAATCATATATATAAGTGTTGCAATTGCTACAATTTTACCATTAAGGAAGCTTAAAAAAATAGATATTGTTTCAGGAATAAAGGGAAATAGAAGAAAGAGATTAAAAAATAAAAAAACACCATTTGTTATCTCGAAGTTATTTAAGCAAGAGGGAGTTTTGGCGTATAAGTATACGAAAAGAGAGAAAGCAAGACATGCCAATATGGTAACTTGCATAACTGTAAGTGTACTTTTGTTTTTAATTATAAATGGAATTGTTGGTAATTTCTTAGATAATGAAGATAAATTGACATATGATGACTATAAGATTAATTGTACTATTGATTTAGTAGATAAAGTAACGAATTATTTAGATGAACATAATTTGGCAAGAGGATATTTTATACAAACTGATGCATTGTATTTTAAAGAAGGAACAAAGACGAGTTATAGTGACTTTAAAGTTGAAGTGCCAAAGGAAAAAATATCAGATGTTATGCTTCAACTATTAAATGAAAATAAACAAAGTATGGGAGTAGGAATTTCTTTTCCTGATTTAGATAAAATGTATTATTCAGGAGAAAGTTATAATTTTACCGTATTACCATATTACTTTAATGAAAAGGCATATAATGAAATACTTGAAAGGGTGGGACTTACAGAATTAAAGGAGAACGAATGTATATTAGTTAATAAAAGAACAGTTGAAAATTCAGCATTTGGAGACTCTGTTGAATTAACAAAATACGAAAAACGGGGACAGTATAACTGTTTCGGGTGTTAATAATATGAAAAGAGAGGATATATGTACATTGCAAATTGCAGGTATAATTGATAGTATTGAGCCATATGGAACAGAGCATTATACGGTTAGCGATTATACTGCGGGTTTTGTTTTATTATTAAGTAGAGATAGGTTGCAAAAGGAGATACAAAACGTAGTAAGTGGAAGTAATTTGACGACGAACATTTACATATCAACGGAAAATCCCAATGAAATTGAAAAGGAAGTAAAAGGAGGAATAGAAGAATTAGTAGACAGAGAAGAATCCTATATTAGTGGTGAAAACCTATTTCAGAAAAGAGAAGAAGAGGAGGCATTATCAAAAATTGTAAAGTTTTTACTTTACGGCTTAGAACTTATTATTACAGTATTTTGTATGATGAATATATTTTACATAATATCAGCAAGTACCCTATTTAGAAAAAAAGATTTTGCCGTGCTAAAATCTATAGGAATGTCAGAAAAGCAAATAAATAAAATGCTAGCTTTAGAAGGAATTTTCTATGGCTTTAGTGGTCTTGTATTTGGAATCATATTTAGTTTTGCAATTTTAAAAATAATAGGTCATTTTACGGTTGATGCAGAATTATATTTGTTTAAATTACCATTTATGAGTATTGTTTATGCTGTGGTCATTGTATATGCAATAATTGCACTTGCAATGATAAGTGCAAGGCGTAGAGTAAAAAATAGAAATATAATTGAAGATGTGAAGGATGAGAATATGTAAACAATGGTGGGGGGAGCTTTGTAATCCCCCTAAGTTTTTAGTAAATGAATTGTTTTAATAAAAGGAAGTGATAAATATTATGCAAATTACAACAAAATTAACAATAGAATATCTAAAGAAAAATAAGAAAAGAACATCTGTTACAATAACTACAATAGCTATTGTAACAATACTTATAACTATTTTATTTTCATTGATTTCAAGTTTTAGGCAATATATGGTTGATTTAGAAAGAAACGATAAAAACTGGGAAGCAGAGTTTATTGATATAAGATACAAAGATGCTCTTGAAATCGCAAAGACAAATAACATAAAAGAAATATCTATATATTATGACTATGGATATTCGGTTGAAGATATAGGTAAATACGATATGGAAGAAAAAAGATTTAGTGAAGAAACAATGGCTCTTATATCAAAACATTTTTATATGAGAGCATATGATGATAATGCAATAAAAAACGCAAATTTAAAATTGGAAAAGGGAAGATTACCAGAAAATTTAAACGAAATAGTGCTTACGGTATTTCAACCAGAATCATTCAAAGAAGATGGTAGTAGAGTACTAGCTTTTGATGTTGGAACTGAAATTGAGCTAACTTTTGAAGGCGAAAAGAAAACATATAAAGTTGTTGGATTAGTAGAAGCATTAGAAGAAGAAAATAGTAATTTTAATGCAGGACCAACTACACAAGGAGTAATTACGTACTTAGACGAGGATATGCTTTCAGATGATACAGCCGTCAATGTAAGAGTTTTAACAAATAATGTGAAAAAAGTAAAGAGTACAGCAGAAAGTATAGAAAACAAGCTAAACTTAAATGAATTACCAAATAAAAATAGAGAAATTGAACAAGCGGAAAGTGAATTTATAACATCATTTAAAGAGAAAGTGGCAGAAGAAATGGGTACAACAATTACAGAAGATGAAAAAGATAATACAGCAAAAGTTGTATATAATACTGATTTGTTAAGTTATGAATTTGTAACAGATGTTGATAATAAAGTCTTTATGACATTATTGTGTGTTGGAGGAAGCTTTACTCTTATAATTACTTTTGTTGCAATCATTGTAATATATACATCATTTAAAATGACGTATAATGATAGAATTAAGGAATTAGGAATACTTGCATCAGTTCGGAATGAATAAGAGCCAGAAAAGAAAAATGCTTTTTATGGGAAGTGTTATTTTAGGTACAATAGGAATAGGGTTAGGCATTGTACTTGGCATGATTTTATCTTTTATATTAATACAAGGTATGCAAATAGCATTAAATAACTTGGCAAATGACTATGTAAGTTTTAATATAAAGAGTAATTATTTTCATATTATAGCAAATGAGAAAGTAAAATTAAAAATGGTTATGTCAATACCAATGCTACTTATGGCTATTTTAATTATTTATGCAATAGTATTTGTATCTAGTATATTACCTATGAGAAAAATAAATAAAATTGCACCAATAGAGGCAATTAGAGGGAATAACATTATAAAAATAAAAAGAAAAAATATGAAAACAACAAAATTTATACCAAACGTATTTAAAGAAGAAGGAACACTTGCGTGGAAAAATATAAAGAGGGAAAAATCAAAATATAGAACGATTGTAATGTCACTAACTTGTAGTATTGTCTTATTTCTTGTAGTTAGTAGTTTTATAACGAATTTATTTAAGTTTACAGATTGGAAATTGCAAGATTATAAATATGATTATTATTTGAGCTTTGTTCCGCGAGAGGAAATAGAGGAGATTTTAGATTTCTTAAATAAAGACAACATAATAAATAGTTATGTAGGTGTAACAGGAGCATTAAGTACTGATTCGTTTGCAGATCATATAATAGTACCTCAAGAAAAGATATCTAAAACAGTGAAAAAGGCAATAAAGTCAGGAGTAGATTTAGGTATAAATGAAAGTTTATTGCCAAATGGTGATTTAAAAATATCAACGTATCTACAATATGTTATAGGAGATGCATATCAAGAAATACTAAAAAAAGCGGGAGTAACAGAACTTAAAGAAGGAGAAATAATTATATCTAATACAGCAGTAAAAAAAGATTCAAAATATGGCGATAAGATAAATTATACGAATTTAAAAAAAGGCGATATTGCACAATTTGAAAAGCAAAATGGAGAAACTATAGAATATAAAATTGCAGGAGTTGTAGATGATTTTGTACCATATATACATGATGGACCTATTGCAATTAATAGAATAGAAGGAATACTAGGAGAAGAAGATTTAAAAAAAGAAGAAGATATAATAAATTCATCAGAAATTCCTATGATACCAATAAAATTTGATATCAGCATAGATACAGATTATCCGGAGAAAATAGACGAAAGAATGAAAGAATTGAATGAAATACGTAAAAATGAAGGAAAAACTACTTTATATGGAAGAAATGGAGATGAAATTCATACTTCTAATAAAACAGAAGAACTAAGCACAAGAGCGATATTACAAATTCCACTTTATGCTTTTGTACGGATTAATTTCATTGTTTAGTATTGTAAATATATTTAATATAATAACCTCAAGTATTGAACTTAGAAAAAGAGACTTAGCAGAACTTAAATCATTGGGAATGAGTGAAAAGCAGATAAATAAAATGTTATTTTTAGAAGGAATTTTTTACGGAATAGACTCTATTGTTTATGGTGCTTTAATTAGTTTGGTAATTTTATATGTGATGTATTTGATAATGATAGATACAACAGTCTATGCGTTTAAATTCCAAGTAGTAAATATGCTACTTGCTATAGTTGCAGTATATTTAGTTATATTTATAGCAATGTTTTTTGCTAAAAAGAAAAATGCAAAAAATAACATAATTGATGTGATAAGAAATGAAAATATATAGAACAAAGGTGTTCAAAGAAGGAACGCCTTTGTTCGAACCGAAAGAGCTTAAAAATACAAAAATTGAGATACAAAAATTCTTATACAGAACATATTTATGTATAGAGGCAGTAGAAGAAATAAAAACTCTTTTTAAACATATAGAAGAAAGTTATGCAAACCATTTGCAATTATTATAAATTATGGTATAATAATTTAATATAAAATAAGGTAGAAACGGCAATCTTTTTCAAGCTTGATTTGAGTATTGGAAGGGAAAGGGAGTAAAAATGAATTTAATTGGAAAAGTAAAATCAGGACATGGTAATGCTTCTATTTGGGTAGAAAAAGCTAGTAAAATATTTAAAGAAAAGTATGGAAAAGATTTGTATTTTGGAACTTTAAATATAGAGCTTGATGAAAAATACATATTAAATAGTGAAGATAAAATATTGCCAGAGCAATACGGTGGAGAATATGATGTGTTTGTAAAGAAAGCTAAAATTATGGAAGATGAAGTATACATATTAAGACCACAAATAAATAATGTAGAGGGAGGACATCATTCGTTAAAAATAATAGAAATTGTATCAGATGTCAATTTGCGAAAAAAGTATGGATTACAAGATGGAGACAAAGTAATGGTATATTTAAAGTAGTTTTGGTAAAAAGATATTTGATAAAATTATTTTCAATAACAATTGGTTATACAAATAAAGGAGAAAAAATAGGAGAGATATATGTCAAATAATTATATTATATAAAATAATGCACAAAAACAAATTGCCTTTCATATAATAGTAACAAGAATGAAAGGAGTTTATATATGAATTATGAAATAATGATGAATGGTATTGTAAAAATACGGAGAAATGGCACCAGAGATAGATGCAATTTCAACAATGGGAAATATCAAATTAAACAATTACAAAGGAAAATGGATTGTACTATTTTCGCATCCACGGTGATTTTACCCCCGTGTAATCCTAATGTTAGAAAAATAGCTATGTGTAAAAGCATAAGCTATTTTTTTAAAAAAGTTATAAAAATTTATGAAAAAATATTGACATTGTGTCAGAATTAGTATATTATAATACTGACAATATGTCAGTGAAAGGAGAAATAAAAATGAATCGTTTTGAACAAAGTAAAGAAGTTTTTAACAAATTATTTGGTGAATTGCCAGATGCAAATACAGAAATAGATCATGAACTTATGGAAATTTTAAGAAGGTTTATATTTGGAGATGTATTTCATAGTAGTGATGAAATAGATATGAAGGAAAGAGAGTTAATTACAGTAACAATTTTAGCAGTATTACAAACCTTACCACAATTATCAGCACATATAAATGCAGCATTAAATGTAGGAGCTACACCTATAGAAGTAAGAGAAACTATTTATCAGTTAGCACCTTTTATAGGTTTTCCAAGAACATTAAATGCAGTAAGTACAATGAATGAAGTTTTTAAATCAAGAGAAATTAAATTACCATTAGAAAATATGGGAACAGTAACAGATGAAAC
>CANQKB010000013.1 GCA_947624405.1 uncultured Clostridia bacterium
TTAAATTTAGTAAAACATCGGGCTTTAGTGATTTAACTATTAGGCCTTCGCAGAGTTAAGTTTTTTAGCCATGTTTGATTTTTTTCTAGCTGCAGTATTTTTTACGATAACTCCTTTTGAGCAAGCTTGATCAATTTTTTTAGTTGCATCAACAAAAAGAGTTTCTGCAGAAGCTATATCTCCAGCTTCTATAGCATTTTCAAATTTTTTAACTGCTGTTTTAAAGCCAGATTTAATCATATTATTTTGTAGAGTTTTTTTCTCAATTATTTTCGTTCTTTTAATAGCTGATTTAATATTTGGCATGTTCCTTGGTGCACCTCCTCTTTACTTTTCTTAATCTATCGCTTTCTATCATAACATAAAAAGTAAAAAAAATCAAGTAGAATTCAAAAAAAAATAGGTTACATAAAAATCATGGGTTACAGTTTTAACATTGTACCATAACAAATTATTGACAAAAGATAAATAATTGAATAAAATAATTATACAAAGATGTAAAAATAAAATAACTAAAGAAAGTATAGGGGAGGAGCAAATGAAGAAAAAATTAATAGTATTTGTATTTTTAGTAGCAATTATTTTAGTAATTGTTAATGGATACAAATGGAAAACTACTGGAAATCAAAATATAACTATAACAACGGCTAAAACAGCATATAGTAATAGTAACTTATATGTTTCTATTGTAACAGACGGAAAAGGTATAACTAATACGAATCAAGAAAAAATAAAATTAAAACTACTAAATTCAAAAGGACACAAAGTAAAAAATGTTGATGTATCTTATATTGATGATGGCTATACTGGAATTATAAAGATTCCAGATGTAGAAGCAGGAAATTACACAATTGAGGCTTATGTTTCTTCTAATAAAGGAAAAGATACTGTACAAAAAGATATTTACATATCAGATGGAAAACAGGAAAATATAACGATTACTCTAGATAAAGGAATTTATAAGCCAGGTGATACAGTTAATTTTAGGGCATTGCTTACTGATAATATAAATGATGAACCTATCGAAAAAGATACAAATGTAGCAATTTATGATGGAAATGATAATAAAGTTTATAATGAAAATGTTACTACATCTGAATATGGTATCTTGAGTGGAAAATTTGTAATTGCAGATGAAGTTAATAGTGGTATTTATAAAATAGTTGTTAAGACAAATACACGTGAATTTACAAAAGAGTTTAAAGTTAATCCTTATATAACTCCAAAATATGAAATAAATATTGAAACTGATAAAACAAAATATCAAATTGGAGAAAACGTAAAAATAAACATTAATTCAAAATATTTTTTCGGAGAAGCCGTTTCAGGGGCAAAATATACAGTATATATAAATGGAGAAATGTATCAATCACCAGTCGCAGATGAAAATGGAAATGCAACTGTTACATATCATAATGTGAAAAATGTAGGAAAATATACTGTAAAAGTTGAAGCAGTTGATTCTTCAAATTATTTCGTAGAGAAAACGTCAGAGTTCACAGTAAGTTCTGGAGCATTTGAAATACAATTTATTCCAGAATTTGGTTCTTTGCTTAAAGGTCAAAAAAATAAAATATATGTTTTTACAAAAACAGCAGATGGCTTGCCAGTAAAAATGTATGTTACAGTTTATTCAAATGGACAAACTAAACAAATTGCAACAGATGAGAATGGTATTGGCATGTTTGAGTATTCTTCAGATGAAAATGCAAAAAATGTACAATTTCAAGTTACAGCAGAAAATATGCAAGGCGAGAAGATTGAAAAGAAAATATCATTAACGCAAATTAGCACATATACAATGATTTCAACAGATAAAGTTAAATATAACCAAGGAGAAGATATTAAAATAAACATAAATCAAACTACCTTTGGAACAAAAAATATTATCATGATGAAAAATAACAGAATCATTAAACAAATCACAACTGATTCTAATGAGATTTCTGTAAAACTTAATGATATATATGGATTGGTTGATATTTATGTTACTGATGCAAAATCAAATATTCAAAAATATAATCAAGAAATATTTTATATGACAAATAATACATCAAGCTTATCTTCAGACTATAAAAGAACTATATTTGTTAAACCTAATAAAGCATTGAATATAGATATAAATACTGATAAACAAGAATATAAACCAGGTGATGATATAAAAATTTCATTTAAAACAGCAGATGAAAACGGTAATAATATAGATACAGCTTTGCTTGTGAGTATGCTTGATAATTCTATTCTAAATTTAGCAGATAATGATTTATCAATTGATAATATTAAACTTGCCCTACAAGGTATTTCATTTACAGACGATTTAGATGCTGCATCTCTTTATGCATACATTATTGATGATACAGATGAGCAGGCAATGATGGGATTACTTTTGAGACAAGGAACTGGTAATCCAAACATTTCAACAACAACAACGACTAACGATGAGGAAGAATATAAAGCAGAAGTATTAACAATGCTTGGAGCAAGTCTTATAGGTTTTATAGTTATTTACATACTTTATGCAAAATTTGATAAATTAAAAGTAATTATAAGGCATGTTGCTAATATATTAGTTTTGGCAGTAACATTATGGATTTTCTTAGACTCAATAGCATATTATGGCTTTGATATGTCAAATATATTTGAATTTATGTTTGCTTCGAAAGAAGCTTTAATGACAATAATCAGTGGAATATTATTTTTATTAATTGCGTATTTTGCGTTGATTTATAGAATTAACAAAAAAATATATTCAACTTCATTTGCAGTTATAATTACGACAATTTTGATTATGAATTTTATTGGAATATATGAAGCATTTGAATTAGAGTTTAATTGGTTGTGGTTGATTACTTTTGCAAGTTTGATGCTATTATTTGTAATAGTTGCAAGAATAAATGAGATAAAAAAATTAAAATGTGATAAATTGATAAGAAAAGTGTCACAAAAAATAGAATATATATGCAAATTTGCGCTAATTGTAGCTGTTTCATTTTTTGTAGGTTCAATTATGGAATTTACACAAATGGGAGTAATTGCTGGAGTATTATGTTTATATGCTTTAAATTATGTTTTCAATATAAAAGAAAATACAAAAAAGAACCAAAGGACAACAATGTATTATGTGTTATTAATTTTAGGACTAATCTTAGGAATATTTGTTGCTGGAATGGGAATTATGTTAGTTTATAATTCGGCAGGAAGATTAACAGAAGAAGCACAAGCTACTATGGATAAATCTGCGGTAGATTTCACAACTGCTGTGGGTAGCTCAAAAAATGAAAGCATTTTCGAAAAATCGCCTTCATCAAATCAAGAAGAAACAATAGATAATACTGAAAAAGTTATTGATGATAATATTAGAAATGTATTTTTAGAAAGTATGTGCTTTGTACCAGAACTTGTTACATCAAACGGACAAGCTGAATTAGATTTGAAATTAAGTGATAATATAACAACATGGACAATTCAAACGGTTGGTAATACAAAGAATGGCCGAGTTGGATATGCTACTTTAGATAATGTAAAGGTGTTTAAGGAATTTTTTGTTGATTACGAATTGCCACAAAATTTGGTTGTTGGAGATAAGGTGAGTATACCAGTAACAATATTTAATTATACAGATAGTAAAATTGAGACTACTATAAAAATTAGTGAGGCAGAGTGGTTTAAGGCTGATAGCTATAACTATAATGTAAGTCTAGATGCGAATACTTTTAAATTAACATATGTTCCAATAAATGTATTAGAGTCAGGTAATAGCAAGTTTAGAGTAGAAGTGTCTGCAAATGGAATAACAGATATTGTAGAAAAAGAAGCAGAAGTTTCTCCAGATGGATATAAGGTGGAAAAAGTAGTTTCTTCAGGCAATTTAGATGGAGATATTTCTGAGGATATATTGATATTAGATGATTTCATAGAAAATACAGCATCTGCAAAGGTAAAAATATATAAAAATACAATGATACAAAATATTGAAGGAATGGAAAACATTTTCCACATGCCAACAGGATGTTTTGAACAAATTTCATCTACTCTATATCCAAATATATTAGCATTAAAATATTTAGAAGATAATAAAATTGTAGATGAAACATTAAAAGAAAAAGCACTTGAATATATATCAACTGGTTATCAAAAACTTTTAACATACGAGGTTAAAGGAGAAAAAGGTGGATATTCACTTTATGGAAATTCACCTGCTGAAACAGTACTTACTGCATATGGATTAATGGAAATTACAGATTTAAAAGAAGTATATGATATAGATGAGAATGTTATTGTAAATATGACAGAATTTCTATATAGAAAACAAAATCTAAATGGAGAATTTACAATAACTGGAAATCATGTAGGAGGCGCTAGTTCAAGAGAAAAACTTGCACTAAATGCATATATAATATGGGCATTATCAGAGAGTAATCCAAAAGAAAAGAGACTTGAGAAATCTGTGCAATATTTAAAGGATAACCTAGAAAATGTTGATGATAATTATACTTTAGCATTAATTGCAAATACATTGGCTAATGTAAAAGATAAAGAGGTACAAAAGGTTGTAAATGCACTTATTGAAAAAATTAATTTAAGTGAAGGATATGTCTCATCTAAGATTAGAGACTATTATGGCTCAAGTAATACTACACAAACAATTCAAACAACAGCATTAACATCAATGGCTTTGTCAAAAACATCAAGTGATTCAAGTGCTAATAAAATTCTATTGAATTATTTAATAAAGATGAAAGATGCAAGAGGTACGTGGTATAGTACTCAAGCTACAATTTTAGCATTAAAAGCTATAAATGAGGTAAATAATCAAAATCAAATTGGCAACCAAACAGTAAATGTAAAGATTAATTCAGAGGAAAAAAATATTGAAGTAAAAGAAAATTCACTTGAATTATATGAAGTAACTTTTGATAATTTACAAAAAGAAAATAAATTAAGCATAGATTTAGAAAAAGGTAATTGTTATTATGAAGTAGTAGAGGAATATTATATTCCATATGATAAAGTAGATGTAGATAATAATAAAATTGATGTAGAAGTACAAACGAATGGTGATGTTAAAGTAGATGAATTGTTAAATGCTAAGATAAAGTTAGTTAATAGAAGTGGTGAAGATATATATAATGGAATGGTTACAATTTCAATACCTCAAGGATTTACAGTATATGAAGAAGATTTGATGAAACTAGAAAATGATAGAATAATTGAAAAATATGATATGACATATAGAGAGGTAAATATTTACTTGAGAAATTTTGAAAGAGATGAGGTAATTGATTTAAGCGTAGGATTTAGGGCTTTATATCCAGTAGAAATTAAAGGATTAGCAGTAAGGGTATACGATTATTATAACCCAGAAATTAGTGGAGTGAGTTTGCCAATTCTAGTGAAAAGTAAGTGAGGCTACAATTCGTTACAGTTCACACCCTAATTAGCTAAGCGTGGAGGAATGTTTTAAAAATCGAAGTGAGTTCGACCTACTCAGTCCTTTGCTTGTATTACTTTAAATTCGTATCTATAATTAACAGTCCAAAATATCTTAAGCGCCTTGGAGAACGCAACGCCGCATTTTTAAAATCATTTCCTCAGGTAGCTTAGCGGAAATTGGCTGTGAACTGTAACTACAATTCATATTTGCTAAACACTTAACCTCTAATATTGGCTTGATTTTTCGCAGAACTTGTTATATAATAATTAATATTTATAAAGAGATTGTAGTGTGAAGAAAAAATCTTTTCCACGCTAAAATTTGTGCAAGAAAGGAATGAGTGGTAAAATGAACGAAAATAATGAAGTAGAGCAAGATTTAAACCATCTTATGCAAATTAGAAGAGAGAAGCTAGAGGAACTTACAAAAGCTGGAAAAAATCCATTTGAAATAACAAAATTTAATAGAACACATAAAAGTCAAGAAATAAAAGATAATTATGATGAATTGGAAGGCAAAGACGTTACAATAGCTGGACGTATTATGTCAAAAAGAATTATGGGAAAAGCATCTTTTTGTACTATACAAGATAGTGAAGGCAAAATACAGAGTTATGTAAGCACAAATGACCTCGGAGAAGAAAGTTATAAAGAATTTAAAACATATGATGTGGGGGATATTGTAGGAATTACAGGTTTTGTATTCAAAACTAGAACAGAGGAAATATCTGTACATGCAAAAGAAATGACATTACTTTCAAAATCATTGAGACCATTACCTGAGAAATTTCATGGATTAAAAGATATGGATTTACGTTATAGACAAAGATATACAGATTTAATTGTAAATCCAGAAGTAAAAGAAACATTTATTAAGAGAAGTCAAATTATAAGTGAAATGAGAAAAATTTTTGATGAACATGGATATTTAGAGGTAGAAACACCTGTATTAAATACAATTTCAGGTGGAGCAACAGCTAGACCATTTATTACACATCATAACACATTAAATATAGATATGTATTTGAGGATTGCCACAGAATTAAACTTAAAAAGACTAATAGTTGGTGGTTATGATAAAGTTTATGAAATAGGCAGAATATTTAGAAATGAAGGAATGGATATTAGACATAATCCTGAATTTACATCTGTAGAATTTTACTCAGCGTTTGAAGATTACAATGATATGATGGATATAACAGAAGAAATTTTCCAAAGATGTGCAATGAAAGTATGTGGAACGACAAAAATAACATATCAAGGTACAGAAATTGAATTGGGGAATAAATGGAAAAGAGTTACTATGATTGATAGCATAAAAAATGTGTGTGGAGTAGATTTTAACCAGATTCAAACAGATGAAGAGGCAATTAAAATCGCTAAGGAAAAAAATGTTGAAGTACCAGAAGGAAAGGAAACAAGAGGCAATATAATAAGTCTATTTTTTGATGAATTTGTTGAAAAAACCATAGTAGAGCCAACTTTTGTATGTGATTATCCAATAGAGATTTCACCTCTTGCAAAAAAGAAAAAGGATGATCCAAGACTTGTTGAAAGATTTGAATTGTTTATAGATGGACGTGAATATGCAAATGCTTTCTCAGAATTAAATGATCCTATTGATCAATATGAGAGATTTAAAGAGGAAATAAAGGCAAGAGAAGCAGGAGATGAAGAGGCTGGAATGATGGATGAGGATTTTATCAATGCACTAGAAATAGGTCTACCACCAACAGGAGGAGAAGGTATAGGTGTTGATAGATTGGTGATGCTTCTTACAGACTCAGCTTCAATAAGAGATGTGTTATTATTCCCTACGATGAGACCATTGAGCTAGTAAAAAAAGGGAAAGTTTATGAGTGAAAATATTTGATATGATTTATGTTGATTTGATTGTTGATTGATAAGAGAGAAGGAAAATGGATATTAGAGAAAGATTAAGAGTTGAAACAAAAGGATATTCAATGTATAACGTAAGAAGAACTGAGTATAGGAAACAACAAGATGATACTATTAATTTTCGAGTTAGTCCAACTCCATTCAAATTAACAAAAGAACAAAAAGAACAAATTGAGAATATAGGAAAAGCAATATGTGATTATATGGATTGTTGTATAGAATTATATCGTACGGATGAACATATACATATGATTTTAGATAAAGGCAAACCACAGGAATTAAAAAACGCAAAGGATGTTAAATATTTATTTTTAAGGCCAGATTTAATTTTAACTGATAATGGATTTTCTATTTGTGAGATTGAAACAAGTCCATTTGGATTGGGATTAGCGGAAGTATTAAATAGTACATATGGTAATCAAGGATATGAAACTATTATACAACAACATCAACTAAAAAATTATATTCAGTCTCAAATAAAACATAATGGAACTATTGCATATAGTGAAAAGGTAAAAGCATTTAAAGGACAATTGGAATTTATGGCAACCAATATATTTTCAGGAAATGGAAATGTATGGAATGCTCAAAAAATTGGAGCGGATACGATAGAAGAAAAAGAAATTTATAGAGCATTTTATTTAAATGAACAATTTTTTGACAAAAATGTAGCTACATTATTAAAACAAAAACATATATATACTCCAACTTCAACACCACAGTTTGAGGAAAAAGCTTTGCTATCATTTATTTGGAATAAACGCTATGCTGAGTTACTAAGAAGTAGACTTGGAGAGAGTACTTTTTGTTTGTTACGAACAGTTATACCTAAAACATGGATAGTAGGTGAAGAAAAATATTTAGATGATGGAATACTTAAAGAACAAGAAAATTCCCTTTCATTAGTCAATTTGAGTAAAAATAACAGAAAATTTGTATTAAAGCAAAGTGGATTTTCTGTTGCAAGTTCTTGGGGAGAAGGAGTAAAATTTTTACATAAACTAAGTAAAGATAAAACAATGGGAATACTAAAAGAGGCAATTAATGATACAGAACATTTATATATTATTCAAGAATTTAAACAAGGAAAAAACATTCCAATGTCATTTATTGATGAAGAAGGAATATTTCAAAATATGAATGCAAGAATAAGAATAACGCCATATTATGCTTATATTGGAAAAGATAAAGGATGCCTAATTGCTGCGAAGGTAACTGGATGTGAAAATACAGAATATATACATGCAAGTACAGCAAGTATAAACACAGCTATATCTTATGAACGAACTGATAATGAGAGAGATTAAAATGGAAAAGGATTGATGATAATGAATTTATTAATAGTAAGACATGGAAAAACAGATTGGAATAAAGAAAAGAGAGCAGCAGGATTAACAGATATAGAGTTAAATGAAGATGGAATAAAACAAGCCGAAACATTAAAAGATGAATTAAAAAATACACATATAGATGTTATAATATCATCGCCATTGAAAAGAGCTTTAAAAACTGCGGAAATAATTAATGAATATCATAATTTAGATATTATAATTGATGATGGAGCGATAGAAAGAAATTTAGGTATATATGAAGGACAACCTAATGAACAAGAGATTTTTAATGAAATAAGATATTATACAAAAAATGTACCTGTAGAAGGAGGAGAAGATTGCAAAGCATATACAAAAAGAGTATTTGATTTTTTAGATAAAGTAATAGCTAAATATAAGGATAGTACAGAAACAGTTCTAATAGTATCACATGGCTTCTTTTTAAGAAGTGCAAACTGGTATTTTAATGGAGTGCCAACTGAACCAGAAGAGGTAATTAGAATAAAAAATTGTCAAATAGATAAATATAAAGTATAAGTGTATTTTTAAAACATTCCTCCACGCTTAGCTAGTTATTTGGTTTTTATAGTAGTTCAGCGAATTTTAGAAAAAGCCTGAAAATAGTTGTTTTGAAATGAACGCGTAAGCGACCAAACGAGCAAAGCGAGTGCGAATTGGAGCAATCGACATACCAAAATTTTAGATTGGAGATTGCGACACCAAGTGAATGTAAAAACAACTATTTTACAGGCTTTGCTATTATTTATATTAAATATTGCTGAACTTTTATTTTCTAAAAATAAAAAATGCTTACAAAGAATTGAACTATTTAATAAAATATGATATACTAAATTGGTGTAAGGAAGGGATGAAGTATATGTTTTTTACAGATAATAGAATGTTATATTTAATATTAGCGATATTTATATTAATGAGTTTAATGCAAATGTCACAACCTTCTTTATTAGGCTTATTATTAACATTGCCAGCAGTATTAGTTGCAATAACATTTCATGAATATGCACATGCATTTGCAGCAACAAAACTTGGTGATGATACACCACAAAGGCAAGGAAGGTTAAGTTTAAATCCTTTAGCACATATAGATCCAGTAGGATTTGCTTTGCTTTTATTTGTTGGATTTGGTTGGGGAAAACCAGTACAGATTGATTCTAGAAATTTTGATAGAAAATATTCAGAGCAAACAGGAGATGCAATAGTTGCAGTTGCAGGACCTGTAATGAATTTCATACTTGCTATAGTATCTACTATAATATATGCACTTATATATAAGTTTGTACCAGCTTTTATCATGACAGAATCAGGTTATATTGTAAAGCTTATTTTACAATATATGATAGCAATAAATTTGGGACTTGGAGTCTTTAATTTAATTCCATTGCCACCATTAGATGGCTCAAAAATTCTTGTATGTTTTTTACCATATAATGCAAAAAGATTCTTTTATGAAAAACAACAAATATTTTATATTATTTTCTTGATTTTATGGATAACTGGTTTAGCTGGATATATAATTTCACCAGTATTGAATTTCTTAAGCAATGGATTAATGAAATTTGTATTTATAATTTTTGGAATATGATATGTTTATACATTAGGAAGGGATAAAAATGAAAGATATAACTATATTAGGAATTGAAACAAGTTGTGATGAAACAGCAGCAGCAGTTGTAAAAAACGGAAGAGAAGTACTTTCAAATGTAATAAACTCACAAATAAATATACATGAAAAATTTGGAGGAGTGGTTCCAGAAATTGCATCAAGAAAACACATTGAAGCTATTTCATATGTGGTAGAAGAAGCTTTAAAACAAGCAAATATGACATGGGATGATATAGATGCAATAGCTGTAACATATGGACCAGGACTTGTAGGAGCACTTTTGGTAGGTGTAGGTTATGCAAAGGCTTTAAGCTATGCACTTAATAAACCATTAGTAGCTGTAAATCATATAGAAGGACATATTGCAGGAAATTATATAACTTTTAAGGATCTGGAGCCTGAATTTTTATGTCTTGTAATATCAGGAGGGCATACACATTTAGTACAAATAGAAGATTATACAAAGTTTAGAATATTGGGAAAAACAATGGATGATGCAATAGGAGAAGCATTTGATAAAGTAGCAAGAGTTATGGAATTAAAATATCCAGGAGGACCAAAGGTTGATTTACTTGCAAAACAAGGTGACCCAAATAAAATAGAACTCCCAAAAGTTCATGTAGATGGCTTAAATTTTAGTTTTAGTGGAATAAAAACAGCAGTTATAAACTTAAATCACAATAAAAAAGATATAAAAAAAGAAGATTTGTGTGCAAGTTTTGAAAATTCAGTAACAAAAATGCTTATTCAAAATACGAAAATAGCGATAAAAGAGTATAACTTTAAAAAAATTGCCTTAGCTGGAGGCGTATCAGCAAATTCATATATTAGAGAAAAATTTATGGAACTTGGAAAAGAATTAGACGTAAAAGTGTATTTTCCAGAATTAAAGCTATGTACAGATAATGCAGCAATGATAGCCAGTGCAGGATATTATAATTATATAGAAGGGGCAAGAGCAGATTTAACATTAAATGCAATACCAAATTTAAAATTAGACAGAAAACAGTAAGTTCTAAGTATAGCAGATGTTTGAATGAAAGGAGCAATATGAGTATATATGCAATAGCGGATTTGCATTTATCTTTTGCAAATCCAAAACCAATGGATATATTTGGTAGTATATGGGAAAAACACGAAGAAAAAATAAAGAAAGATTGGGAGCAAAAAGTAAAGGAAGAAGATACAGTATTACTATTAGGCGACTTTTCTTGGGCAATGACATTAGATGAAGCAAAACCAGATTTCGAATAGATTACCAGGAAATAAGATTTTATTAAAAGGTAATCATGATTATTGGTGGTCAAGTAAGGCAAAATTACAGGAATATATAGAAGAAAATAATTTTAGTAATATACAATTTTTACATAATAATTCATTTGAGATAGAAGAAAAAATAATTGCACGGTACAAAAGGCTGGATTATGCAAGATACTAAAGAAGATAAAAAAATATTTAATAGGGAATTAATAAGACTTGAGCAATCAATAAAGGAGGGAATAGCAAAATTTGGTGAAAATAAAGAAGTTATAGTATGTATGCATTTTCCACCAACGAATAATCAAATCAAGGAAAATGCAAAGTTTATTAAGGTAATGCAAAAATATAATGTGAAACAATGTTATTATGGACACTTGCATGGAGAAGGATTAAATGATAGAATAGATGGAGAAGTTGGAGGAATACAGTTAATGCTTGTTAGTGCGGATGGAATAGGATTTAAATTAAAGAAAATATCTTAGTTTGTGCAATTACTCATTCATTTTAAAACAACTATTTTTAGGTTTCTAAAAAGTGCTGAACTGTGGGATAGAAAGGACTAATCAATGAAATATGATAGGTAAAATTACAAAAAATATATCAAATATATATAATGTGACAATAGAACGGTAAAGAATATGAAGGAGTAGCACGAGGAAGATTAAAAACAGAAGAGATAAAACCAGTTGTTGGAGATAATGTAATTTGTGAAATGCTTGAAGAAAATAAGATTGTTATAACCGAAATATTAGATAGGCAAAATTTTTTAAAAAGACCTAAAGTATCAAACATTTCACAAGTTATATTTGTTATATCACCAAAAATGCCAAAACTAAATTTTACTCTACTTGATAAAGAACTTTGTTTAGTAGAATATCTTAAAATAAATGCAATAATTGTTGTAAATAAGACAGATTTAGAAGAAAAATTTGCAGAATATATATTTAATCTTTATACAAAATCAGGATACAAAGTAATAAAAACAAACACAAAAGATGAAAATGGAATAGAAAATATAAAAAAAGTTTTAAATGCAAATACAACAGTATTTGCTGGACAATCTGGAGTGCGGAAAATCAACTCTTACAAACAAAATACTTGGGGAAAGAATAACAAGAGAAGGGGAAATAAGTAAGAAAAACAAAAGAGGGAAAAACACAACAACAGATATAACTTTATATGAAATTGCAAAAGATTCATTTTTACTAGATACACCTGGATTTCAGACAATTGACATTTTTGAAATTGAAAGTAAGGATTTGTGTGAATATTTTAGAGATTTTAAACCATATATTAAAAATTGCGAATATATAGGATGTTCACATATAAAAGAACAAAGTTGTGGAATAAAACAGGCTGTATCACAGGGAAAAATACAAAACGAAAGATATGAAAGCTATATTAAGATATATAATGAATTAAAGGATAGGGAGGAACATAAATGGTAGAAATATCAACATCAATATTAAACGTAGAAAAGGAATCAGCTACAAAAATAATCTATGGTTTGGAAGTAGCTCATACAGACTATTTTCACATCGATGTAATGGACGGAAAGTTTGTACCAAAAGATACTAAAGAACAAATGAGAGAATATACAAATATTGTAAAGCAAATTTCAAATATTCCAATAGATGTACACTTGATGGTGGAAGATGTGAAAGAATTTATTGATGAATATAGTGGATATAATCCTAATATTATTACTTTTCATATTGAAGCTACAAAGTCAAAAGAAGAAGCAATGGAACTAATTGAATACATAAAAAAATGTGGTATAAAAGTACGGAATTTCAGTAAAACCAAATACTAAAATTGAAGAAATATATGAATTTTTACCATATATTCATATGTGCCTTGTTATGACAGTTGAACCAGGGCTCGGAGGACAAGCATTGATTCCAGAAACTTTAGATAAAGTAAAAGAATTAAAAGAGTATATAACAAAAAATGACATTGATATAGATATAGAAGTTGACGGTGGAATAAAGCCAGATAATATTGAGCAAGTGAAAGAAGCAGGGGCTAACATTTTTGTTGTTGGAACTGCATTAGTAAATAGCAAAAATATGGGGGAGACATTAGAAAATTTAAGGAATTAAACAGGCAAAAGGGATGAAGAAATGTTAGAATTAGAAGGACAAGTTGAAACAATTATATACTATAATGAGTTAAATTCATATACTGTTGCTAGAATGATTACAGAGGATGAAACAATCACGATAGTGGGATTTTTGCCTTTTGTAAATATTGGAGATAGTATAACTGTAACACGGTGATTTTGTAACTCATAAAGATTATGGTGAACAATTTAAGGTAGAAACATTTAAAAAAATAATGCCACAAACATTAGATGCACTCGAACGATATTTAGCAGGTGGAGCCATAAAATGGGTTGGAGAGAAAACTGCTAAAAAGATTATAAAAGAATTTGGAGAAGATACTATATATACAATAGAGAAAGAGCCAGAAAAATTAGCTAGAATAAAGGGGATTACAGAAGAAAAGGCAATAGAAATATCTGAGAGTTTTATTCAAAAAAAGGAAATATGGAAAATAGTAGATTTCTTAGAAGAGATAGGAATTAGCCAAAGCTATGCACCTAAAGTATATGAAATATATGGAATAAATGCAGTTGATGAAATAAGTAGTAATCCATATAAACTAATAGATGTTGTAAGGGGGATTAATTTTAAAGTAATAGACGAGGCAGCACTTAGAATTGGTATAAATAATGATGATGAGCAGAGGATAACATATGGAATAAAATATAGCCTACTTATTGCTTCATATAATGGTCATACTTGTGTACTTAGAAGTAATTTATTAGATTTTACATCAACATTACTTCAAATATCTGAAAGTACAATTGATATTTTCATAAATCAATTAAAAGTTAAAGAATTAATTGTAGTAGAAGAAAGAGACGATGAAGAATGGGTATATCTTAAAGAATTTTATGATGCTGAAACATTTATTGCATCAAAATTGCTAATATTAGATAATGTAAAGAATAGAAAAAAGATTGATTTTATTGAAGAAAAGTTGGCTAAACAGGAAGAACATGAAAAAATAGAATTATCAGATAAGCAAAGAGAAGCGGTTTATAGTATAAATAAGCATAATGTTTGTGTAATTACAGGTGGACCAGGAACTGGAAAGACAACAATAATTAAAAGTGTTATAGGATTGTATAAAAAAGAAGGAAAAAAGGTAGTATTATGTGCTCCAACAGGAAGAGCAGCAAAGAAAATGACTGAAACAACAGGTACAGAGGCTAAGACTCTTCATAGATTGCTTCAAATAACAAAGGTAAATGATGCCCAGTATATAAATAATGACTTAAAAATAGAACCTATTGATGCAGATGTGATTATTGTAGATGAAGTATCTATGATTGATGTTGCACTTATGAAGTATCTACTTACAGCTGTTTATGAAGGTACAAAACTTGTATTAGTTGGTGATGTAGACCAGCTTCCATCTGTCGGTCCAGGAAGTGTGTTAAAGTGCGTAATTGATTCAGGAAGGATTAATGTAATTGTACTTGATAAGATTTTTAGACAGGCTGCAAAAAGTAAAATTATACTTAATGCACATAGGGTAAATTCAGGTGAGAATTTTATAAATAGTAAAGATGAAGATTTGAATGATGATTTCTTTTTCGTTCAAGAGAGTAACCAAGATAAAATACTTGAATGTGTACTTTCTTTATACAAGGGAAGATTGAAAAATTTCAAAAATTATGATGAATTAAAGAGTATACAAATAATAACACCAAGTAAGAAAGGAAATGTCGGTACAAAAGAATTAAATAAGCAAATACAAGAATTAGTAAATCCAAAAGAAAACAAAAGAAAAGAAAAAAATTCTCGGTGGAGCTGTTTTTCGTGAAGGCGATAGCGTAATGCAAATGAAAAACAATTATGATATAGAATGGGAATTAAACCGGAGAAGTGCGGAAATGGAATTTTCAATGGAGAAATGGGTACAATAACAAGAATAAGTAATATAACAGAAACTGTTGAAGTTAGTTATGATGGAAAAAATGCAGTGTATGGATTTGATGAACTAGACCAGATAGAACATTCATATGCAATTACAGTACACAAGTCTCAAGGAAGTGAATTTGATTGTGTTATACTTCCTATAGTTAAAACAGCACCAATGTTACTTACAAGAAATTTGCTCTATACAGCTATAACTAGAGCAAAAAAGCTTTTGATAATAATTGGAAGCAAAGATGTTATTAATTTTATGATAAGAAATACAGATGCAAAAGTTAGAAATACAGGTTTGGATTATAAGATGGAAATGATAAAATAATATATGATTCGAATGAGAGCTTTTAATGGGGGAGAAATGGAGAAAACAGTTGAAATTAATCGAAGAATTATTAAATTTGATTTTTCCCAATGTGTGTGGATTTTGTGGCAAAATAGAAAAATCATGGTTATGTGATGATTGTGCAACAAGGTTTGAATTTAGAATAAATGAAAGAATGTATATGCCACTTACACGCGAATTTGAAAAAGAGTTGTTTATTATACCATATGAAGATGAATTTAGAGAAAGCATTTTATCATATAAATTTTTTGATAAAGCGTATATGTATAAAACTTTTTCAAAAATAATATTAAAATCGAAAAAAGTATGTGGTATTTTGAGAAGATATGATATAATAACGATAGTGCCTATTCATAAAAATAGAAAAAGAAAAAGAGGATATGACCAAAGTGAGCTTATAGCACGAGAAATAGCTAAAAATATTCCAGAATTAAAGTACATAAAAACTCTAAAGAAGATTGTAAATACAAAAAGACAGAGTTCATTAAGTAAAATGGCACGAATGCAAAATGTGAAAAATGTATATCAAATTGTAAACGTAGATATACAAAATAAGAAAATAATTTTATTTGATGATATATATACAACAGGAAGTACAGTAAATGAATGTGCTAAGGTACTAAAACAAAATGGGGCAGGAGAAATATTGGTATTGACTTTAGCAAGGGTAACTAGAGGAAAAAAATAAGGATTATTTAAGCCTTAGAAAGGAATGAACAAATAAATGGAAGAATTAGTTGAAAGTATATTAGATTACGTAAGAGCAGATTATACAGATTATGCTGTTATGATAAATCGGTGAATGGGGAAGCGGAAAAACTTATTTTTGGAATAATAAAGTAAGAAATAAGATTGAATCAATGAATTTAAACGGAAAGAGATATACTACAATATATATGTCTTTGTATCGGCATTTCTAATCTAGAAGAAATAAGCAAAAAAATATTTATTGAAACAACTCAACTTATGGATAAAAACTTAAAGAAATACATGGATGCAAACGGAATAACTAAAATTCCAGAATATGCTAAGACTGGAATTGATATGGCAAATTTATTTGGTGTTACACAAAATGGGGATAGAGTGGACTATTCAGACTTTTTCTTAACAGAAGATAAAGTTTTGTGTTTTGATGATTTGGAAAGAGCAAATGTAGATGTTATTGATATTTTAGGATATATTAATAACTTTGTTGAACATGATCATATTAAAACAATAATAATATGTAATGAAAAAGAGCTTTCTACAAAGCTTAAGAGTACTAATCTAGAAATGAAAACTTTTATTGCAACATATATACTAGATAAAGAAAATGATTTGACTAATATCAGTGAAAAACCGATGGTTGAGAAGATACAGGATAAGATAGAATATGTATTTGATAAAGCAAATGATTATGAAAGAATAAAGGAAAAATTGATAGGAGAGACTTTTGAATATCAACCAAAATTTGATTATATAATAAATGGACTTCTTATGAGGTATGAGACAAATCAAGATTTGATAAGATTTTTAAGAGAGTCTACAGGCTTAATTATTACTACATTTAATAAAAGTGGAACAAGAAATTTAAGAATTTTAAAACATGCATTAAATGATTTTAAGAAAATATTTGAAATGGTAAATAGAAATTATCCAAACACAAATCACAGAGTTTTACAGACAATGTTAATATTTACGATAGCTGTTTCTTTTGAAATAAAAGCAGGAAAGATTACAAAGGATAAATTTGTAAATATAGCAAATAACGAGGAATATAAGGCTATACTTGTTTCTTCAAGAGTTTTAATGGATAATAGACAATTTTATATTAAAGAATTTGATAGTTCTTATTATTATAATTTTAAATCAGAATATAGATTCTTTAAGTTTATCGAAATATACGTAAGAACTAGAATTTTTGATATGAAGACTTTTAAAAGTGATATGGAGATGATTATAAATACAGTTGATACTTCAAATTTACCTGGATACAAGAGACTTTTAACAGAGGAATATTGGAAAATAAGTGATGAAGAATTTGGAGGTGTCATAGAAGAAATACTTGATTATGTTAGAACAGGTAAAACAACTTTAATCGAAAATGTAAAACTTTTCATATATTTTGATTATTTAATAAAAAAAGGCCTAATTAAGCATGATATAACAGAAGTTAAAGGGATTTTTATGACAGGTATGGGGCTTTCATCTCTTGTTTCAAAGTATTGTGATAATGTGGAAGAGGAGCTTGATACTATTGGTATAGGTGAACCTTCTGAGGATGTAGAAGATATTTTAAGACATTTCTATTCATTAAACTCTAAGTTAAAAGATAGAATGTATATTGAACTTGCAGATGATGTATTTAAGTGTATACCAATGAAAATGGAAGTTTTCTATGAAAGATTTGATAAAGAGTGTATGAATATTCCTATATTCAAATATTATGATGTATATCAGACATTCCAAAGGCTTTCGTGTGCAAGCAATGAGGATATAGTTACAATAAAAGAAAAGCTACTAAATAGAGCAGATTTGTTTACAAAAGAAATTGAACCAGAAATGAAAAATATAAGGCAGTTGAAACAGATAATTGATGATTATGTACAAGGCAAAGAGATAAGTATAAAAATAGTTATGTTAAAGGATTTATCAAATGATTTAGAGAAAATCTTGGCAAAATACGTGTAGTTGCAAAATTTGCAAAAATGTGATAAAATATGCCTAGAAAACAGGAGTTGTACGTTAGAAAGGAATGATTTTTTATATGGAAAAAGTATATGTAACACCATTAAGTACAAGATATGCAAGTAAGGAAATGAATGAAATTTGGTCAGCAGATGCTAAATATAGCACTTGGAGAAGGCTATGGGTAGCACTTGCAGAAACAGAAAAGGAACTTGGGATAAATATTACAGATGAACAAATTGCTGAGATGAAGGCACATGTGGATGATATTGATTATGATGTCGTTTCTAAAAGAGAAAAAGAATGTAGACATGATGTAATGGCACATGTATATGAATTTGGAACAAAGTGCCCATCTGCTAAAGGAATAATTCATTTAGGAGCAACTTCTTGTTTTGTAACAGATAATGCAGATGTAATTCTAATGAGCAAGGCTTTAGAAATTATAAAAGAAAAGTTAGTGTTAGTTATAAATAATTTAAGAAAGTTTGCTTTAGAAAATAAAGGTATAACTTGCTTGGGATATACACATTTTCAACCAGCTCAACTTACAACAGTAGGGAAGAGAGCAACACTATGGATACAGGATTTATTAGAAGACTTAGAAGAATTAGAATTTGTACAAAGTCATATGAAAATGCGTGGGTGTAAGGGAACAACAGGAACTCAAGAAAGTTTTATGAAATTGTTTAAAGACGAAGAAAAAGTAAAAAAATTAGATAAATTAGTTGCAAAAAAAATGGGGTTTGATAGAGTTTTTGCTGTATCAGGGCAAACATATACAAGAAAACTTGATTCAAGAGTTTTGAATGTGCTTTCATCAATAGCACAAAGTGCTTCTAAGTTTGCTAATGATATGAGATTATTGCAACACGAAAAGGAATTAGAAGAGCCATTTGAAAAAGGACAAATTGGTTCATCTGCTATGGCTTATAAAAGAAATCCTATGAGAAGTGAGAGAATCAATTCACTTTCAAGACATGTTATGGCTTTATCAATTGATCCTATGATGACAGCAGGAACTCAATGGCTAGAAAGAACATTAGATGACTCTGCAAACAAGAGAATTTGTGTACCAGAGGCATTTTTGGCTGTTGATGCAATACTTATACTTTATGCAAATATTGCATCTCGGAATAGTTGTTTATCCAAATGTATTAAAACGAATTTAATGCAAGAATTACCTTTTATGGGTACAGAAGAAATTCTTATGAATGCTGTTATAAAGGGTGGAGATAGACAAGAATTGCATGAGAAAATCAGAGTATATTCTATGGAAGCAGGAAAAGAAGTTAAAGAGTATGGTAGACCAAATGATTTAGTTGATAGAATTGCTAGAGATGAAAGCTTTGGTCTTACTAAAGAAGAAATTTTGAAAATACTAAATCCAGATGGACTTTGTGGTAGAGCTGTAAACCAAGTTGAGGAATTTGTAAAAACAGAAGTGGACCCAGTACTTGAAAAATATGGCAATATTATTAAGGATGTAACTGTTGAAGTAAATGTATAATTGGTTACAATATTTTATTGTTAGGCAATAAAAATATCCATTCTGCTTTGTCCGACAAATAAAGTACAGAATGGTTATTTACTTTTAAATCGGCAACC
>CANQKB010000014.1 GCA_947624405.1 uncultured Clostridia bacterium
CACCGACCACTTGTACCACAAATAAAAACGTGTGGATTAGGCAAAGTAGGTGGACCTATAAATGTATCTACATATATTGGTGCATTTGTATAAATATTTCTACCTATAAATACACCTCTATCATGCGACAAGTTAGGGTTAGAAATAGGAATTAATGTTGCAATTCCTCCTGCAACCATATTTCTCTCGTATCCCACAATAGGTGTATCTCCAAGTGGTAACATTGTTTTTAGTCCTTCTAATTGTCTAAACATTAAAGTTCTTATCATTGTAGTTTTTTTATTTAATTCACTTTCTAAAATTTTTGTTTTTTCATTTAATTCTTGCAGACTTTCCGCATTTAACGTTATAAATATTGTTGTATAATATAGCTTGTCTTGATTTGTTTGTATTAACATTCTTAAATTATCTAAGTCAGTTATTTGTTTTTCTAACTCAGGAAGATGTAAAATATTGCCGTTGTCTTGAATATGTTGCGTATTCTGATTGACATTGTACTAATTTTTTAGTTAATTGATTTATAACACTACCATTATTGGAAGGCTCTATTTTTACAGAAATATTTATATTTCCAATATTGAAAAGGTCATCTAACCAACTTATCCAAGTATTTTCAGGATATACTGTAATTACAAAAGTTCTTGAATATTTGTTATAACCTAAACAGATATAATCTTTCTTTTCTTGTAAAACATCAGGCATTAGCATATCTGTAATATTAGGCACATTCTTGAATATATTAATTTCTTTTTTCTTTTTGTTTTTTACCAACATATAACTTTTGATCTCCTTCCATTTCTTTTTTAATACTTAATGCAGAATTTTTATTTAATTCTCTATACATTAAGTTGTATAATTCGTTTTCATTTAATGTATCACATACAATATTTGCTCTTAACAGATTTCCTTTGAATGATGCAGTTCTTCGGTTTAGTTCTTCTGATGCATTTTCATAGAGCCCATCATAAGAAATAATTGCATAATTTTTCACTATTGAAATAGACCTATTTTCCATTAAATCCTGTAAATATTTCGATAAATAATTCTTGTACTTTTTAATATTTTCATTTGTTGTTTTATTTTCTTCTATTACTGATATTATCTTACTTGTATCTATGTATTCGGTTGTACTAAAAAATTGAATAGGATAATCTATTGATAAAGCTGTTTGAATTAGTATATTTTCAATAGCTTCTTGCTCTTTATTAGAAAGCATATTATAATCAATATTTCCAAGCCTAACAACAGTCGAATATCTATTTCCTAAACAAATGATATTATCTTTTATTTTAATTTGTAATATATTTGATAAGTTCTTTTTACCTTTGCTTTTTCCTTTTTCTGCTTTTGGTTGATTAGATACTTGTTTTAAATTATTACTGCTTTTCTTTTTGTAATTAACATAGATGGCGGTTATTATTAAGAAAACTATACTTAATATCAAAAATATTAGCATTATCAACATCTTTAACACCTCTCATATACAAATTTTTTATTTCGCATTAAGTATTTAAGGGCATAAAAAAAGAACTTATCAAAGTTCTGTTCTCCAATTTTTAAAAAGCTACATAGTAAAAGAAAACTTGATATTACAGTAATAAAAGCTATTTTAAAATATATTATTAATGGAGTTGCTATTATAGAAAAAGTAGAGGTTGTAAGCATAAGGTATGTTACTTGTCTTAAACTTAAGTATCCACCAAAGATTTTTTCTTCTCGTTTTATATCAAAAGGAACTTTAAATACTCTCATACTTTGCCTCCTAACTTCCAAGTAAACTGCCTGTGTTATTTGTTGCAATGTTTATAATGATTCCTGCAATAATTAAACTAGCACCTAAAACTATTCCACCGCCACAAATCCAAGCAAGAGAGCCTATTGATTCGGCACGTCTTTGAGGGTTATTGGCATTTGCAATCATCTTTATTGCTGCAATTACTATACTTGCAAAAATTAAGACACCTCCGTAAAGGCATTGCAATAGATATTATTACTCTTTTTATATTGTCTGTCGCTGTTTGTACTTCTGCTGTACCTATTCCTGTTGCAAAAACCTCATTGCTTTTTATAGCAAGTAAAGTAACGGTAGTTCCTATTAATGATAATTTTGATAATATTTGTTTTTTCCTTTTTGTTAAATTCATATTAAAAATCCTCCTATATGATTAATTTGAAGGGCAATCATAAATAAGAGAAACATTATTAAATTAGATTCTTAAAATATACAAAAATATATGGCAGGGCTAAAAAAAATATAGTTCCTAGCAATATACTTGGTACTACAATTAAGAATTTTGATTTTATTTTTTGTGATTTTATCAAGCATCCTATTCCAAGAAGTATTAAGGACAGGATAAGTAAAATAACAAGTATTATTAGTATTACTTTAAAACTTATAAAGAATATATTTGATATTATATTTTCAATATTGTCTATATAATCATTTGTCATTTGACTGCTCCTTAACTACTGTTATTAGTATATTTATTTATAATTGTTCTCTTGTAATAATTAAGTAAATCCTCAGGTGTATGTTCTTTAGATATTGTGTATAAACTTATCAAAACATTTCTATTTACCATTGAAAGTATATATGAGAAATCTCCGTTATATATATCATATAAAACATATATAATATCTTTTAGCATTTCAATTTTATCTGTTTGCATATATGATAATATAGATTTAGTATAAAGAAATTCTAATTTATTTAAAATTTCATAAAATTCTATTTCAATTTTTTCACTGCAATTTACGGTATAAAAAAATAAATCATCTTTATTAATATTTATATTATTTTCCTGTACTTTTTTGTACATAGGGTATGTACTTTTTAATACATAGGGGTATGTATTTTTTTGTACATAGGGGTTATCTCGTATATATATGCGTCTTTCCTTAATCTCATTTCTTTTATCTCTAATTAATTCAATTTTAATATATCCTAATTTTTCTAAATGTGAAATCCAACGAGATACAGTATGAGGAGTGCATTCATATAAATTTGCAAAATATTTATTCTTAGCATAACAAAATCCTTTTTTATTCGTTAAAGACGTTATTTCTCCATATAATAATTTTTCAGATGCTTTTAAATTTTTGTCATATCGGACCGTAGCTGGTATAACCGAATAATAACTAATTTGATTTTCTTCATTCACTCGATACCTCCTAAAAAGAGAAGCCAATATGACTTCGATAATAATAGAAAATATGTGAGTTTTTTATAAAAAAATTTCCCCACATATTCCCCAAAAACATATACTAAAATAATTCTAATTAACCCATTTTAATTTTTTATAATTTAAAATAAATTATTAATAAAGTCTTGCAAATATAGAGAATATATGTTATCCTTACAAAAAAAGCATATATATATAGTAGCCATACTGACGACTTGTAATGCGTAGGTCATCCGTTCGAATCGGATAAGTGGCTCCAGCAGAAGGTCGAAGGTTTTGATGTATTGTCTTGATTTTCGGCTTTTCTTTTTTATATTCATGGGAGGAAATAAAATTGTCTAAAATTGTATTAATTACAGGAGCATCTAGAGGAATTGGAAAGGGAATTGCATTAAAATTTGCAAGAGAAAAGGCAATAGTAATTGCAAATTATAATAATTCAAAAGAATGTGCAGAGACACTAAAAAGGGAATTGAAAAATGAAGGTATTGATATTGAATTATACAAAGCAGATGTCACAAAGAGAAAAGAAATAAGTAAAATGGTAGAATATATAATAAAAAAATATGGAAAAATAGATATTCTGGTTAATAATGCGGGGATTGCTCAAGAAAAATTATTTACAGAACTTACTGATAATGATATAGATAATATGTTAGATACAAATTTAAAATCGATATTTATAGTAACACAAGAAGTAATTAAAAATATGATACATAATAAATCAGGTTGCATTATAAATATATCTTCAGTTTGGGGAATAACAGGAGGATCATGTGAAGTTCATTATTCTGCAACAAAAGCTGGTGTCATAGGAATGACAAAAGCATTAGCAAAAGAAGTACGGTTTATCAAATATAAGAGTTAATGCAATAGCTCCAGGATACATTCAAACTGATATGACTAAAGGCTTTTCAAAAGAAGATGAGGAAGAAATAGTTAAAGAATTTTCAATAAAAAGGACAGGAATACCTGAAGATGTTGCAAATTGTGCATATATGTTAGCACAAAATAACTATATAACTGGTCAAGTCTTAACTATAGATGGAGGGTGGATACAGTAAAAAACGTAAAAGTTGTAAAAAAATGTATAAATATGATATAATAGGCGTGTATTAATTAATAAAATTACAAATGTAGAAATCAAAAGGAGGCGAAGGATAAATGAGTGAAAAGGGAAAAAGTATACTAGCTTATTTATTTAGTTGGATAGGAGGAATTATAGTATTATTCGCATGTAAAGATAATGATAAAAAGACTAACTTTCACGCAGCACAGGCTATTATAATTGGAGGTGCATATACAATAATTAGTTTGATATATGCTGTATTACCACTTACAATACCTGGATTTAGTTCGATATTGTCAATATTATATTTAGTTTGTATAATTTTTGGAATTATTAAAGCTTGGAATGATGATGATCCAGCTATCCCTTTAATAAGTGATATTACGAAGGTGTTTTTTGAATCTAAACTAGATGAGAAACAAAAATAAAAAATATACCACAGTATCTGTGGTATATTTTTTATTCTCCATCATTACTTATTTTTCGTTTATAATTACCTGAAATAATTTTTGGAAGATATGTAATTATCTTATAAATAGCCAGTTTTATTTTTTTACTCCAAATATAAGACTTCCTTAAATGAGGTCTTGGCTCTAAGTCAATATTATTTTGAACTACTAATGAATTTGGCATTTCTTCTATTATAAAAGAATAGTTATTATTATCATTATTATCCCAGTTATCTTTTCCATCATTAAAACAGAAATTAAATGAAACAGAATCATCCAAGGTAATTTCAGCTTGAAAACCAAGTTCTGTTTTTTCCATTTTCAAATCATTAACATTATCCCAATCTGGACCAAATCCATAGTGTATATATACTTCTTCAACATCCTCTTGGAATAAAATTCCAGTATAAGATATCTTGATTGTAGTATTTGCAATCAATTTATCAGTATTAAAAAATATATTCTTTGTTAATTCCATATGACTCTCCTCAACTTTTATCTTTTGATATATTTATTATAATATTAAATAAAATATTATTCAAGCTTTTTTTACAAAAAATCACTTATTTTTTTAAAATTTTTCCAATTATGCAAAAATTATCGGCTGAAGCTATTTTTATTTCTGGGATTTCTTTATTATCAGCTTTTAAAAAAATTTTACCTTTTTTTGAGAAAAACTTTCTTATCAATATTTTTCCATTAAGTTCAAAAACACCATAATCCTTTGAAGATAACGGCGTATTTAATTCAACGAATACGTAGCTACTTTTTGCAAAGGTTGGTTCCATAGAATTATCATACATTTTTATAGCAATGCAAGCACTTGGAATATTATCTGGACATTCTATAAAGCCAGAAATATTGTCAACAGCTAAGATTTTGTTATAAGAAATGCAATTTGTAACATTGTAAGCTTTTTGTTCATCATCGATATCTTTATCATAAGTAAACATTAATGGTTGATAAGGAATTCCAAGAGCTTTACAAATAATCTTTAATGCTTTATGACTAGGATTTCTCTCTTCCTTTTCAATATGAGTTAGGTGTCCTATGTTAATATCTGTAATCCTAGATAATTCAGTTTTAGTCATTCCTTTGTCTTTCCTTGCTTTTGCAAGCATGTTGCCTATCATAATTCTACCTCTTTCTATATTAATTGATATTATTATACAAAAAAATTTGATATTTGTCTAGCGATAAAAGAAAAAATTTGTAAATTATAAATGACAATAATAAATTTCTGGTTTATTATGCATATATTTCACTTAAGATTTCGTTGATACTTTTATATTTTTTTATTAAACCATCTTTCAATTGATTGCCTTTCAATATATTCTACGTTTAAACCTTACATATTTTACTTGCATATTTTTATTCATATTTCATATATTAAAATATAATAATTAATTTGTTTTTGGAGGTACAATGAAAAGATTTTTCAAAAATATTTTTTATTTATTTTTACCTATAATATTAGGTTCGCTTATTGGTTTAATCATCTCAAAAAGCATTGATTATAATAACCTAAACAAACCACCTTTTGCGCCACCGAGTCTTGCCTTTCCAATAGCGTGGAGTATAATTTATATTTTAATGGGATTATCATACTTCTTATTTCAAAAAAATGTTAACTCTAATAAAGTCATAACAGCAACTGCTTATTATTTTCAGCTATTTGTTAATTTAATGTGGCCAATATTATTTTTTACATTAAAGTGGAGATTATTCTCTATTATTTGGATAATATTACTTATTTGTCTCATAAGTCTTCTAATGTATTTAATGTATAAGGAATATTCAATTTCCACATATTTATTAGTTCCATACTTAATTTGGACAATATTTGCAACTTATTTAAATATTGGAATTTTTGTACTCAATTAAAAAATTCTCCCCCACAATAATAATCAATAATTGTGGGAGAAGATTTAGAATGTAGTTCATTTTTTTATTCATTATTCAGCAATCTTTTTTATCATTTCATCATTAAAAATCACTTCATTATCTATGAATGGATTTTTATTTATATATACATTTTCAGCTTTACATTTTTCTATAATTTCTTTTGATTTTGTCAATATAAGCTTTTTCTTCGCCTTCCCGTATTTAAACATATTTTCTATATTTTCATCATCATCAAAAATATCTAAATCTATATTTATTTCACTTGCATAATCATATATATTTTTTAACAACTCTTCATATTCATCACAATTAAAAAAAACTTCTATCATTTCATTAGGAATAAATTTTATATTTTTCTTTCTATTTTTATAGATATTGTAATCATTAATTCTGTCAATAAAAATTGCATTTTCTACATTTTCTAATTTATCAAAAAATTCAATTTTTACATCAATATTATTTTTGTCCAAAATTACATTGATTATTTTTAAAATATATTTATTTACTCCTATGCATGTTTCATCAATATTTATTTTCATATCAAAATTATTAATAATTGCTATTAATTCTAAATTAAGAACAACATATGGATTTCCATTGCAAAAAACTATTTTTTCTTTTTTATTTTTCTTAACGTTCTTTAACTTATAAAATTCAATTATATTTAAAAATTTCTCTATATCTATTTTTCTTTTACAATATTTTTCATCTATTTTTTTCATATTCTCAATTTCATTTCTATGTTCCTTTATCTCTTTTTGAATTTTACTAAACATTGCATTATATAAAATCTTTTCCATTTGTTCCTCCTAAAAAGCTATTCTCTAATTCTTCTCGAGTTTTCAACACCCTCAAGTGCTCTATCAATTTCTTGTAAGTCCTCTTCTGTATATCTTTGATTCTGTGTATTCATTCCAAAATAATTTTTTACGCTTTCTCCCCACTTTTTGCTGTGTACTATTCTTGTAGATAATCCATTATTATTTAAAACCCTCAAATTACTCCTATTTATTGTTCCATCTACAACTATGTTATTTATATTGGTATAAAACATATTAGTATCCATTATGTATGTTGCATTTCCGTAAGAGTTTACCTTTCTTCCATTTCTTCTTTCATGCATTCTTTCAATAATAACTTGTCCTAAATTAGGAAGTAAAAATACTCTATGACCATCCTTGATTTCTTTACCCTTTGGCAAAAATATCTTAGAATAATTCTTATCAATTAAAGATAATAGTTTCCATCTTGCATGTGCATCTGTTTCATATTCTCGATTTTTCTTTCCCGTTCCACTTCGCATCATCCCTGTACTTCTAACAATATTTTTATAGCCTTGTTTAATATCTAGATAATTCTCAAGTTCTTCTCTTATTTTACGTTCTTCTTCACTATCACCATCGAATGTACTGTGTATTAAATCAAACTTCTCCTCATAAGATAAATTTGATTTAACTAAAACCATTTTTATAGCTTCAATGTTTATTATCCCTTTTTGATATAAATTTTTTACATCTATAGGTTTCATATCATTAGTACATAACAAATCTATTATATTTATTCCCCAGTCAACCGCAACATCAAGTGATATTACCCCGTATTTATATAAAGCTTTTAAAACTTCATCACTTAAATTTTCTTCAAATGAACTTACAAGTTCTTGAGCATTTTCATCTATTTCATTGTTCTCTTTTCCTTCAATATTCAAGACTTTATAAAGATTCACATATCTATTAGCCAAAGCCATATCTTCCGATGTAACTTCGCTTTCTTCATTTGCTATAATTTCAAATAAATCTTTTATTTTTTCATTAACTAATGTATTTAATTGTAATAGTATATTTTCAGCTTTTATTTGTTTCAATTGATTTTCGGAAAAAATCCCTGCTTCATATAAAGCCATCATTTTATTTATATCTAACAATTCTTTTTCCATAATGTACAAAAATAATTCATCACAACAATTTCCTTTTGTATATAAAATATTTTCAATATTATCTTTAATGGATTGCTCATTATTTTTTAATAAAAATAGTATATTTGAATCAGACTGCATCGCAATTTCATTAATTTCTTTTCTATCAAAATTAGCAATTTTAATTTTTATATAAGGAACATCTTTTAACTCTATAACACCTGAAATCAAATCATTTTTTATTTGTGATATTTCTTCTGTACTAATATATCCTTCTTCCGTAAATCTTTCCATTTCCTTTTGTAAGTCTTTATAAGTAAATTTATTTAAAACACTTTCTTTATCACTGCAAAAAACACCCTTTATTGTTGTTTTAGGTGACATTAAATTATTTAATATTTTTATTGTTTCCATTAAAGTTCTCTCTGTATCCTTATCACCTTTTGCTTCTTGTAATTTTTCTAAATATCTATATGCCGTTACAAGTAACATTTTATCAAAATCAATATATCTAATATTCCTTTTTAATACTTCACTTTGTATATTTAGCACTTCTCTTTTTTCTTCTTGTCCTATAAAATCTTCTCCATCTTTAAAGAAAAATAAATCTTGCAATAATTGTTGACTTTTCTCTTCCTCTTCAGGATGTTTTTTTAAATAATTTTTTGTTGCATTATATTGCATTTGAAATAATACATTTTCTCCAATTTCTTTATCATTAATTATCACATTTACTATATCATTTGGCGACAATGCTAAAGGAAATACTCGCATGTCTAAAATTTTTTCAAATTCATTAATTCTATCAATTTTATTTTGTGGAACTTTTGATAAACTTTCTAATGGTTGTCCACTTTCAATACAACTAGCCAACTCTCTAGCTGTTATAACATATATATAATCTATCCATTCATTATTTATTTCAGTTCCAACTACTCTCAAATTTCTACTTTTTATTAAATCTGCTGCCTTTTTCATAAGTATTGTATCTATTTCTTCACTTTTTTTAGTCATTTTACTTTCTTTTTTTAATTTTAATATATTATTATTTTCATCAAATTTTTTCTTAAAATTATATGCAGTGAAAAATACCAAAAGATCTTTATCAATAATCTCTTCGTATTTTTCCAAAAATCTCCTTAAAAAAGCTCCATAATTAATATTTTTATCACTTATAAGTGTTTCATATTCTCGTACTGCTGATTCATCTTTTACAACTAATCTTTTTATCTGTGTATCATTTAAATTAATCCCAGTATAATTTATAATATCTTTTATACTAAATTTATCTATTTTATCCATATCTAATTGTATGATAATTAATTATCATACACTCCTTTCTTTTAATTAATATAAAATAATGTTATTATATCACCTAATTTTTATTTTACCACTTTTTTACATTAATTGCAAGATTTATGTAAATTAATATACATATTTTTCTTTTTATAACATATATTGTTTTGAGGAATTTAAAATGTTAAATATTATTTGGCCTATTTTTATAATAATTTCATATGTATATGCAATATTTTCTGGAAATATTGAGAATATAAATAATAGTATCTTTGAATCAGCAACATCTGCAGTTGATTTATCCATCACATTTTTTGGTACTATAACACTATGGTGTGGCATTATGCAAATTGCAAAGGATTCATCGCTTTCTCAAAAATTTACAAAATTATTAAATCCTTTTATTAAATTCCTATTTCCTGATGTACAAAAAAACTCTAAAGCTTATGAAGAAATTTCATTAAATATAGTTGCTAATATCCTTGGACTTGGTAATGCCTCCACACCTCTTGGACTCAAGGCTATGGAAACATTGCAGGAAGAAAACCACAAAAAAGATACCCTAAGCAATTCAATGGCTATGTTAGTTTTAATAAACACTGCATCAATACAATTAATACCATCTACAGTTATTGCAATTCGTACTTCCCTAGGTTCTTCTAATCCAACATCAATTATATTTCCAGTATGGATTGCAACTTTTTCTGCAACTTTTATAGCTATACTAGTTGCCAAAATACTAATTAAATTTGGAAAATAAAGAGGTGGTAAAATGAAATTTATAAGCTACATTTCTACTATTGCTGTACCTTTTGTAATATTCTATATTATCACATATGGTTTTACAGAAAAAATAAAAGTTTTCGATAGTTTTTTAAAACGGAGCAAAAGATGGAATAAAAACTGTTATAAAAATCTTTCCAACATTAGTAGGTTTATTCTTAGCAATTAGTGCATTACGAAATTCTGGTCTTATAGATCTAATAGCAAACCTTTTAACACCTATTTTAAATCTTTTATCAATTCCTGCTGAAGTACTGCCTCTTATGCTACTTCGTCCAATTTCTGGAAGTGCAGCTACCTCCATTGCTGTAGATATTATGAAGACATATGGTGTAGATAATTTAGCACGGACTTATTGCATCAACAATTATGGGATGTACTGAAACCACTTTATATACAATTGCTATATATACGAGCACAGTAAAAATAAAAAAAATTCGCTTTGTTCTTGCAGTTGCTTTACTCGCTGATTTAACTGGCATGTTAGTCTCTGTCGAATTCTTTAGGCTTATGTCAAACTATGCCGTTCTATAAATTATTTTAAATGTCTGCTGATTTATTAATTTAATAATCTTTTGAAATATTTTTATCATTTTTTTATTCATTTCTACCGCTTTCAATATTATCAATTGTTTTCATCTTAATCATATAGAAATAAAATTTGAAAAGCTATCTTTTTTCCTAATTTTTCCCAGTTCGTAATCAACAAGTTGAAATCTTAAAGTGCTTATTTTAATAGGTCTTGGGATGTCCTTCGTCGAATTTTGTCGAAAAATGTCGATGAGTTATTCTTGACATTTTTCGACCTATGTTGTATTATAATTATAGTATTAACAAATTCTTAAAGTATTATTTTTAATTACTTTCCGATTTATGTTAAATAATTTTTATTTTCAATTTATTTTTAAATCTATTTTGTTACACAATCATAAAATTCAATTTAAAAATAATTTTAACTCAACATTAATCTTGTAGAGGATAAAATTTTTATCCATTCGCAAACCCCCAAAAAAAATAATACGCGAATATTAATTCCTCTACAAAAAACTCTTTTTGGAGTCATATATTAAAGTGTTTTTGCAGGTTATTATTCTCTGTAAAAGCACTTCTTTTTTATTTTTTGATTTGTTACAGTTCACACCCTAATTAGCTAAGCGTGGAGGAATGTTTTAAAAATCGAAGTGAGTTCGACCTACTCGTTTACTTGCTTGTATTGTTTCAAATTCGTATTTATCATTTAACAGCCAAAAATAGCTTAAACGCCTTGAAGAACGCAACGCCGCATTTTTAAAATCATTTCCTCAGGTAGCTTAGCGGAAATTGGCTGTGAATTGTAACTTTGATTTAACTTTTTTAATATATTTTTGTCGTATTTTGTTGAATGTTGTATTTTTTTGTGATATATTATAAATAGTACAATTAATATTTGCTTATAAAGGAGGAAAACTTATGATTAGATCAACTGGTATCACAAGAAAAATTGACGAGCTCGGAAGAATTGTTCTTCCATCAGAACTAAGGAAAAAATTAGAACTAAATGATAAAGATGCAGTAGAGTTTTTCATCGATGGTTCTTCTGTCATTTTAAGAAAATTTACTTCAAATTGTATTTTCTGTGGTTCAAATAAAAATTTACTTTCATATAACAATAAGTTAATATGTGATAAATGTAAAAATAACATTACTAATCTTGATGAAACATCTACTGATAATACTTAATATAATAAACAAACTCATATAATTTTTGAATATTTTTAATTTTTGTTGATTCAAAAAAAAGACATGCATTAACATAACTGATAAAATTACGTTGCATGTCTTTTTTTGTATAAAAAACATGCAACTTCTCACCTTAAAATAAAAAATTATTTTATATAAATTTTTTATATATTTCATCCTTTTTTACGTTTCTGTCTTTAGCAATTAGTTTAATTATTTCTTTTTTACTATATCCTAATTTTTCGTAATATATATAATGTTCTTCTATTGTCATATTTTCAAAAGTATTTTCATCTTTTTCTTCACACTTATCAATAACAATAACAAATTCTCCCTTAGGATTATCTATTTTTTCAATTAATTCTTCTGCTGTTCCTTCAATATATTCTTCGTGTATTTTTGTCAACTCTCTTGCCAACACTATTTTCCTTTTTTGTGTAACCTCTTTTAAATCTTGTAAAGTTGTAATTACTTTATGCGGTGCTTCATATAAAATAATTGTTTTTTTAGAAATATTTATTTCCCTTAGTTTCTCTTTTCTCATTTTTTTATTTAATGGTAAAAAACCTAAAAAGCAAAATTCTCTTGCATCTATTCCTGAAGCAATAAGTGCTGTAATTAAAGCACATGGTCCAGGTACTGGGACAATTTTTATATTTTCCTTTAAAGCAATTTCAACAATTTCTCCTCCTGGATCTGATATTACAGGTGTTCCTGCATCAGAAATTAATGCAATATTTTCCCCTGATTTTAATTTTTTAATTATTTCATTTGCTCTATCCTCTGTACTATGCCTATGAAAACTTATCATTGGCTTTGATATTTCTAAATGATTTAATAATTTAAGTGATTGTCTCGTATCTTCTGCAACCACTACATCAACTTCCTTTAAAATTCTAATTGCACGTAAAGTAATATCTTCCAAATTTCCAATTGGAGTTGCAACTAAATATAAAATTCCACTCATAATTTTTATATGATATATTTATATTTTAAATAATCATATGCTCCTTTCTTAAAATATTATTTATTATACATCTTCATTATTTCATTTGAATATTCTCCATTTTCATTATAAATATATAATGGTTCTCTCACTTTTAAATATTTATTAGCATACTTGGTAGCTTTAACTAAAACTAATTTAGGTTTGCTATTGGGTTTAGAATAAACAATTCTTAACACTTTTGGTTCTAATCTGTATTTTCTTGAATATTCAAATATATCTATCAACCTTTCTGGTCTGTTTACCATATACAATGATCCTAAATCTTTTAAAGCTTTACTTGCAATATTTATAAAATCTTCTAAATTTCCTAATATTTCATGTCTAGCAATTATTTTTGACTCTGCTTCGTTTTTTAAACCGGTTCCCATTTCTTTATATGGTGGATTAGTAATAACAGCATCATATTTATTTTTTTCATCAAATTCTTTAATATTAATATTCATAACTTTACAACGATTTTGCAAACCATTAAATACAATATTTTTATTTGCTAGTTCTGCAATTTTTTTCTGTACTTCAATTCCTGTTATTTTTGACTTACTTACTTTAGCAGACATTAATAATTCTAAAATTCCATTTCCTGCTCCCAAATCCAAAATATTACTGCCATTTTTTATTTCTTTTGCAAAATCAGCAAGCAATACACTATCAACTCCAAAACAGAAAAAATTTTTATTTTGAATTATTTTTAAATTATTTAATTCTAAATCATCTATTCTTTCATTCTCATTTAACTTCATCATTTTGTAACCTTTTTAAAATTTTTTCATAATATATTATACAACAATTTTTTTATTTTGGGGAGGTATTATGCAAAATAATTTATTTTTTTCAAATAAAAAGCAACCTAATAAAAAAAATAGTATCAAAAAAATGAAAGAAAATACTCTTTCCTCTTTAAATGAAGTTGAGCATTTTCTTTGGAATTACAAACAATTTATAAAATATGTAAAATTATATAAATGGTTTAAATAATTAACTAAATCTAGTAAGTAAAGAATCAAGAATATTGCCATTTTCATCAAAAAATTGTTTTTCTTCATTATCAACTAAAATTTTAACAAATTTCACTTCATTAAGCTCTGTTAAAGTATTTACTATTGCATAAACACTTAATGTTATTTTACTATTGTCATTCTGCTGATTTTCTATAAACTCCTTTGATAAATCTATTGTTGCAACATTTCCTTCAAGTACTGCATCATTGACTTTAACTCCTTCTGGTAATGCACTTTTTAATTTCTCATTTCTTGGAATTGCTAAAAGTTCTTGAACTAATGTTTTATATGGATTTTCTAATAAATCTTTTGCATCAATTACTCTTGCTTCAGGCATCAATGTATTTGTTTCAGTGTTTACATAATATAAGGTAATCATTGTTTGCCTTTCTTCTTCTTCTGTTATCTCTTCAAATGGAGTTATTTCTGAAACCTCTTCCTCTTTATCCTTTTTAAAGACACTTAAAAAAGTAAGTATTATCATTATACACAATATTACTCCAATTAAAATTAATAAAATTCTTTCCTTTTTCATATTTTTCTCATTCCTTTCAAGAAATTATATTTTATATTTGGACAAATTATGAATAAATAAAAAAAATTTTTAATGTACATTTTTATACTAGAACATTATTTTTGTATATGTTCTTTATTTCATGTTTTTCCGTAAAGAATATTGCTTTTATTCTAATTTTTGACATTGACAAATTTGCTTTTTGTGTATAAAATTATATATGCAACAATAGAATTAAACAAAATATATAAAGGAGAAACTGATATGGGAAATGAGAAATTATTACATGTTGGACTCGACGTTGGTTCAACTACAGTAAAAATAATTGTAATGAATGATAATTTAGATACAATACATACCTCTTATAAAAGGCATTTTTCTGATACTAAAAATACTGTTTGCAACGTTTTAGAGGAACTTGTCCAAAACTATCCAAATAATGAGTTTACAATAGCACTAACTGGTTCTGGAGCAATGTCTGCTGCCAATTTTTTGGATTTGCCATTTATTCAAGAAGTCGTATCATGCAAAAGAGCTGTTGAAAAGTATATTCCTCAAACAGATGTAGTAATTGAACTTGGGGGTGAGGATGCTAAAATAATATATTTTGATAAATTTGTAGAACAACGTATGAATGGTACATGTGCCGGAGGAACTGGTGCTTTCTTAGATCAAATGGCAAGCCTATTACATACTGATACAGCTGGTCTTAATGAACTTGCGAAAAACTATAAAACAATATATCCTATTGCTTCACGCTGTGGAGTTTTTGCCAAAACAGATGTACAACCCCTTATAAATGAAGGAGCAGAAAAAGCAGACATAGCTGTTTCTATATTTCAAGCCGTTGTTAATCAAACAATAAGTGGACTTGCATGTGGTAGACCCATTCGTGGAAATATAGCCTTTCTAGGCGGTCCTTTAAATTATTTATCAGAACTTCGAAAAAGATTTGTAGAAACATTAAATTTAACACCTGAGCAAGCAATCACACCTTCTAATGCTCATCTTTTAGTTGCAAAAGGTGCTGCTCTAGATTCTTTAAATAGGAATCCAATTTCTGTTCAAAAATTAAAAAGTAAAATTGGCGTTCTTAGAAACTCTAAAGATACAACTTCGAAGCCTCTTGCTCCATTATTTTCAATAGATGCAGAATACGAGGCTTTTAAAGAAAGACATTCTAGAGCCAAAGTTAAAAAAGGCTCTTTGGAAAATTTTTCTGGTGATTGCTTTATAGGAATAGATGTAGGTTCAACAACTACAAAGCTTGCAATTATTGATAATAAGGGAAGACTATTACATTCAATATATAGAAGTAATGAAGGAGATCCTTTAAAGTCTGTTATTGATATGCTAAAAGAAGTCTATGAAATAATGCCAAAAACAGCTAAAATACGCTATTCAGGTGTTACAGGATATGGAGAAAAGTTAGTTCAAACAGCTTTAAATGTGGATTTAGGTGAAATTGAAACTATAGCACATTACAGAGCAGCATCTGAATTTATGCCTAATGTTACAAGCATAGTAGATATCGGTGGTCAGGATATGAAATATATAAAATTAAAAAATTCTTCAATTGATAATATTATGCTTAATGAAGCCTGTTCTTCTGGTTGTGGTTCATTTATTGAAACATTTGCAAAAAGTCTAAATTTATCAATAGAAGAATTTGTAGAAAGTGCATTAACATCAAGAACCCCTGTAGATTTAGGATCAAGATGTACAGTATTTATGAATTCAAAAATAAAACAAGCACAAAAAGAAGGGTATTCTGTTGGAGATATATCCGCTGGACTTTCTATTTCCGTAATAAAAAATGCAATTCAAAAGGTTATGAAAATAAGAGATCCAGAAACTCTAGGAGATCATATTGTCGTTCAAGGTGGTACATTTTACAATGATGCTGTTTTACGTAGTTTTGAATTAATTGTAGGAAAAGAAGTTGTAAGACCAGACATTGCTGGACTTATGGGGGCTTATGGAGTTGCATTACTAAGTAAAGAACAATACGAAGCAAATTTAGATATGGAATATATTTCACATATTGCAACAATAGAAGATATTAATAAATTAGAAATAAAGGTTACTCATACGAGATGCCAAGGTTGTGAAAATCACTGTGGACTTACTATTAATAAATTTAGTAATGGTAAAGTACATGTTTCTGGTAATCGTTGTGAACGTGGAGCAGGTCAAATTACTGGTAATTTAGATTTACCAAATTTAGTAAAATATAAAAATGAAAGAATATTTGGTTATACTCCTCTTGATGAAAAGGAAGCTACTCGTGGAACTATCGGTATTCCAAGAGTTCTAAATATGTATGAAGATTACCCATTCTGGTTTACATTCTTTACTAAACTAGGATTTAGAGTAATAATTTCTGAAAAAAGTACAAGATCTACATACGAAAAAGGAATAGAATCAATGCCATCAGAATCAGTATGTTATCCAGCAAAGCTTTCTCATGGACATATTATGAGTTTAATTAGCATGGGCATAAAAACAATATTTTATCCATGTCTTCCTTATTCAAGAAAAGAATACGAAGAGTCAGATAATAAATACAATTGTCCAATAGTAATTTCATATTCAGAAGTTATAAAAAATAATATAGAAGAAATTAAGGATATAAAATTTTTAAATCCTTTCCTATCTTTCAATAGCAAAAATTTAGTAAAAACAATAATGAATTTAGACGAATTTGCTGAATATAATTTTACAAAAAAGGAATTAGAAGAAGCTGCAAAATCAGCAGAAGAAGAATATCAAAAATGTAAACAAGATATTCGTGATGAAGCAAAACGCGCATTAAAATATATGGACGAAAATAACTTAAAAGGAATCGTACTTGATGGTCGACCTTATCATATTGACCAAGAAATTAATCATGGAATAGATACATTAATTACAGGACTTGGTCTTTGTGTTTTAACAGAAGATTCAGTTGCAAAAGACGTACAAGTAAAACGTCCTTTAAGAGTTGTTGATCAATGGGTATTCCATAGTAGACTTTATGCAGCTGCAGACTTTGTTGGTCATCATGATAATCTAGAATTAGTACAGCTTAATTCTTTTGGATGTGGCGTTGATGCAGTAACTACAGATCAAGTTGAAGAAATTTTATCTAGTTATGATAAAATGTACACACTAATAAAAATTGATGAAGTAAATAATTTAGGAGCTGTAAGAATACGTATTAGATCACTTCTTGCAAGTATAAATAAAAGATTAGAAAAGAAAAAAGAATGTATAGAACCTGCTGAAAATAAAGGTAATTACGGTATTTATAAAATACCATTTACTAAGGAAATGAGAAAAGATTATACAATCCTTGTTCCTCAAATGGCACCAATACATTTCGAGCTTTTGTCCGTAGCCCTAAGGTCTTGTGGTTATAATGTAGAACTCTTAAATACGTGTACCCCTAAGACTGTAGAAACTGGTTTAAAATATGTAAATAATGATGCATGTTATCCTTCTATTTTAACAACTGGTCAAATGATTGAAGCACTACAATCTGGAAAATATGATGTAAATAAAACTGCACTCATAATGTCTCAAACTGGAGGTGGCTGTAGAGCTACAAATTATATAGGATTTATTAGAAAAGCATTAAAAGATGCAGGATTTTCACAAGTTCCAGTTATTAGTTTTAACATTGTGGGAATGGAAAAAAATCCAGGATTTAAGCTAACGATTCCATTAATGGAAAAACTATTAAAAGGTGTAGTTTATGGTGATTTACTTCAAAAGTTATTATTAAAAAATAGAGCATATGAAAAAAACAAAGGTGAAACTCAAAAAATATATGATAAGTGGATGGAAAAATGCAAAAATTTAGTCAACAATTGTAATTCAAAACAATTTAAACAAAGCATTTATGATATAGTTGATGATTTTGAGAAAATAGAACTAAATACTGAAATAAAAAAACCAAAAGTCGGTATCGTTGGTGAAATATTAATAAAATATCATCCTTTTGGAAATAACTTTGTAATTAATGTTTTAGAAAATGAAGGCGCAGAAGTAGTAATGCCTGATTTTATGGGATTTATCAAGTTTATGGCAACACATAAAATCACATTTAATACTTTGCTTAATACTGATAAAACAAAAGCAAAAATATTTAAATTAGCAATAAAACTAATAGATATTTTTGAAAAAGATGTAAAACTAGCATTAAGTAACTCTACAAAAAAATATTTAATGCCTTGCGATATCTGGCATCTAGAAGATAAAGTACAAGATATTTTATCAATAGGAAATCAAACTGGTGAAGGTTGGTTTTTAACAGCAGAAATGATTGAATATATAGAAAATGATATTCCAAATATTGTTTGTGTACAACCATTTGCATGCTTACCAAATCATGTTGTCGGAAAAGGTGTTATAAAAACTATTCGTTCAAAATATCCTAATGCTAATATTAGTCCTGTTGACTATGATCCTGGTGCAAGTGAAGCTAATCAAACAAATAGATTAAAATTATTAATGACAGTTGCCAAAGATAATTTAACAAAGGAAAAGGAAGAAGAAAAAATAAATAGCGAACCAATTGATATAAAATCAAAAGAGGTTATATTAAAATAATTATTATAAATATTTTGCAATATTTTTATATACTAAAAACTTTTTCTAATTCAATTTTTGTAATAAGTATAAAATACAAAAATACATAATGCATAAAAAAATAAATTCGTTTAAATTCCATTTTAAGCGAATTTATTTTTTTCAACATATAAAATTATATCTAAATTTTATAAAAATTTTTATTTACTCTTCTTTTTTATTTTGCCATTTTTATAACATTTTTATTTTCATTAATTTTTATTTATATAATCTAATAATATCACTAAATATAACATTAAAGCGATTTTTACATTTTTTTTATAGAATTTATATTTTCTATTTTTATAAAAAATAGAAGTAACTTTTATTATTTTTCTACATTTAAAAAAATATTTAATCATAAATTTTAATTCATAAAATTTTCATATTTTTAATTTTTTACTTTTTTGGTTTTGAAAATTTTTATTAAAATTTTTTACTTATACATTTTTAATTTTTATTATTTATTTTTTTCTTTCTAAAAAATTTTAGGTATATTTTTTTTCGATTTAATTTTTGCATTTTTATTTTTCTATTTTTTTATTCCTCAAAAATTTTTATTATTTTTTATTTTATAAATTTTTAATCTTTATTATTTATTTTTTTCTTTCTAAAAAATTTTAGGTATATTTTTTTTCGATTTAATTTTTGCATTTTTATTTTTC
>CANQKB010000015.1 GCA_947624405.1 uncultured Clostridia bacterium
GAGTTAAAGTAAACTACTGAAAAATAAACAAAATCGAGATGTTTCTACATACTCAAAAGAATACCTAAAAAAGACTTAAAAATTGATAAAAATGATTAAAATTTTTAAAATCATTTCCTCAGGTAGCTTAGCGAAAATCGACTGTAAATTGTAACAAAGAAATACTGTATAATAAAAAATATTTGAAAAAAATATACAAAAAAATTATGATAAAATAATTGTATATATTACATTAATATTACATTTATGTTGATTTTATTGTAAACACAATATTTATATGATATAATATAACTGATACTAAAGAAATAAGGAGTGTCAAGAATGAGAAAAAGTAAAAGATTTTATAATAGACCTAAAAAAATAATTTCTCTGATATTAGTAATGTTAATAATATATATAAATATAAATACATTGACAGTTGTTTTAGCAAAATCAAACGAAACTGACACCAATAATATTATGCAAACACAAGAAGAAAATATTATACGTGTTGCAGACAAAAGTACAGTAGATGATTATAAGAAAATTATCAATACTGAAGGAGGAAGATACAACGGACGAGTATGGACTGACAAATCAGTTTATGCAAATAATGGAAACGGACAAGTTACTTTAGATAATAAATTTAATATAGAGTATGATGATGATTTCTTAACAGTTTTTTCAGCTTTAGGATCAAGTCAAGCAGTAGAAAAAATGGTCGCAGCAGATGTCTCAATTATTATGGATGTTTCAGGTTCTATGGGCTTTGATATTGTAGATGGACTTGATCATGAAGATGAGGAAACACGTATAGCTCATTCAAGAATTAAGGCAACTGTTAGTGCAATAAATAAAACAATAGAAACATTAATGGAAATGAATGAAAAAAATAGAGTTTGTATAGTAACTTATGGAGGTACAGTATGTACACTTATGGAATTAGGGCATTACACAAAAGCAGATAATAATGGAGAATATATTACAGTTGAAGATTTTATGAGTTATAATGAGAAAAATTTTGATATATCTGGATCATGTGCTTATACTCTTCGTGTAAAAGCAATAAAAGACGGAAAAGATTATGAAAAAAGTATAAGGAATAATTATACAGATGGTATTCCAGAGTCAAAAATAGAGAGCGTAGATGCATGGATTGGATATCATACAAATATGCAAGCAGGAATTTATTATGGATTTGAAGAATTATATAACAATATGGAGAGTAATTCTACACACATTCCTACGGCAATTATCATTACAGATGGAGGATCAAACTACGCATTAAAAAATAGTAATGAAAGTATTACAGGAGATGAATGGTATAACGTCCCAATTGCAACTTCTCTTGGAAATTATAGTACTGGCTATAAAAAGTATCGTACTGAAACAAATGAGATGTCAACAGGAGGAAAAGAAACAATATTAGATATTTTAATGACAGCTTCTTATATGAAAGTTAAAGTACAAAAAAAATATGAAGAACAATTTAGTAAAGCTGATATTAGTAAATATCAAGATGAAATAAATTTTAAAATACATACTGTAAGTGTTGATACCAAATCAATGATTGATACAGAAACAACACAATGGCAGGTACCAAGAATATATGCAACTCTTGATCCTAAAAACTATTTTAGGCAAGATGTATCCGAATTATCATGGGAATTTAAACAAGAAGTTGCAGAAGCATATGAACTTTGGCAACAATGGAAAGAATCTCCAACAGGTATTTCTTCGACTTTTACTGATAGTGATAAAGAAGAGATAAATTTTAAAATAAATAAATTAAACGAAGATAATGAAATTACAAACGAAGACATTATAAAAAACATTTTTTATAATGATTCTTTTAGAGACCTTTCATCAGATGACGTAGCTCTTGCTTTGGATGAAATTATTACATCTACTGCATTTAATCCAATTGGAGAAAGTGGAAATGATATTAACGAAACTGATGCTTTGTCATATATAGATCCTATAGGAAAATATATGGAAATAAAGGAAGTAAAAAAATTATTATTGTTTGGTCAAGAGTATAACATAATCAAAGATGGAGAGCCTATTATAGAGAATGTTGATGGAAATGATGTGTCAAAACAATATTATAAAGCGGTGGCTTCAAACAATAAAGATACAGAAATTATAAATGTTAGTTATGAAAATCAACCTAAATTCAAATTAAGTGATATAAAAATTTGGAAAGAGATTAGTAATGATACTGAAGAAAAATTGCACATAACTATTCCTAGCAATGCAATACCAATTTATTTAACAAAAATAAAACTTGACGAATTGAATAATGTAGAAGAATATAAAACAAATGCAAATACGGATTATGCATTACCAATTAGAGTACTATATACAGTAGGAATAAGTAATAACATAATGAATCAAAATGACAAAGGAGTTGATTTGACAAAAGTATCAACAAAATATTTTAACGAAAATAAAGAAGAAGAAAAAAATAAATTATACACATATTTCTATTCTAATTATTATGATAGAGAAAAGAACAATAAAGAAGCTGATGAAAAATATGGTGATGCAGTAATAACATTTACACCATCTGCAAATAATAGATTCTACATATTTCAAAAGAACTTAACTATTTATAAGAATTCTAATGGTGGAGACAATCAAGGAGAGGGGGAATTAATAACAACAGGAGGAAAAGTACTTTTATCAGATCCAGTAACAGACTTAGAACAAATAGATCCAAACGCAACATATTATTTTGCAATAGATTATTATGTACCAGAACATAGGAGTGATGGATTAGCAGGAAGATATGTACAGTATGCTACATCACATAAAGGAAAAGAATTTTTTGGAGCACAAGGAGAAAGTTATTTAACATATTATAGTACTGAAAAAAATCAGGAAGTAGATAATAAAGGTGAAGATGTTGTTGTGTCAACTAAAAGAGGAACGAACATAATAGGAAATTTACAATATTTATCTAATAAAAAAGAAAGCAATGTTACAAATACTGCAGAGCTTTATTATGCACCATCTTATGGAAATATCGATAAATTGGGAATATACAGTATTGTTTCATATTTAGGCAACAATGGAAGATTAGCCATACCAATAAAATTGGGTTCAGTAACATTAAAAAAAGTAGATGAAAAAGCTAACATGCTTGAAGGGGCAACCTTTGGTTTATATGCAAAAGAAAATATAGAATTAAACGGATATGTATATTATAAAAAAGGAGAAGAAATAGAAAGAAAAACCACGGACAAAGATGGAATAATAGAGTTTGAAAATTTATATTTGGGTAAATATGAAATTAAGGAAATAAAAGCACCAGTTGGATACAATGTACTTGATGAAAAAATAAGCTTTGAAGTAACTAATGAAAAGTTAGAACATGAATTTACAATAGAAAATACTAAAAAAATAATAGAAGAGAATCCACCAAAGGATGACCCAGAACAAGACAAAACAGCACAGGATAATCTAATACAAGGAAATCCACCAAAAGAAGAATTAAATGATACTTTACCTGGAGAATTACCAAAAACAGGAGAAACAACTAATTTAATATTATTAACAGCTATAATAGATTTTTTAAGCATAAGTGTAGTATGCTATAAAAAATATAAAAAATTAACATAATATAAACCATATAATTATCTTAAATTCCTTTCATTTATAATATAATAATTATAAAATAAAAACGAAGGAGAAAATGATGTCTGAGAAACAAATAGTAAAAAGTGAAGTAGAAGATTATGCTAAATTTGATTTAATCAGATATGCACAAGTTTGGGAAGATGCAGAAATACTAATTGAGGCTTTGCAAATAAACGAAAAAGACAATATTTTATCAATAGCATCAGCTGGAGAAAATGCAATGAGTATGTTGATAAAAAATCCTAATAAAGTATATGCAATAGATTTAAACAAAAATCAAATGGCGTGTACAGAAATAAAAAAAATAGCATATAAATATTTGGAATATGAAGAATGTATGCAATTAATTGGAGTATTTGAAAATAATGATAGAACAAAAATATATGAAAAAATAAAAGACAAGCTAACAGAAAATACGAGAAAATATTTTGAGAATAATATAGAAATAATTAAACAAGGAATCATACATTCTGGAAAATTTGAAAAATACTTTAATATATTTGGAAAAAAAGTTTTACCATTAATACATAATAAAAAAACAAGAGAAAAATTGTTAGAGAAAAAAACAAGAGAAGAAAGAATTGAATTTTATAATAAAAAATGGAACAATTTAAGATGGCAATTATTATTTAGAATATTTTTCTCTAAAACTGTAATGGGCAAGCTTGGAAGAGACAAAGCATTTTTTAGATATGTAAATGTCAATGTGGCACAGCATATTATGGAAAGAACAAAATATGCAATAACTGAGCTTGATACATCAGAAAATTCTTATTTACATTATATAATTAATGGAAAATATGAAAAAGTTTTACCACTAGCATATAGAAAAGAAAATTTTGAAATTATAAAAAGAAATATAGATAAACTTATACTATTATCAGAATCTGTAGAAACATTTTTAGAAAGAGACGATGTAAAATATATTAGCAAATACAATTTAAGTGATATATTCGAATATATGGATGATAGCCAAATGTGTAAAATATTTGAAAAAATATTTACAAAATCAAAAGAGGGAACTAGAATAGCATATTGGAATATGCTTGCAGATAAAAGAGCTTCTAAGTATTTTGAAAATTTAGAATACAAAGAAAAAGAAGCAAAAGAATTACTAAAAAAAGATAAAGCATTCTTTTATAGCAATTTTATTATAGAAGAGATAAAAATGCACTGAGAAAGGAATGATAAAAGAATGATTATAGAGTGGGAGAGCATACTGTTTGTTTTGGTCACATTATTTTTAGTAATGCTGATAATAAAAATAATTGAAGAGAAAACAAACATAAATGGAGAAATAAAGAGAAAAATGCTTCATGTTAGTATGGGGCTTATTATGCTTACATTTCCGTATATATTTAATTCAGCATTTTCAGTGGGATTATTAGGAATTATAGCTGTTATTTTTATGTATATTTTAAAACATACAAAGTTAAAGCAAACAATAGGAACAGTTTTATATAGTGTAGATAGAGAATCTATGGGAGAAATCTTTTTTATCATATCTGTTTTTTTGCTATTTTACTTATCAAAAGGGGACAAAATATTGTATAGTATACCAATTTTAATCTTATCATTTGCTGATAGTACAGCAGCATTGATTGGTAGAAATTATGCAAAAAAAAATCTGGCAGAGTTAAATGAAGATTCAAAAAGCATAGAAGGAAGTTTTATGTTTTTTATAGTTGCATTTATGTCTACACTTGTGCCATTATTACTATTTACGGAAGTTGGCAGAGAAGAAGTGCTAGCAATTTCAATGATAATTGGATTTAATGTTGCACTTGTAGAAATGATTTCACATTCCGGAAACGATAATTTACTAATACCACTTACAACGTATGCTTTCTTGACAACACATATAGGATTAGCTATTGAAGAGTTAAGAATGAATTTACTTATTTTATGTGTAATATTTTTACTTGTTACAATAGCAAATAGGGTAAAGGCATGGAGTAAACTGGCTCTTGTTGAAACATTAGTAGTAGGATATTTAACTATAATTTTATATGGTATATATGCAATAATTCCTCCATTGATTTTATTTTTGACAGTTATGAATTTTCCAAAAAAGAGAGAAAATGAAAAAGAAAATTTATATGATGCGAGAATAATAGAAACAAATATTATAATAGGGATAGCTATATGTGGAATAGTTGCAATTACAGGCCTAAAAAAAGAGTTATTTATGATATATGCTTCATCTTATACTATGCATTTAATTATTAATACTTTTGTAAGATTAAAGTATTATTTTAATTTTAGTGTGGGAGATAGTATATTATTATCAGTATCAAAGGGAATAGGATTTATATTTGTACCAAGTATATTGATAGAAATATTAGTATTTAAAGAAAGACTAAACGCAATTATGTTTAGTGCAATGATTATTGCTTTTATATTAAGTGCTATTATAATATCTTTGAAAAAGAAGAATGTACAAAAAGAGGAAATAACTATAACTAATGGCTATATGCATACAAAGATTATTCTTGCATTAACACTAGCTTTAAGTGGAATACAATATTTGCAAGTGCTATTTTAGGAAATAATTGTTAGAAGGGAAGATATAAAATTGGAAGTTAAAATTGATGAAGAAAAAGATATAAAAATTACTTTAATTGATGGTGACAAAATTGTGGCAAAGGCTACATGCTATTTTGAAAATACACCAGAAGTAGATGGAAAAAATATTGGGTGTATTGGAGATTTTGAGTGTGATAATAAAGAATATGGAATGCAAATATTAAAAAAATGTGAAGAAATATTGAAAAATAAAAATATAGAATTAATAGTTGCACCAATGAATGGAAACACATGGAAAAAGTACAGAACATTGAAATATACAAATGGAGAAAATCCATTTTTATTAGAAAATGTAAACCCAATTAAAGATAATGAAATATTATTAAATGCAGGATTTGAAGAAATGTACACATATACATCAACAAAGGGAAAAATAGAAGATGCATATAATTCTAAAGTTTTGAAAGACCTTGAAAATAAGTTAAAAGAGAACAATATAGAAATTAGAAAATTTAATAAAAATGATTATATTAATGATTTTAAAAAAATATATAATATATCTAAAGTAAGCTTTTATAGGAATCCATTTTACACACCAATTGATGAAGGAGAATTTATTAAACAATATGAGCAGTATATAAATCTAGTGGATGAAGATTTGATTTTAATTGCAGAAAAAGAAGGTAAAGAAATTGGATTTATATTTTGTATTCCTAATTTGAATGAATTAAAAGAACAAAAAGAGGTAAAAACTGTTATAGTTAAAACAGTAGCTGTTTTATCGGAATATGAGAAATTTGCAATAGGAAATATTCTTTTAAGTCAAATTGCAGAAAATGCCAAAAGTAAAAATTTTAAAGAATGGATTTTTGCATTTATGTATAGTAATAACACATCGCAAAAAATAGCTAAAAGAAACAAAACAGAATTGATTAGAGAATATGCAATATATGGAAAAAGAATATGAAGAAAATTGTCAGTATAAAACTTGAATTTGAACTATGGAAAGGAATAGCTTTCAAATATGAATTTAGTAGATAAATTAAAAGAAAATTATATAAATATTCCACAAAAGGTTTGCTTAATACAAAATAATCAAAAAATTACATTTAAAGAATTATACAATAAAGTTGCAAATTTTAAAAAATATCTAGAGAATAAAGGTATAAAGAAAGGTAGTAAGATACTTGTTTTAGTTCCTATGTCAAGCAAACTATATGTTACTTTGCTTGCTATATGGTCAATAGGTGCAATTCCTTGTTTTATGGATGCAGGGTTTATTAAAAATGGAATAAAAAACAATGAATTTGAAGAAATAGAAGCTATTGTTGGAACTAATGAGTATATAATATATTCTAATATCAACAAAAATTTAAAAAAACTAAATTTAAAAATTAATGTAAATATAATAGATAATTTAAATGAAAAATTAGATTTAAAAATTGAAGATTTAAATGAAGATTATTCTGGTATTTTGACATATACAAGTGGAACAACAGGTAAGCCAAAAGTGGCAGAAAGAACACATGGATTTTTAAAGTGTCAAGGAGAAATATTAGAAAAAAATATAGATTATGATGAAAATGATATTGAATTATCAACTATGCCAATATTTACGTTATCTAATATAAATGTGGGGATAACAACAGTAATAGCAGATGGCAATTATTCAAATTTGGGAGAATCAAGTGCAAAAAAACTAATTAAACAAATTAAAAATAATAATATTAATAGAATTATGGCAGCACCTGGTATTTTAAATGTTATAATAAATTATGCAAAAAAACATAATTTGCAATTTGAAAATGTAAGAAAAATTTTTACAGGAGGCGGAGCGATATTTTTAGATTTTATAGAAAATTTAAAATTGATTTTTCCTAATGCTAAAATAGTAACGATGTATGGTTCTACAGAAGCAGAACCTATTGCAAAATTAAATATAGATGAGATGACTAAAGAGGATATAGATAATACAAAAAATGGTAATGGAATTTTAGCAGGATATATTATAGGAGTAGAGGAATGTAAAATTATAAAAAATGGTGTAAATGAAATTGGAGATATAAGCAAAGAAGAATTTGAAAAGATGCAAGTAGATGGAGTAGGAGAAATAGTAGTAACAGGAAAAAATGTTTTGAAAGGATATGTTGGAGGTTTTGGCGATAAAGAAAATAAATTTTCTGTTGATGGAAAAAAGTATCACAGAACTGGTGATTTAGGATTTTTTGATAAAGACAATAAATTATGGCTAAGAGGAAGGGTTAAAGAACCATTTTTTAATATTGAAGCAGCTTTACATGCTAAAGTAAAAATAGGAAAGACTGCAATTTTTGAAAATAATGGTAAAATCATTTTAGTTTTAGAAAGAAGTAACAAAATCCCTGAAAAAGATATAAAAGACGCAATAAGTTTTGGAAAAATTGATGAAATAAAATATGTGAAGAAGATTCCAGTTGATAAAAGACATAGCACTAAAGTGGACTACAATGAACTAAAAAAAATGATATTAAAATAAATATAAGTAAATTAATATTCTTGTATGCAGAAAGGAAAGGAAAAAATGAACTTTTTTAAAAAATGGTATACATATCAAAAAGAAAGATTTCCAGTTTTAGTATATGGATTATATATATTAGCAATAGTCATTGCAGTTTTTTGCTTTAATACTTCAATTAAAGTAAGTAGATATGAAGAAATGCCAAAAGAATTACTAAGTGAAGTAGGAGAAATTTCAATTTCAAATCCATATGTAACAGATTTTTATAAAATAATACCGATGTTTATTGTAGCATTTTTACAATTTTTAATGGTTCGTATAGTTGATGAATTTAAGGATTATGATGAAGATTGCAAATATAGACCATATAGACCTGTACCAAGAGGTCTTATATCTCTCAAAGAATTAAAAGTTTTATTTATAATATGTGCTATTCTGCAATTATTAATCACATTAAACTACGGTAGTATATTGTGGTTATTAATAATGTGGCTATTTTTTGCAATAATGAGTAAAGGTTTTTTTATAAAAAAATTCTTAGATAAGCATATATTAATTGAAGTCTTTTTTGATGAACTTTTATTACCTTTATTGGTTTTGTATTTATCTAGTTTTGTGCCTGTATCTATTTTTCAGCATTTATCTAGTTTTTTGAATTTACATAGTTTTGTATATGATATTGATTATTCTAGCATTTGGAAATTATTGCTTATGTCATACATAGTATCGTGGATTGTAGAAATAGCACGAAAAATTAGATGTAAAGAAGATGAAGAAAATGGAGTAAAAACTTATACAGCAGTATTTGGCATAAAAAAGGCAGTATTAATTTTATTTATATTAGAAACACTTTTAATGATTGCACAGACAATTATTTTAGGAACAAATTATGTGCTTTTTATAATTATAACATATATGATGGTTAATTTAGCAAATATAGATTTTGTGAAAAAACAAGGTAGAAAAGAAGCAAAAATAACAGAATTATCTGCTAATATATATAGTGTAATTTGCTATTTGAGCTTAGGATTTTTAATAATATAGAAAGGAATTTTATATGGAATATATTTTAGAAAAAAGTAGCAAAAATTATGAAATAATGGGAGGAAAAGCAACTGCACTTAGCAAGATTGGAATGTCAATAGATAATATTCCAGATTGGTTTGTAATATCATATATGGGATTTAACAAAGAAAATAGATGTATAATAGATGAAGCAAAGTGGCAAATAGAAGAAAGATTGAGAGAATATCCAGATGAAACATATTTTGCTGTTAGGTCATCAGCAGGAAATGAAGATTCTGCAAAAAATTCTTTTGCAGGTCAATTTGAAACTTTTTTATATATAAAAAAATCAAACGTAATAGAAAAAGTTTTAGAAGTATACATGTCTGCATTTTCAGATAGAATAGAAACATATAGACAAGAAAATGGAATTGATGAGATAACAATACCATCTGTGATTGTTCAAAAGATGGTAAATGCAGATAAAGCAGGAGTGGCATTTGGAGCAAACCCAGTTAATTCTAATGTTAAGGAAATAGTTATTTCAGCTGTATATGGAATTGGAAGCGGATTAGTAGATGGAATTGCAACTGCTGATACTTATGTCATTAAAGAAAAAGATGTTGAAAAAAGAATTGCTGTAAAGGATTTTAGTCATGTTTTTGAAAATGGAAAAATTGTTCAGAAATCTGTAGAAGAAAAAAAGAAAAATGAGCAAGTATTAAGTGATGAGCAAATAATAAAGGTAAAAGAGTTAGTAAAGAAGGCAAGCGAATATTTCGGTAGATTCCAAGATATAGAATGGGCTTTTGAAGGAGAAGAACTATATTTATTGCAGTCAAGACCTATCACAACTTTAGGAAGTAGCAAAGAAGGAAAGTTAAATGTTTTTGATAATAGTAATATTGTTGAAAGTTATGGAGGAATCACTACACCTTTAACATTTTCATTTATTAGAATGGTATATGAGAATGTTTATATTGAGTTATGTAAAATTTTCAATGTAAAAAAAGAAAAAATAGAAATGAATTCTCAAATGTTTAAAAATATGTTAGCATTAATAGACGGAAGAGTATACTATAACTTATATGGGTGGTATGGATTACTTTCTATGTTTCCAGGTCTTGGAAATAACAAGAAATTTATGGAACAAATGATGGGAGTAAAAGAAACTTTACCAGATGATTTATTCCCAGTACCTCAAGCAACTTTTAAGGATAAAATAGGATTAGTTAGTACAGGTTGGGGGCTAATAAAAGGATTTTTCAAGATTAGAAATATGACAGATAAATTTTATGAAAGATTAAATGATGCATTGGAAGATAAAGATATCGAAAATATGGATTTATATGAATTACATGACTATTATTATGAATTAGAAAAGAAACTACTTCATAAATGGGATGCGCCTCTTGTAAATGATTTTTTAGCCATGATATTTTATGGTAATTTAAAAAATGAGTGTAGAAAAATTTTTAAAGATGAAGGCGATATGATTCACAATGATTTATTATGTGGTGAAGGTGGAATCATAAGCAGTGAACCAGCCAAAAGAATAAAAGAAATGGCGAATGTTGCTAAAGATGATGAGGAATTATTGAAACTATTGGAAAGTGGAGATACTTTGTATATTCAAAAAGAATTGCCTAAATATAAGGAATTTAAGAAATTGCTTGATGAATATTTAGATAAATTTTCTGATAGATGTTTGCAAGAATTGAAATTAGAGACATTAACCTTGAAGGATAATCCTGCTAGTTTATATGCCTCTATTGCAACTTTTGCAAGGAGAATAAAAAATACAAAAATACAAAATATTGATGAAAAAGAAAATAGATTAAAAGCAGAAAAAATGGTAGATGAAAAACTAAAATTTAAACCTATTGAAAAAGCAAAATTTACATTTTTATTAAAACAAGCAAGATATACTGTAAAAAATAGAGAAAATTTGCGATTTGAAAGAACTAGGTTATTTGGAAGAGTAAGAGAGCTATTTTTACGAATAGGATTTATTTTAACTTCTATGAATGTGATTGAAAAAAAAAGAGATATTTTTTATTTAGAAGTTGATGAAATTTTATACTATATAGATGGAAAATCTACTACAAATAATTTAAAGGAATTAATAAGTATTAGAAAAGAGCAATATTTGAAATATAATAATGAAACACCAGATGAGAGATTTTATTCTTATGGGGCTGTAAATATTGGAAATTCATTTAAAAGAGAACAATTAAAAGAAAATAAAGAAAAAAATGAAAAAGAATTAAAAGGAATAGGGGCATCTCCAGGTAAAATAAGAGGCAGAGTTAGAGTAATAAAAAATCCTGCTAATGCTAAATTAGAACAGGGAGAAATTTTAGTAGCAGAGTATACTGACCCAGGTTGGATAATGCTTTTTCCATCGGCAAGTGGAATTTTGGTTGAAAGAGGAAGCCTTTTGTCACATTCAGCTATTGTTTCAAGGGAACTTGGTATACCAGCAGTTGTTGGAATTACTGGGCTAATGAATACTTTGAAAGATGGAGATGAAGTTGAACTTGATGGAACAACCGGAGAAGTGTTTGTGAAACATTCCTCCACGCTTAGCTAGTGGTGACAAAAAAATAAAAAATTAATTACAAAATATTGCAAAAAGTTACAAAATATTGTATACTTTAAAAGAAAAAAATGTACAAAAAAAATAAAGGAGGAAAATAAAATGTTTTGTGAAAAATGTGGAGCAAAACTAGAAGAAGGTGCAAAATTTTGCACAAACTGTGGAGCAAATATTGAAACAGGTGAAAAAGTATCAAAAACACAAGAAAAAATACCTGATACAGAGGTACAGTTACAAGTAAAACCAACATACAGTTTTACATATAAAGTATTACCATCATTGATTGTGTATGTATTAATTATTTTACTTATCGGTGTGCCAGTAATGATTGTTGAACCAGGAGTTGGCTTAGGAATTATATTTTTCGCATTATTGATAGTAGGTGTAATTTACCTTATAAAAGTATTAGTTGAAAAAACTCAATATAAAAATTATACGTATAATTTTTATAAAACTAAAATAATTTATAAAGATAGCTTCTTAAATGTATCTGAAAAAGAAGTTAAATATAAATATATAAGAGAAGTTACAATGAGACAAACTTTTGTACAAAGATGGTTTAATATAGGAAACATCATATTATTTACAAATGCAGAAACTGGATTCGGAAATGGAATATTTATTAGAGATGTAAAAAATGTGCAAGACATATATAAGCAAATAAAGACGATAATAGATGTATAAAAAACTGTAGTTAAATTTAAGGAGGAGTAAATATGTTTTGTAAAAGTTGTGGGGCAGAAATACCTGACGAAGCAAAATTTTGCCCAAAATGTGGGGCAACGAAAGAAGGAAAAGAACCTAAAAAATTAATATTAGAAGATAATCAGGTAATATATCAAATAAAGCCTACATTTAACGTAGGATATAAATTATTAAGTACAATTTGCAAAGCAATTTTGTGGACATTTATAATTATGTTATGGCTAGGAATTGAGTTGTGGTTGGAAATACCTATGTTAACTCCAATTACACTTGTAATTGTTGCAATATATGTTGGAGTAAAATTTGCATTTGATAAAATGCAATATGAAGATTTAAATTATAATTTTTATGTTACAAAAGTAGAATATATTGATGGATTCCTAAATAAAGAACAAAAGGAACTAAAATATAAATATATAAGAGAAGTTACAATGTCTCAAAGCATTTTTGAAAGAATGTTTGATTTAGGAACAATTAGAATATTTACGAATGCATCAAGTGGAACAGGATATTATGGAAATAAACATAATAATATGGTTGGAAGGAATGGAATAAATATACATTGTGTAACAAATATTCAAGAACAATATCAAAAAGTAAAAGAGCTTATTGATGAAGGAACACAAGAAGAAGAGGAATAAAATAAAAATCAAGAGGGTTCCTATTTTAGGCAACCCTCTTGATTTAAAAGTGCAACAAAAGAAATGCAATGGAAGGAATGAGAATATTAATGAAAACAGCAGTAATAATACCATGCTATAATGAAGAATTAACTGTAGAGAAAGTAGTATCAGATTTTAAAAGGGAACTGCCAGAAGCGGAAATATATGTTTATGACAACAATTCAAAAGACAGAACAGTAGAATTAGCTCAAAAAGCAGGTGCTATAGTTAGACATGAATATAATCAAGGAAAAGGAAATGTTATAAGACGTGCATTTCGTGAAATTGAAGCAGATATATATGTTATGGTGGATGGAGATGATACATATCCTGCTGAAGATGTACATAAGTTAATAGAACCAGTTGAAAAAGGCGAAGTAGATATGTCAATAGGAGATAGACTTTCTAATGGAACCTATAAAAAAGAAAATAAAAGAAGATTTCATGAATTTGGAAATAATTTAGTAAAGAATTCTATAAATCGATTATTTAGAACAAATTTAAAAGATATTATGACAGGATATCGAGTATTCAATAAAATTTTTGTGAAAAATATGCCAGTTTTAAGTCAAGGGTTTGAGATAGAAACAGAAATCACGTTATATGCATTGGACAAGCATTTTATTATCAAAGAAATACCTATAACATATAGAAATAGACCAAATGGAAGTAGTTCAAAGATTAGTACAATAAGTGATGGAATAAAAGTTATCAAAAAAATAATAAGTATGTATAAAGATTATAGACCAAGAAGATTCTTTTTTGTTATAGCGATAATTTTTGGAATTTTGGGATTAATAGTTGGTGTGCCAGTAATTATAGAATACTTAAAAACGAAGTATATTAAAAAAGTTCCATCAGCAGTTCTTGCAACTGGATTTATGATACTAGGCATAATAATTGCTCAGTGTGGTGCAATACTTGATACAACAGTAAAACAGCATAGAGAAAAATTTGAACATCAGTTATTGAAGTATCAAGAAATAGAAAATTTAAAGAAATTACTTAAAAAATAAATTAAGTACTTGTTTTAATTTTAATTTTATGATATATAATAATATAGTTACAAGAGAAAGGTGGAAGACAAATGTTTGATGAAGAAGATAAAAAAACGATTCTTATAGTAGATGATGAGCAATCTATAATTGATATATTAGTATATAATCTTAAAAAAGAAGGATATAATACAATAGAAGCAAATGATGGAGTGATGGCAGTTGATATGGCACTAGAGAAAAAGCCAGATTTAATTCTTTTAGACATTATGCTTCCAAAAATGGATGGACTTACTGCATGTAAAAAAATAAAAAGTGCGTTAAATGTTCCAATACTTATTTTATCAGCTAAAGATGAAGAACTTGATAAAATAGTTGGGTTAGAACTTGGAGCAGACGACTATATAACAAAACCATTTAGCGTAAGAGAACTTATGGCAAGAATTAAGGCAAATTTAAGGAAATCTGAAGTATCGGTCATTACAGAACCAGTTGAAAAGGAAAAAGAAGATGATCATAAAATTAGAGTGGGAGATTTACAACTTGATGTTGATAGATTTGAAGTTAGAGTTAGAGGAAATAAAGTAGATTTAACAGTAAGAGAATTTGAAGCTCTTAAATATTTGGCTATGCAACCAGGACAAATTGTTTCAAGGGAATTGTTACTTGAAAAAGTATGGGGATATGAATATTTTGGAGATATAAGAACAGTAGATGTTACAGTAAGAAGAATTAGAGAAAAAATAGAAGAAGATACAACAAATCCACAAATATTAGTTACTAAAAGAGGAGTAGGATATTATATAGCCAAACCAGAAGACCAGATATAATGTTAAGTATAAAAGAAATTAAATGGGGGCACTTGAAAAAGTGCCCTTATTGTGAAGTAAAAGATGTAATGAAGTGGTAAAAAAGCTCATAAATAAGTTATGAAAGGAAAAGAAAATGTTACGAAGTATACAAGTAAAAATTGTATTAATGTTCTTGGCACTTGGAATAGTCATGATAGGCTTAATGGGATATGTAAATTATGCAAATTTGCAAAGATTATCAGATGAAGTTATAACAGATAATCAAGATGCAGATTATGTAATAATACAAGAATATCAAGAACAACAAAAATTAATCACAATATACACAATATTAATATTTACATTAATAAGTTTATTAGTACGGGATATTTGTTACTCAAAAAGTAATAGCACCTATTAGTAGACTAATAAGTAATGCAAAGAAAATAACATCAGGGGAAGAAATTGATACAGAAGAATTAGAAAAAACGAAAAGCAGAAACGAAGTAGATGATTTGGTAAATGCATTTTATATGATGACTAAAGAATTAAAAGAAAATTTAAACGAAGTATCTAAAAGAAAAAATCAAATCGAAACAATTTTATTGCATATGACAGATGGAATAATTGCATTTAATATGAAAGGAAAAATAGATTTGATAAATCCAGCAGCAACAAGACTCTTAAGGTTAATTCCAGAGGATGAAAATTTTGAAAAGATATTTACAAAACTTAATGTAGATGTAAACTTAGAAAAAATTATATATCTTGAAAATTGGACATCAACAGAGGAAAAAGTTACAATAGGGGATAATCATGTGCATATGCATTTTGCACCATTAAAAGATGATGCTGATATACCAACAGGGGTAATTGTAGTGATACAAGATATTACAGAGCATGTAAAACTAGATAATATGAGAAAAGAATTTGTTGCAGATGTATCACATGAATTAAAAACACCAATAACATCAATAATGGGATATGCTGATACTTTATTAGAAGATGAATATGATAGAGAAACACAAAGTAAATTCCTAAATGTAATTGCAACAGAAGCTAGAAGAATGGCAAAGTTAGTTACAGATTTGCTATCTCTTTCAAGATATGATAATGATGAAATAAAACAAGAAAAGGTAGAATTTGACTTAGGAGAACTTGTAAAACAGTGTCAAGACAAATTACAAATAGAGATAGATAAAAAGAAACATAAAGTGGAATGCTTTGTTACAGCAAATGTACCAGCTGTTTATGCTGATAAAGATGGTATAGAAAGAGTAGTTTTAAACATCTTAACAAATAGCATAAAATATACACCTGATGGTGGGAACATAAAAATATATGTAGGCTTTGTATACAGTGATGCATATATAAAAATAATAGACAATGGTATAGGTATTCCAGAAGAAGACTTATCACGTATATTTGAAAGATTTTACAGAGTTGATAAAGCAAGAACAAGAGAAATGGGAGGTACAGGTTTAGGACTTTCTATTGCTAAAGAAATCTTAGATAGAAATGATGGAAGTATAGATATAAAAAGTGTAAAAGGAGAAGGCACAGAGATTGTTGTTAAAGTGCCAACAAAAAAATAGATAAATCTTGATTTATAGTTAAAATTGATATATAATATATAGGATTTAGAAGTTTTTATTAAATATTAACTGACGAACTTTCAATATAAGGGAGTGAATATACAAATGGAGGAACAAGAAAAAGTAAAAGTAAATTATGTAAAAGAAGTTGTAGAGTGGATTCTATGCATTTTGATTGCGGTTGTTTTAGCTCTATTGGTAAGACATTATATATTTACGCCAACAGAAGTGAGGCAAGTTTCAATGAAGCCTACATTAATTGAAGGAGATAGATTGATATTAAATAAGCTAGCTATAACTACACATAAAGATTTTGAAAGAGGAGAGATAATTACTTTTGAAAGACCTGCAATAGTTGATCCAAGATCATCACAAATAGATCAAGAAAATCCAGTTGCAGTTTATACAGAACCAGAAGGTTTATTTGCTAAATTTGTTTACTATGGTTTAGAGTTTGGAAAGGAAAGTTATATAAAAAGAGTAATAGGTCTTCCAGGAGAACATGTTTTGATAGAAGATGGAAAAGTATATATTAATGGAGAAGAACTTGTAGAAGATTATTTACCAGAAGGACGTAAGACAGAAAGAAAAGGTGGATATTACGATTTCACCGTACCAGAAGGATATATATTTGCTATGGGAGATAATAGAGGAGATAGTACAGACTGCAGGTCATTTGGATGTATTCCAATGAATAAAATAGAAAGTAAAGTATTGTTTAGATTTTGGCCATTTAATAAATTTGGAAAGGTTAATTAGAATGAAAAACAAACAAATAGAAGAAGAACTAAAAAATACAATAGAAAATCAACGAGTAGTAAATGGATATATTTTTTCAGGAAATGGTAATACAGCAAATTATGAGTATGCAAAAGAATTTGCAAAAATGATTTTATGTTTAAAGCAAGAAAATGGTTATTGTGAAAAATGTAAATCATGCATAATGTTTGATGATAGTAATCATGCAGATTATTATGAAATAAACAAAGAGAAAACAGAAAGTATTAAGATTGATGAAATAAGAGAAATGCAAACAAAAATTTATGAAAAACCTATAACTTCAAGTAAAAAGGTTTATGTTATAAATAATGCAGAGCAAATGGGGCAAGAAGCACAAAATTGTCTACTAAAAACATTAGAAGAACCACCAGATTTTGTAACAATTATATTAGTTGTAAACAATGAAAATTTAGTACTTCCAACTATAAAATCAAGATGTGCTAAAATTCTTTTTACAGAAGAAAATGAAGATAATTATACAGAAGAGCAAAAGCAAAGATATGAAGAACTAAGAAAAATATTTAGAAATGTAGAAAAATATAGTACAATTGATTTGCTTAATAAATTGGATATATTGTATAAAGATAAAGAAAATTTTTTAGAAAATTTGAATTTTATAAATACTATTTTTGCTGAAAAATCTAGAAGTGATTACAAGTATTTAGATTACATAGACTATGTAGAGAAAACTAAGAGGAAGTTTAAAGCAAATAGCAATTTTGATATGTGTGTAGATTATTTAATATTGAATATATTTAAGCAATAAATTGACCATTGAAAGGGATGAGAAATGGGCATGCAAACAATAATAGGAGTTAGACTAAAAAAAATAGGAAAAGTATATTATTTTGATCCAGGAGAAATTGTATTAAAACCAGGAGATAATGTTATAGTAGATACCTCTCTTGGAGAAGAATTTGCAGAAGTTGTTATAGGTAATAAAGAAGTTTCAGAAGATAGAATTGTTGCACCTTTGAAACCAATAACACGTATTGCAACAAGTAAAGATATAAAACATTATGAAGAAAACAAGGAAAAAGAAAAAGAAGCTTTTGATATAGCTTTGAAAAATATAAAAAAACATAAATTAGACATGAATTTAATAAATGTTGAATATAAATTTGACAATAGTAAAATATTATTCTATTTTACTGCAGATGGAAGAATAGATTTTAGAGAACTTGTAAAAGATTTAGCAGCAATATTTAAAACAAGAATAGAATTAAGACAAATTGGCATTAGGGATGAAATAAAAAGAATGGGAGGCTGTGGAATTTGTGGAAGAGAACTATGCTGTTGCTCACATCTTTCAAATTTTGAAACAGTTTCAATAAAAATGGCTAAAGAACAAAATTTATCACTTACACCGTCTAAGATATCAGGGGCTTGTGGAAGACTCATGTGTTGTCTTAAATATGAACAAGAGGTATATGAAGAAAAACTTTCGAGACTTCCAAAAGTTGGAGCAATTGTAAAGACAGAAGAAGGAGAGGGCACAGTTGAAAGTGTAGAAACACTTAAAGAGGTAGTAAGAGTAAAAATAGTAGATAAAGATGATATAAAAATGAAAAAGTTTAATGTCAAAGATATAGAAATAATAAAGGATGCAGAGAATGAACAAGAAGATGATGTTGATGAAAATGACTTAAATGAGCTCAAGAAGATGGAAGAAATGGATCAAAAGGAATTGAACAATTAAATATTGTACCAATTAAATTTTAGGTTATATTAACCACTAAACAGGAGGTGAATAAAATGGCTTATAAAATTTCTGACCAATGTATTTCATGTGGAGCATGTGCAGCTAGTTGCCCAGTTTCATGCATTGCACAAGGTGAAGAAAGATATGTGATTGATCCAGAACAATGTGTTGAATGTGGAACATGTGCTGGAGTTTGCCCAGTTGGTGCACCAAAAGCACCAGATGAAGCTTAGGCATATTATATTATTTACAATGCAGTGAAATTTATAATAAGCCTGAAAATAGTTGTTTTGAAATGAACGCGTAAGCGATCAAACGAGCGAAGCGAGTGCGAATTGGAGCAATCGACATACTAATATTTTAGATTGGAGATTGCGACACCAAGTGAATGTAAAAACAACTATTTTACAGGCTTTGTAATTTAAGTTACTATACACAGCTGATTTCCGCTAAGCTACCTGAGGAAATGATTTTAAAAATGCGGCGTTGCGTTCTCCAAGGCGTTTAAGATATTTTG
>CANQKB010000016.1 GCA_947624405.1 uncultured Clostridia bacterium
TAGACTAAAATTTGAAAGTGGTGCTCATAGGGTTCAAAGAGTACCTGATACAGAAAGTAGTGGAAGGATACATACTTCAGCAGCAACAGTAGCAATACTTCCAGTAGTTGAAGATGTTGAAATTGAAATTAATCCTGCAGATATTAAAATGGAAGTATATAGAGCATCAGGGGCTGGTGGACAGCACGTAAATAAAACATCATCAGCAGTTAGGCTTATACATGAACCAACAGGTATTGTCGCAGAATGCCAAACAGAAAGATCTCAAGTACAAAATAGAGAGTATGCGATGAGACTTTTAAAATCAAGATTATATGAAATTGAAAAGAAAAAACAAGATGAAAAGCTTGCAAATGAAAGGAAATCACAAGTTGGCTCAGGAGATAGAAGCGAAAAGATAAGAACATATAATTATCCTCAAGGAAGAATAACTGATCATAGAATTGGGCTTAGCATATATCAAATGGAAAATTTCTTAAATGGTGATTTAGATGAAATGATAGATGCATTGATTACTGCTGATAGAGCAGAAAAACTAAAGGGAGAGTAAAAATATATAAAATACAGAAAATTAAATAACAATATGATAATCATCTATAAAGGTTTATAGGTAACCTTTTAAAAACCTAAATCTATTATATAAGGAAAATACAAATGAAAAATAAAGTTGTATGTTTTATAATATTAGTTATAACAATGATTTTATCTATATTTTTATTTGAGAATGTATCATATGCAGGCTATCAGGAAATGGATGAACGTAGATATGATGTTGAATTAAATGAAGATGGAAGTGCAGATATAGTTGAAACATGGAATATATATGTAGATGATACAAATACTCTTTTTACAGCTTTTGATACGGATGATAGCAAATATGGAGATATTAAAAATGTCAAAGTTGAAGAAGTATCTAAAACGGGTAATGTTATAAAAGACTTTAGAGATACAGGAACTTATGCGTATCATGTTGAAAAGGGTGGCTTTTATGCTTTAAATACAGATGAAGATGAATTTGAAATTGCTTGGGGTGTTTCAATAACTGAAGGAGTAAATAAAATTTATAGGATTAGTTATACTGTAGAAGATGTTATAAAAAATTATAATGATTGCTCAGAATTTTATTGGCAATTTTTAAGTAGTGAAAATGATATTCCAGCAAATAAGGTTGTGGGAACTATAAAATTGCCAAGGGCAGTTAGCTTAAAAGAAAATTTGAAAGTATGGGCACACGGACCTTTGAATGGAGAAATTAAAATATTGAGTAATGATACCGTTTCTTTTGAAGTGGACTATTTGTCAGAAGGGGAAATGTTAGAAACTAGAATAGCAGTTACAGAGGATATTTTTCCATTAAATACGAATATTGTGCATAAAGATAAACTAGTTGATATCATTCAAGAAGAGACTGAATGGGCTGATGAAGCAAATAGGAAAAGAGAGCAACAGCAACGAATAGAAAAAACTATTAAATTAATATGTATTATTTTAGTAGTTGCTGTTTGTATAGCTTGTTTAGTTGTTCTAATTATACTTTTGGTAAAAATAATTAAATATATAAGGATACTTGCAAATACTAAAAAAATAAAACCTGAAGAAAAATATGATTATTATAGAGATTTACCAGAGAATGATAAAACACCAGCTGAAGTTGCGTTTTTATATTATTTTGATAAAAAAAGTGCATTTGTTAATAATGTATCAAAGATATTATCAGCAACAATTTTGGATTTGGCTTTGAAAAAGGCAATATCTTTCGAAGAAGAAAATGAAAATTTATATATACTTGTTAATAATGAATTTGATTTAAGTACTTTAAAAAGTGATGAATTATCTATTTATTATTTGTTAAGTGATGTTGAAAAATATTCTAAGGTTCAAAAAAATACAGAAAACAGAAATAGAATTCTAATGAAAGATATAGAAAAATATGCTAAGAAAAATGATACTAGATTTTTGTCTAAGATAGAAGGATTAGAAAAGATTGCTCAAGAGTATAATATAGAGGCTGGAAATTATAATAAAGAAACAAAAAAAGACGAAAAAGAGTGGTATATGAAAGGATTTTGGTATTTTGTAGCTTCTTTTATATGTCTTGGTGCAATGTCTTTTATCATACCATTGTTTGCAGTAATACCATGTTTTGTTTGTGGAATATTGTGTAAATTAATAGAAAAAAGAACTAGAACGTTAACACAAAAAGGAGTAAATGAACAAGAAAAGTGGCAAGCATTAAAGAGATATATGGATGATTTTTCGATGCTAGATGAAAGAGAAGTGCCAGAACTTGTAATTTGGGAAAAATATTTAATTTACGCTACTGCATTTGGAATTGCAGATAAAGTGATAAAACAGTTAAAAATAAGATATTCAGAATTTACAAATCAAGATGAAATGATAGATAGAGGATTTGTATATTTATATATGATGGATAGAATTAATTTTGATAGAGTTGTAACATCAAGTATGCAAAGAGCATATAGTACAAGTTTGGCAGAACGAACTGCAAGGAATGCCGCATCAAGTGTTGGTAGTTGGTCTAGTGGCGGAGGCCGGAGGTGGAGGCTTCTCTGGTGGAGGTGGCCGGAGGCCGGTGGTCGGCGGACATAGTGGACGGAAGATAAAGCAAATAACGAGAAAACTTAGAGCTTTGCAAAATAAAGTAAAAATAAAGCTTATATGTTACAAGATAAGGGAGATTTTCCTTATACAATAATAAAAAGTGTTTTTTAGAATATAATCTAATGGAGGAAGATAGCGTTATGAATATTCTGAAAAACACTTTATTAGGATTATTTTTTGGAACATTTGGTACTACACTTGGTGGAATAATAGGGTTAAAGTTTGATAAAACTTCGAATAAGACTTTAAGCAGTATATTATCATTTGCATCTGGTCTTATGATGTCTATTGTATGTTTTGATTTGATTCCAGAAGCACTTGAAATTGCAGATTTTGCTACAGTTGTAACAGGAGTGGGAATAGGGATTATTGTGATGATAGTTTGTGATATTATTGTACAGAATAAGTTGAGCTATAGAAGTAATAATAGTTTATTGAAAACTGGAATTGCTTGTGGCATTGGACTCGCATTACACAATTTTCCTGAAGGACTTGCAATTGGTTGTGGGTTTGAGGCATCAATGAAATTACGGATATTCCCTTGCAATAACAATAGCCATTCATGATGTGCCAGAAGGCATTTCTATGTCGGTTCCAATGAAAAGTGGAGGAATGAAATCTTTAAAAGTAATAATTTTAGTAATATTGTCAGGTATAACTACAGGAATTGGTGCTTTTTTTGGAAGTGTGATAGGTTCAATATCACAAGAAGTAATTGCAATTTGTTTAGCTTTATCTGCTGGTGCAATGCTTTATGTAGTGACAGGAGAGCTTATTCCAGAAGCAAATAATTTATATAATGGAAGAATGTCTGCTCTTGCAAATATTTTAGGACTAATAATAGGGATAGTTGCAACTAGAATTTAAAAAAAGACAAAAAAAATAGAGGTAAGTTTAAAACTTTTAACCTCTATTTTTAAATTTAATGCTCATGTTCCATATCTTCTTCTATTTCATCAATATCTATTTCATCAGAACGGCTAATATCTTCTTTTAGCGAATACATAGTCATTGCAACCAATGACTTAACGTCCATACCTTTGTGAGAAGTTTCTATTTCCTCATAACGATCGGCAATTTCTTGTGCTGTATAATGATCTTTAATTGAACTTTCAGCATCCGTTTTAGATACGATATATAATGCTACATCTTCTGGATGTACATGTTCATTATTTTCAATAGCATCTTCTATATCTGTAATAATACCATCGATGTTTTCGAGTTTTATTTCATTATTGTCATATTCTTGAGTACTATGTTGTTCTGCTTCATCAATTTGTTCTGTAACACGATTTACACCTCTATTTAAATTAAATTGGTCTCTAACTTCACTTGTTACAGGATATGTTTGGTTAGTATCGAGCTCTTGTGTAACAGCCATTTTATTAGAAGTAGGATCTGTTTGACCATATCCTATTTCTAAGCGTCCCATGCTTCCAACATTAACTGTTAAAATTACATTTTTTGCAATAGGGGAATCTACAGAATATGAAGATGTTACAGATTTTTTCTCAATATCAGAACCATCTTTATTTGTTTCGTAAACAGTTTTATCAGAAGTTGTACCTCCAACTTGTTCTAACATACTAGCAGGTTCAAGAGAACCGTCTGGTTTTTGAATAATAAAAGAATAACGAGTTGAATTTTCATTATCTTTTATATTATCAGAAAAAACGGTAATTAGCTTACAACCAGATTCAACACCTAAAACTTCTGCAAGTGTATGTTTATCGTCAACTTTTCTATCAAGATTAGTTTCTTGCTTTGCACTAATATTTTCAAGTGCATTTTCATTTTGCTCTGCTTGTTGTTCTTCGGAAATTTCATCATCTTTTTCGCCTAAAACTAATTTATCGTCTTTATTTTCATCATTTTCAATGACCTGATCAAGTTCCATTTCAGACATTGAGAGCACTTCACTTTTGCTAATACCGAGTTCTTTTGAGATTGTTTCTATTTTTTCATCAATTTCATTTAAGCTTAATCTATCTTCGTATTTTGTTTCTGCATTTTTAAGTTCATCTAAGAACCCAATGTTTTCCCCTTTTTCAATTGAACGAAAAAGTTCATCAACGGGAATAAGTGCACCTTCTGGTGTTTGTACAGCAAGTAGTTTTTTATTTTCGTCATAGTATTTTATAAAAGTATTGCCTTTTTCATCTGTAGTATAAACAGCAAAAATATCTTTCGTAATTAAGATTTTTCCGTCAAGATTTTCTTCATCCATTGTAATGGTATCTAAGTATTTTACATCAACTGATTTTGAATCTCCATCTGTTGCTGTAAGTGCATTTGATTTTAATTCTTGCATTATTTTATATAAATCTTCATTTTCGTTCATAAAAAATAACCATCCTTCCTTTTTGTATACATAAATTTATTATAACATAATATGGAAAATAAGTAAAGAAAATTTTTTGGGGGGAGCTTAGTGATTTTAATATAATTAACTGTATAGCTTGAAAAATAGTTGTTTTGAAATGAACGCGTAAGCGACCAAACGAGCGAAGCGAGTGCGAATTGGAACAATCGACATACTAAAATATAATTTGGAGATTGCGACACCAAGTGAATGTAAAAACAACTATTTTTCAAGCTTTTTAAAACAATTACTGTGCTACTACAAATTTTTGCAAAAATCACAAATGTTCGCTTGATTTTTGCGCAATTATATAGTATAGTAGAGATTGCAAATGCAAAAAAATAGCGTTAGATAAGGAGCAAAATATGAATATAATAGATATAATTGCAAAAAAAAGAGATAAAAAAATATTAGACCAAGAAGAGATAGAATATTTTGTAAATGAATATACAAAAGGAAATATTACAGACTATCAAGCTTCAGCTTTAATTATGGCAATCTATATAAATGGAATGGATTATGAAGAAACAAAAAATCTTACTATTGCAATGGCACATTCAGGAGAAATACTAGATTTAAGTGACATATCAGACGTTATAATTGATAAACATTCGACAGGAGGAGTAGGAGATAAAATAACTTTAATTGTTATGCCAATTATTGCAACATTTGGAATACCAGTTGCTAAGATGTCAGGCAGAGGACTTGGAATAACAGGTGGAACTGTAGATAAATTAGAATCAATACCTGGTTATAAAACAGATATAAGTATTGAAGAATTTAAAAATAATATTAAAAAAATTGGTATAAGTCTTATTGGGCAAACAAAAGAGCTAGCACCAGCAGATAAGAAATTATATGCTTTGAGGGATGTGATAGCATGCGTTGATAATATACCATTGATTGCATCTAGTATAATGAGCAAAAAAATTGCAGCAGGTGCAAATAAGTTAGTTTTAGAAGTGACTTGTGGTAGTGGAGCTTTTATGAAAACACAGGAAGAAGCAGAAAAATTAAGCTATGTTATGACTAAGATTGGAGAACTTGCTGGTATAGAAATTGTATGTGTTATAACAAATATGGATGAGCCTATAGGCAGAAATGTAGGAAATTCTCTTGAGATTGAGGAAGCAGTGAAAGCACTAAAAGGAAATATGGAAGAGGATGTACAAGAAATAGTATTAACTATATCAGCATATATTTTAAAATTAGCAGGAATTAGCAATGATATAGAAGAAAACAAGAAAAAGGTATTAGAAAATATAAAAAGTGGAAGAGCATATGAAAAATTTAAAGAACTCGTTGCAACGCAATATGGTGATATTTCATACCTTGAAAATATAAAAAAAGCAAGATATGTAAATCCTGTAAAAGCAGATAAAAAAGGATATGTGAAAAAATTAAATGCAGAAGTAATTGGACAAGTATCAGTGGCTTTAGGAGCAGGAAGATTAAAAAAAGAAGATTCTATAGATTATACTGCAGGAATTGTACTTGAAAAGAAAATTGGAGATAAAGTAGATATTGGAGATATTTTAGCTTATATTCATTACAATAAAGATATAGAAAGCAACAAAGCTATTGAAAATGTTATTAGAGCATATGAAATAGCAGAAGAAGAACCAGAAAAATATAGACATATATTGAAAATAATGTAATAAAGGAGAGATAAGATGGATTTAATAGAAGGATTAAATGATAAACAAAAAGAAGCTGTACTTGCTACAGAAGGACCATGCCTTGTAATTGCAGGAGCAGGTTCAGGCAAAACAAAGGTATTAACGCATAAGATAGCATATATAATACAGGAAAAAAGTATTTCACCATGGAATATACTTGCTATTACATTTACAAATAAAGCTGCAAAAGAGATGAAAGAAAGAGTAGCAAATTTAATTGGAGATATTGCAAATGACATGTGGATAGGTACATTCCACTCAATTTGTGTACGTATTTTAAGAAAATATATAGATACAATAGGCTTTACTTCATCGTTTGTTATTTTTGATACGTCAGATCAAAAAAGTTTGATAAAAGAGTGCATGAAAGAATTAAACGTTGATGATAAAATGTTCCCAGAGAAGAGCTTTATTGCAGAAATTTCGAATGCAAAAAATGATATGATAGAGCCAGAAGAGTATGCTAAAAGAACTAATAATGAGAAAAGAAAAGAAATAATTTCAAGTGTATATACATTGTATCAAAAGAAGCTAAAAGAGAATAATGCTTTAGACTTTGATGATATTATAAATTATACTATAAAAATTCTTATGTCTGAACCAGATGCATTAGAATATTATTCAAATAAGTTCAAATATGTTCTTGTAGATGAATATCAAGACACAAATAAAGCACAGTTTACATTAATTACTATATTATCAGCAAGAAATGGAAATATTACGGTAGTTGGAGATAATGACCAAGGTATATATTCCTTTAGAGGGGCAGATATTTCAAATATTTTGAATTTTGAAAGGGATTTCCCAGGAACAAAGATAATTAAACTAGAGCAAAATTATCGTTGTACTAAGAATATTTTAAAAGTTGCAAATGAAGTTATAAAAAATAATGAAGTTAAATATGAAAAAAAGCTTTGGACTGATAATGATGAAGGCTCAAAAGTTACTGCTTATCTTAGTGATAATGAATATGAGGAAGCAAGATATATTGTAGAACAAATTTCACATTTGAAAACACAAGAATATTATAAATACTCTGATTTTGCAGTTCTTTATAGAATGAATACTCAATCACGTAGTATAGAGGATATTTTAAGAAGAGAAGATATACCATATAAAATTATAGGTGGGTTAAAATTCTATGAAAGAAAAGAAATTAAAGATACTTTAGCTTATTTAAGGCTTATATATAATACAAAGGATAATTTGAGCTTAAAGAGAATAATAAATGAACCTAAAAGAGGAATTGGAAAAACTAGTCTTGATAGAATAGAAGAAATATCAGCTTTGCAAAATGTATCAATGTATGATGTAATAAAAAACGCTGAAAAGTATGGACTTGCTACAAGAGTAGTCACAAATACAAGAGATTTTATTTCTTGTATAGATGAGCTTGTTAGTGAAAAGGATAATTTGACTGTTTCAGAGCTTACTCAAAAGGTTTTGAAAAACTCTGGATATGTGAAAGCATTGGAAACAGAACAAACAAAGGAAGCAGAAAACAGAATAGAAAACCTTGAAGAATTTTTGACAGTTACAATGGAGTTTGATGAAGAGGCAGAAAATGATTTAGGAACTTTTCTTGAAGGTATAACACTTTCAAGCGATATAGATGAACTTGAAGAACCAGAAGAACAGGTAACTTTAATGACTTTACATAGTGCAAAAGGATTGGAGTTTCCAGTTGTTTTTATGGCAGGTATGGAAGAAGGCGTTTTTCCAAGTCATAGATGTATTGAGGAGCAAAATGGAATTGAGGAAGAGAGAAGACTTTGCTATGTTGGGATAACAAGAGCAAGAGAACACTTGTATATGACTTGTGCAAAGTCTAGGACCATTTTTGGTTCTACATCATATAATCCTATGTCAAGGTTTTTAAAGGAAATTCCAGAGGAGTTTTTAAGTGATGAAAGTTTGCTTTCTGCATCAAATGAAGATGATTATTCTAGCTCAAGTGATTATGGTTGGTCATATGGAAGTCAAAATGTTAAAAAATATAAGATGGATGACAATTATAGCTTTGGTAAAGTTGCTGCAAAATCACCAACAGGTTTTGCATTTAAGAGTGTTGATAGTTTCTTAAATGGATTAAATAAGAAAACGGATGCAGATATTGATATTTCTAAATATAAAGAGGGGGCAAGAGTATATCATAAGAAATTTGGAGAGGGCACAATTAATTATATTGAACAAGAAGGAGAAGATTATAAAGTTGATATAAACTTTGACAGAGCAGGTCATAAGAGATTGATGGCAAAGTTTGCAGGTTTGGAATTTATTGCATAAGTGTGTAGAAGAATAAATATATAAGATGAGCGACCAGAGAAATGTGGCACGTCAATAAAAATGATTAAATATAAGAATACATCTCTATTGACCAGACAGAGATGTGTTTTTTTGTTGTCTAATTTACTCATTGTAACAACTAAAGTTACGAATAAAATGGTAGCAACAACCAATTCTATTTAATTAACGCATTGTTGCATATAAATAGCGATAGAGGTAACTTTTATGGGAGAAAAAAACTGGCTATGTAATGGATAAAAAGCTCCTGTATGAGGTGGTATGTAAGGTGAAAATTTAAAGGTGGATAATAAAAACAGTTTATATAAATTTATTAAATTGTAAAAATATCTTGACATCGTTACGTAACGGTGATAAAATATAAATAGAAAGGAAACATAATCCAAGTATTTTTATAACATTAACACTTGGAGTGTACGTGAGAAAAATGAAATATAAAATATCTGAACTTGCAGAAAAAGCAGGAGTTACTAAAAGAACTATACATTATTACATAAGTAAAGGTCTATTAATACCTCCAGAAGGAAATGGAGTAAATAGTTTATACAGTGAAGAACATCTTGAAAGAATACTTTTGATAAAAAAATTACAATCAGCATATATGCCTTTGAGCAAAATAAGAGAATATATTCTAGAAAATCCTAAAGAAGAAAAAATAAAAAATAACATCGGAGAAATGAAAGATGATATACCTAAAGAAAAACAAATATATATTAGAGAAAATATAAGTAATATATTTGAGATTCATTGCTCAAAAGAAAATATGGAAAAATATGAATATATTATAGAAAATGTAAAGAAGTATGTAGAAAAAATGTTGGAGGATTAATAATGGAAAGTATAGATTTAAAAGAATTGGTACTAAAAAAGGTAAAAATAAATGGAAATATTATAGGAAAATTTGGAGTTTTTGAAATTGAACAAACATATAAGAATAATACAAGAAATATATTAGAAGTAAGTTACACATTTCCAATAGTTGAAACGGCAACAGTAGTTGGATTTGAGATTAATGTTGCAAATAAAGTATTAAAAGGAAAATGCAAAGAAAAAGAAGAAGCCAAAAAGGAATATCAAAAAAACATAGTAGAGGGGAATAGTACGTATTTAATGGAACAAAATACAAACAATGTATTCCAAATTGCTATTGGAAAAATTAATACAGATGAAGAAGTAAAAGTAAAAATAAAGTATATTGATAAATTTGATATTGTAGATAATACAATAAAAATTTTGATACCAACATTAGTTACACCCAAATATAAATCTAATATTACTCGAAATTTAACATATGGAGAAACTAATTATACAGTTGATTTTAGTATTAATATAGATAAAATGTTAAATAGAAAAAGAATTAGCTCTCAAACGCACAAGATAAATGTAATTGATGAAGAAAAAAGTGAAAGGATAGAAGTAATAAATTATGATTTATCAAAAGACTTCAAATTAGATATAGAATTAAAAAATCAATTATCATCTAATGCAATTAAATCAAAAACAAGAGACGGAAAAGATATGATATATTTATCATTTATGCCAGAAATTACAGACATTTATGAAGATAATGAAAAAGAATATTTATTTATTGTTGATGTTTCTGGTTCTATGATGGGAAGAAAGTTAAAAGAAACAAAAAGAGCAGTAATAGAGTGTCTAAAGCAATTAGATGTAGGCGATAAATTTAATATAATTCCTTTTGAATCAAGTTTTGAAGCTATGAATATTACATCAATAGAATATAACGAAGAAAATATGAAAAAAGCAATAGAATATATTAATAATTTAAAATCATTAGGTGGAACGAAAATACTAGAACCATTAAAATTTGCATTATACGAAAAAAATACTGATAAAGTAATATTATTATTTACAGATGGACAAGTTGGAAATGAAAATGAAATAATAAAATATGTAGAAGATAATATAAGTAAAAGCAGAATATTTCCATTTGGAATAGATACAAATGTAAATTCTTCATTTATAAAAGAACTTGCTAGAAGTGGAAATGGAAAAGCAGAGTTAATAAGACCTGAAGAAAAGATAGATGACAAGATAATAAGAACATTTGCAAGAATTCAAACACCATTATTAGAAAAAATAGAAATCGATTATGGAACTAATAAGGTTATAGATGAAATAAGAGAAGAAAATAGTTTATTTAATTATGAATTTTTTAATGTCTTTGCAAAAGTAGAGGCTTTACAAGATGATATAAAACTAAAGGGAAAAATTTTAGATAAAGAATATATATGGGAAATTAATAAAGAAAAAATAAATAATACAAATGTTGATTTAGAAGTCATATATGCAAAGCAAGAAATGGAAAGAATAGAAGAATATATAAGAAATACATATGAAATAGAAAAAATACAAAATTACAAAAAAATGATAATTGAAATATCAGAAAAATATAATATAAACTCTAAATATACATCATTTATAACAGTCCATGAAAGAGAAAGTAAACTATTTGGAGTGCCGAAATGTCAAGAAATAGTACTAAGCAATAAATTTGAGGAAGAAGCTTTCCTTAATAGACCAATGGGGGATAGAATTTCATGTATGAAAATGAAAAGTAATACTGGAAATTACAATGATGTTGATATACTAAGTTTTTTAAGAAAAAATAATACAATTAAATTTAGTGATAGAAATTTTGAAAAAGAAGAAAACATAGATAAAATAAAAACTGAAGTTGATAAATATTATGAAACATTTATTGTACAAAAACAAAAAAATATATTAACATATCTATTATTTGCTATATATTATATTAAAATAAAAAATAAAAGATTTAATTATGATGAACTATTGAGATTTTTAAGAGATAATAGAGAAAACATATTAGCAAATGAATTATATATGAAATTAATATATTTATGTTATATAACATTAGAAGAGGATAGATGGATAGATAAGAAAGAAACACTAGAATTACTAGATGAAAACTATAAAAAAGTTGTGTATACAAAATTAAAAATTAATATAGATATAAAAACAGTAACAGATACAGATGTAGAAAATATTATCAAAAACGATAAAATAATAGATGAAATAGATGATGTAATATGGTATTTATATAAAAATAATATTTAATAAAATATACAGGAGATTAGTATGAGAAAATATAATAAATATGAAAATGAAATAATAGGGAGTAAAAAAATATCACTCAAAAGACTTGATTTTTTGTTAAAAAATGGTGCTGATGTAAATGCACAAGAAGATACTGATATAGAAGATGGACATATTTTAGACTCATTGTTTCAAAGTGTCATTTATAATTATGATGAAAAGTCAAAAAATAATTTATTAAAAATATTAAAATGTTTTATAGATAATGGGTTGGATTTAGAAAAGTATGGAAGTGCAATTATTAGTGATTTTCACTTTATATATGATAAAAATCAAGATATATATGGAATGACAAAGCTAATATTAAATTCTTTAAAAAAGAAAATAAATTTAGATGATGCAAAACATGGAATTGCAACAGAAAGTTCTTGGCTTATTTGTACGTACCCAGAAGATATAAATTACAATCCAGATTACTATGCTAATTATTTAGATGGAGTTATAAAAATTTTAGAAAAATATGAAAATGGAGAGGAATATAACGATATCTATCCAAGTGATAATGCAATAGGAGAAAAATTTAACAAAATTTATATTAAGGGAAACATTACTAATATGACTGATAACAAAATAGAATACAATTCAGTACGTGGTAGAAATACACAATTATGGACGACGATAGAATTTGAAAATAGTAAATTAGTAGTTGAGGATAATTATTGGGCATATATTGAAAATACAAATAACAATTTAGAAACAAATATTTTTACTGAAAATATAAACAATTATCTAAACAAGGAAAGGCTTATTAAAATAATATTTGATCATTATAATAATAATGGATGCGGAAGATTATGCAAGTTAATATTTACGAATAATAAGAATTTAATATATGGAACTAGAGGAAATAAAGAATTTGTTGAAATAGGATAAAATAAAATACTAATAAAGGAGAAAAATAGATGAAAAAATTTAAATTTGGACAGGAATATTATTTAACAAACTATGAAGAAATGAATGAATTTTTAAAATTTGTATTAAATGATGATAAAGATAAAAGGATAAAATATATTTTCCTAAATAGTGGGTTAACTTGGAGTGATACTAATCATGGAAAAAGATATGATACTTTATCAGATGTTTTTATTGTCTTTGATAATGATGCTGTTTTAAAAATAAATTATCTTTTTTATAGTTTAATGTATATTGAGTATACATGGCTTCAAAATATACCAAGAAGAGATAAAGAATATAATAATGATAATTTTAAATTAGAATTAGATGTTGCGAATACAAGTATAGAAAATTTTAGTATAGAAAGGTTTAGTGAATCATATGAAATTGATCCATCATCATGTGCAGTAAGGCCAGAAGGAGATTATTTTAAAAAAATAATTTTAAAATTATCTAACGGTTCAAATTTATGTATATGTGCACAAGATTCAGAATCAGATGGATATTGTGATATATGGGTAGAAAACACTATTGAGAAGATAGAAGAGAATATAAGAAATAGTAAAGAAACGGTAGATGCAAAATGGATAAAGGAATGGGCAGTAACATTTATAGATAAAGATAAGTGAAGAACAATTTAGAAAATTTAATTAAAAATAGGAAGGTGTAAAATGGAATATAATTTTAATAAATGGAATGTACCTATAATACAAGAACCAAATGAATTAATGAAAAAACTTAAAGAATTTAACTTGATAGGTAAAAAAATAACTAATATAAGATGTGTAGGCTTATGTTATGATTTAACAGAAGATGATATTGAGGATGAAGCATATAATTATTATCGAAATAAAAATGTAGAAAATTTGGCAGAAATTTCAACTTATGAAAATATTCCATTAGATACATTATTACTTAGAAGTGTACAAATAGATGAACCAATTATTTTCTATTTTGATAATGGAGATAGATTAGAAGTAGACTATAGTGAAGCAAGTAGTCTAAAAATTGGTAAAAATAGTTTGCCTAAAAATATACAATATGGAACCAATATTCCCAATGCTGATATGAATATAGTATTTTCTAATTGTTTAAATAAAAAAATTATAGGTTTTGAAGTAAGCATGTCAGATGAATTATTAGATGATTTTACAGGTTCGCATGGAATTCAAGAGCCAGAAAATCAAATGTCATACATTTCAAGTTTTGAAATAAAACTTGAAGATTGGATTAGTATAAAATTTAACAATTTTTTTGATTATGGTAGAGTTTATATAGAAAGTGCATTTGAGTCGGAAAAAAAGATAACATGGGAAGAATTAAAAAAAGGAATAAAAAATATATAGGGAGAAAAATTATGAAATTTTCAAAATTAAAATGGGATAAAAAAATAATATATAATTTAGATGAGCTAGAAGCTGTACTAAAGAAACTTGATATTTACAATAAAAAAATAATAGATATAAAGGGCTATGAAAAACCAGACTGGTTTGAATATAAAAATTATTTCGTAGATTTATATAATAATACGCAAATTCAAGATATTAAGGAAAGAAAAAAAGAAATTACTATAAGTGATATTCCAGATGATTTACAAAGGGCTAGAAATGTTTTTTGTGCAATTTTTGTAATAAAATTCGAAGATAATTCAACGCTAGAATTGGCGAGTGATGAAACAAGTAAAATATATATAGGATACAATGGACTTAAAGAAAATGATTTAAAACAATATGAGAATGCGAATTTAATATTTAAAAAAATTTTAGGAACAAAGATCAATGATTTTGAAGTTAAAAAAATGAGAAATGATGATCAAGCAAAAAGATATATTAATAAATATTCAAAGCAACCATTTAAGTGGTGTATACTAAAACTTGATAATAATATGGAAATATATTTTTGCCATACAAATATAATGCTGTTTAGTAGTAAAACTAAACAAGCTGAAATGATGAGCCTTAAAGAATATAAAGAAGCGGTTTATAATGTTGAACAATATTTTTAAAAATTAAATACATCTCTATTGACCAGACAGAGATGTTTTTTTTTGTTGTCTGAATGTTCGTAAAAAATAATATTTTATATAAATATAGGACATAATGTATGAATAAAATAATGCTAAGGGGGAATTTTTTATGGGAGCAAGGGGCTTAGATTTTAAACATAAGGAAGTGGTAAACATTACAGATGGAAGAAGGCTTCGGTTATGTACAAGACGTAACAGCAGACTTGGAATCAGGGATTATTACCTCTATAATAGTTCCAGGAACAAATAGTAAATTTAATATTTTTGCAGGAAATAATGATATAGTAATACCATGGAAAAATATACGTTGTATAGGAGATGATATAATACTTGTAGAAATTTAAAAAAATATATTTTATTCACAATATAGACACAAAAGGAGATTATAATGTATAATATAGATGTCTTAGAAAGGAAGGATAAAAATGAGTACAACAATATTAGTTGTAGATGATGAGCAAAGGATGAGAACGCTCTTAAAAGATTTCCTAGTAAAAAAAGACTATGATGTAATAGAAGCGAAAGACGGAGAAGAAGCACTAGATATTTTTAATGAAAAAAAAGATCTAATAAAATTAATCTTATTAGATGTAATGATGCCGAAATTGGATGGATGGTCGGTGCTAAGGCAAATAAGACAAAGCTCAAGTGTGCCAATAATTATGCTAACAGCAAGAGGAGAAGAACAAGATGAATTATTTGGTTTTGAGCTTGGGGCGGATGAATATATAGCAAAGCCATTTAGTCCTAAAATACTTGTAGCAAGAGTTGATGCAATATTAAAAAGAAGTTCATCAAAACAAAATAAAGAGGTAGACTATGGTGGTATAGAAATAGATGAAGAAGGAAGAACTGTAAAATTAGATGGTAAGCTAATAGAAATGAGTTTAAGAGAATATGAACTTTTAAAATATTTAGTTGATAATGTAGGAATAGCACTTTCAAGAGATAAAATTTTAAACAATGTATGGAACTATGATTATTATGGTGATTCAAGAACAATAGATAGTCATATAAAGAAGATAAGACATAAACTTGGTAAAAAAGGTAAATATATAAAAACAATGAGGGGAATTGGTTATAAATTTGAAGTTAAATAAAAATGAAGTAAAAAAAGTAAAAACTAAATTTCAAAGTCTAAGAGTAAAGTTATTTTTAACACTTTGTATTACAATTATAGTAATCATATTTATAATGATAATTGTTAATACAATGGCACTTGAAACATATTATATACATTCAAAGGAAGCAAGTTTAGTGCATGTGTATAATGAAATAAATAAACATTATAATCAACAAACACAATATGCAAACCTTGAGCTAGAATTAGAAAGAATAGCACAAACATACGATTTTGAGATATTAATTAGAACGGAAAAAAATATATATACTTCAAACAGAGATTTTTTATCAACTTTTCAAAGTGATGAAGAAAAAAATGTAAATGAAAGTACTATATACCGTGATGACGGAGTTACAGTAAGTAGAATAATAGATAATCAAACTGGACTTTCATATATACTGCTTTCAGCTAAACTTGATAATGGATATATTTTATTCATAAGAACAGCATTAGCATCTATTGAAGAAAGTACAGGTGTAGCTAATAGGTTTTTAATGATAATGGGATTAACTGCTATACCTATAATTGGATTAGTATCATTGATTATGGCAAGAAAAATTACAGAACCAATAGAAAAATTAAATAAAATGACAGAGAAAATTTCTGTATTAGATTTCAGCCATAAATATGAACCAAATGATTCAGAGGATGAATTAAATAATTTAGGAAAAAATATTAATGCAATGTCCGAAAGGCTTGAAAGAACTATAAATGAATTGAAAGAATCCAATATTGAACTCGAAAAAGGAATTGAAGAAAAATCTAGAATAGATGAGATGAGAACACAGTTTATATCAGATGTTTCTCATGAATTAAAAACACCAATAGCATTAATACAGGGATATGCAGAAGGATTAGCAGAGAATGTAATTGAGGATGAAGAAAGTAGAAAATTTTATGTAGAAGTAATTTTAGATGAAGCAAATAAAATGGATGTGCTTGTGAAAAAATTATTAGAACTCATGAAACTAGAATACGGAAAAAATGTTTTTCATCAAAACAAATTTAATATGTCAGAACTCATAAATGAAGTTATAAGGAAATCTACAAAGATGTTACAAGAAGAGAATATAACTGTTAATTTTGAAGCAAAAGAAGTTTTTGTTTTGGCAGATGAATTTTATGCTGATCAAGCTTTTTCCAATTACTTTACAAATGCAATGAAAAATGTTTTAGAGATAGATGGAAAAAAGGAAATAAATATATCGTATGAGATTAGAGAAGATAAATTAAGAGTAAAAGTATTTAATACAGGAGAAAATATAGCGAGTGAAGATTTGAATAGAATATGGAAAAGATTTTATAAAGTTGATGAATCTAGGAATAGAAATAAACGGAGGAAATGGAATTGGGCTATCTTTGGTTAAAGCAATTATGCAAAATACTAATAATAAGTATGGAGTAGAAAATAGAGAAAATGGTGTTGAATTTTATTTCGAAGTAAATTTATATAATGAAAAAAAGGCTAACTAATGTTAGTCTTTTTTCAAGATTAAAAAATAGTTAAAACGAGAATGTTTGATTATATTTTAAAATGACATTATAATGATGTTGAATTTTATGTAACAACAAAAAATGTCATTTTTTTAATATTGACACTAATATGATGTCATATTAACATGAAATACATGTAAAATTTTAGTATAAATTTATATGAAAGAGTGGTAATATGACAAGGAGACGAATTGATGGAGAGTTAAATGTAATAAGTGAAAACTTAAGAAAATACAGAAAACAAAAGAAATTATCACAAGCAGGGTTGGTAAGAGAGCTAAATTTACTTGGTATACCAATACACAAAAATGATATTAGTAAAATAGAAAATAAAGAAAGAGTAGTGAGAGATTATGAAGTGTGGGGATTTATAAAAACTTTAGACCTTGATATTGATGAACTATTTTATAATATTGAAATTAAATTAGATAAAGAACAAAATACATAGTTTTATAGGAGCAATGTAATCGCATTGCTCTTAAATAGTATTTAAGACAATTGACAATAGTTAGCAGTTGGTATAAAATTAAAATATATAAAAAACTAAAGAAAGGAGTGTATGATTATTTAAAATATATCATACAAAAAATATATGGATAAGAAAGAAGTAAATCAGGAAAAATCAAAAAAACACAAAATAGTATTTGTAATACTTGCTATCATTGTAATTGTAGCAGTATTAATTGTGTTAATAGTAGTATGTAATAGTAAGCAAAAAATAAAAGAAATAGGAGCTAATATAGGAGACTATGTTAATTATACTCCTGAAAAGGGACAATATACTGTTGATGGAAATATAAGTGGATATACAGAAGAAAATGGAGAAAAAATTGATCAAGTATTTGAAACAGAAGAAGATATGAAATGGAGAATATGGAGTTATGATAATGATACTATAACATTAATATCAGAAAATGAAACGACAATAAGTGGTATAAATGATGATGGAACTTTATATTTAGAAGGAGCTAAAGGTTATAACAATGGAGTATATATTTTAAACGAACTATGCAAAGCATGTTATGGACCAAAAGATGAATATAAAGGAATAGAAGCAAGAAGTATAAATATAGAAGATTTGAAAAATGTTGTAGAAGGAGATTGGAGAAAAAACAATAAGAGCGAATCTGATTTTGCATATGGTGATTCAAAAAAATATAAAGATTGTAATAATGCACCTAAAATATTGGTAGATAGTGAGAATACATTTAAAAAAGCAGAAAAAAACATGAGTGTACAGAAAGAAGTATATACTGATGAAAATGGATGGGCAGGAAAACAAGGAGAAAAAGCTGAGTTTTATCAAACTTATTGGACTAATGCTAATATGGAAACAGAAAATACATCAGGCGAAAGATGTATACCATGGAAAGATGATATATATAGTACATTAGTTAGTAAATATTTTAGCTATTTTTGGGTAGCTTCAAGGAATGTTATATTAAATAATGTGTATTGTAGTTTTGGGGTGGCATGTGTTTCGGATGAGGTCGTAAATTGCATAACTTTAGCTGATTCTGACCGGAGAAGATAGTTATGAAGAGTGTATGTCTATTCGTCCAATGGTTGTTATTCCTAGAAAGTCATACAGATTAATTAAAGCTGGTAGTGAGGCATATAATATTGTGAAGAAATAAATAATGTAAGTAATGGATATCCCTTGAAGTTTAGTAAAGGGATATTTTTAATGCTTAGCAGTAAATAAACAGAGTAACTGTTTAGAACTGTTTAAAATAGTTAATAGTAAAGCCTGAAAAATAGTTGTTTTTACATTCACTTGGTGTCGCAATCTCCAAATTATATTTTAATATGTCGATTGCTCCAATTCGCACTCGCTTTGCTCGTTTGCTCGCTTACGCGTTCATTTCAAAACAACTATTTTACAGGCTTTTTATAAAATCCACTATGATTTGTAACAATTGATGAGTTACAGTTCACACCCTAACTAGCTAAGCGTGGAGGAATGTTTTAAAAATCGAAGTGAGTTCGACCCACGAATTTTTTTGCTTGCACAGTTTCAAATGCGTATTTATCATTTAACAATCCAAAATATCTTAAACGCCTTGGAGAACGCAACGCCGCATTTTTAAAATCATTTCCTCAGGTAGCTTAGCGGAAAT
>CANQKB010000017.1 GCA_947624405.1 uncultured Clostridia bacterium
CTATTATACAAGAAAAATATAATTATAGCAATTATTTCATGAATTTTTTGAAAAAAACCATTATCCTGTAACAAAAAATTTAAAGGCAGACTAACTATTTACAGTATAACTAGCTAAGCGTGGAGGAATGTTTTAAAAATCGAAGTGAGTTCGACCTGCGATTTTTTTTTGCTTGCACAGTTTCAAATTCGTATTTATCATTTAACAGCCCAAAATAGCTTAAACGCCTTGGAGAACGCAACGACGCATTTTTAAAATCATTTCCTCAGGTAGCTTAGCGAAAATCGTCTGTGAATTGTAACATTATCTTCTCATATTCCCTGGTCTCATAATTGGTGGCATATTAGGATTCATATTTGCTTGCATATTAGGGTTAAAGCTATTCATTCCTGCGTTCATATTAGGAATAGATGTACTTCTAAATCCTCCTCCATTCAAGAATTCATTAATAATAAGTATTCTAATCAAATCTCTAAGTAAGTAATTATTTTGTCTTACAGGTTCTTTTGCTCGTGGATTTTTCACATCTCCATTTTTAGGTTGAATATTACTTTCTCTTGTTTGTGGTGTTTCTTTTGCCTCTATCGCCTCGTAAATCTCATCAACCATTTCTCTAACTTGGTTTTCAGTTAGTGTCGTTATATTTCTCATAGAATAACACTTTTGTACCATAGGATAAACAATATTATATATTTCTGGATATAATCTATTAATTTCTTGTATATTAGGATTATACATTCCTTGCCCGAAACATATTATTATTGTTATTTTGTACATATGTATTTGGCATATTCATACCTAGCACATTTTGCATATATTCTTCATAGCTATTATACATCACATTTACCTCCTATATATTTATATTCAGGAAGTTTTTAATTTGTGACTATATTTTATTTACTATTTCTTTAAATTTTTTACCTCTTTCTTCAAAATTTTTAAACATATCAAAACTTGCACTTGCAGGAGAGAACAAAACAACTTCTCCTTGTTTTGCCAATTTATTAGCAATTTTAACAGTATCTTCTAATGTTTCACACATATATGTATCTATTTTTTTGCCTTGTTTTTCACTTTCTTCCTTTACTGCCATAAATATCTTATCTGCTGTTTGCCCCATTAAAATTAATACTCTTACATTATCTAAAATAGGCTTTGCAAGTACAGTATAATCTAAATGTTTATCATAACCTCCAGCAATTAGTACTATTTTCTCATCAAAAGAATTAAGTCCTGCCATGGTTCTAGTTGGACTAGTACCTATTGAATCATTATACCATCTTACTCCTTCTATTTCCCTTACAAATTCTATTCTATGTTCGACTCCGTTTAAATTCCTTTATTGCCTTAATTTGTGTATCAATATCAACTATGCTTTTTGTTGCTGCTATTGCCGCACATATATTTTCTAAATTATGCTTTCCCCTTAAATGTGTATCTTCTGCTTTTAAAACATGACGTCTTACTTTATCATTGCATAATTTTACAATATTATCATCTAGTATAACTCCATCTTCTAATTTTGTTTTACTGCTAAAAAATACTACATTTCCTTCCGCTTCCTTCGCACATTCTCTAGTTATTTCATTATCGTAATTCAATACAACTATGTCTTCTTTTCCTTGATATTTGAAGATATTTTTCTTTGCTTCTATATATTCTTCATATGATGAATGAATGTTTAAATGATTTGGTGATATATTTGTAATAACTGATATTTTAGGTGATATTTCCATATTCATTAACTGAAAACTACTTAATTCTAATACTACAGAATCTTCTTCTTTCATTTCACTTAACTTTGTAAATAATGGTGTTCCTATATTTCCTCCTATATAGCATTTATATCCTGCCTTTTTTATTATTTCATATATAAGTGAGGTTGTTGTAGTTTTACCATCGCTTCCTGTTACTCCAATTACTGTGCTTGGGCACATTTTCATTAACATTTCTATTTCTGTGGTAATTATTGCTCCTCTTTTTTCTTCTTCTATCAATTCTTTTTTAGTTGGCATACAACTTGGTGCTCTAAATATTATATCAAAGCCATGAAGATGTAAAAGTGCATTTTCTCCATAAAAATATGTAACATCGTATCTTGTTACTTCATCTCTTGCTTCTTTTGGAATTTTATCAAATTCTCTTTCATCAAATACTGTTACATCTGCATCTTGTTTCACCAAATATTCTATAAGTGGCAAATTGCTTACTCCAAGTCCTATTATTGCAACTTTTCTATTTCTTAAGTATTTGTTAAATTCTTCTAATTTTTGATTCATGATAATTTTGTTCCTTTCTCGTATAATCTAATGCAAATATATATTTTTTGTACTTTTTCCTCATATATTATGCATTATATACCTTTTCCGTTACAAAGTAAACAAAAAATTTCATACATATTTATCAAATTTAGGGAAATAATAACTTACATGAAAATTTTACAAGATTTAATGAATTTAATAAATGATAATGAAAAACAAGAGCATGAATTTGTCTTACAAGATAGTCAAAAAGATAATAAAGACAAGCAAAATGATAAAAATAAAAAAATTTATCCAGCTCTTAGTGTTAATTTAGAGTATGTTAAGAAAAAGTACTCCTTTGAACTTAATAGTGATATTAAACTACGTGAATTTTACATCAATGTAAAAAATAAACAATACTCTGCATTTTTGTTATATATTGATGGAATGATTGATTCTCATTCTATTAATAAATTTGTAATTGAAGCTTTAATGCTAAAAAACAGTTCTAATACAACAAAGGATAATCCAGATATTGTAAGTACAGCTGTTACTAATAATGTTACTGTGAGGCGTGTTAAAAAATTTGATCTTTCCAATTATATTATGGAATGTTTAGTTCCTCAAAACGATGTTCAAACTGAAAATGTATTTGAGAAAATTTTTGAGAAAGTAAATGCTGGTAATTCTGCACTTTTCATTGATACATCAGAAAATGCCTTTCTTATAGATGCGAAAGGCTTTGAAAAGCGTGCCATTTCTGCTCCTGAAAATGAAATTATCATTCGTGGTGCTCAAGAAGGTTTTGTTGAGGCTATTCGTACAAATACGTCACTTTTAAGACGTTTTGTTAATAATGAAAATTTGATTATTGAAGATACAAGTGTTGGTACAATTAGTAAAACTCAAGTTGCTATCTGCTATCTAAAAGATATTGCAAATGAAAGCCTTGTAAATGAAGTTAAATATCGAATAGAAAACCTTGGTGTTGATTATCTAATTTCTTCTCGGACAACTTGAACAATTAATAGAAGATACAAATTACAGCATTCCTCAAATAATATCTACTGAAAGACCTGATAGAGCTTCTTCTCTTCTTTTAGAAGGTAGAGTTGTTATTTTAGTAAATGGTACTCCCTATGCATTAGTCGTTCCTGCTGTTTTTATTGATTTTCTTTCATCTGCTGAGGATAGAAATATAAAGAACAAGTTTGCTAATTTGCTAAAAGGGATTCGTTTGCTTGCACTTGCATTAACTTTGCTTCTTCCTGGTATATATGTTGCTGTAACTACTTTCCATCAAGAGCTTATACCAACAGAATTACTTTTTGCCATTATAGCTTCTCGTAGTAATGTACCTTTCCCTATTATTTTTGAAATTTTGTTAATGGAAATTTCACTCGAACTGATAAGAGAATCTGGAATACGTGTGCCTTCTCCTATGGGGCAAACGATAGGTATTGTACGGTGCTCTTATCTTAGGAGATGCTGCCGTTTCTGCAAATATTGTGAGTCCTATTTTAGTAATCGTTATTGCTATTACTGGAATTACTGCTTTTACTGTTCCTGATTATTCTTTGAGTTTTCATGTAAGACTTGTTAGATTTGCATATATATTTTTTGGATATTTCGCAGGTTTTCTTGGAATTGCCTTTGGATTGACTTTGCATCTCTCTATTCTTGCAAATATTTCTTCTTTTGGTGTACCTTACCTTTCTCCTTATGCCCCTATTTCCAATGATGGCACTTCTAAGTATTTCTTAGCCCCTTTGTGGCGTAGAGAAAAAAGACGTACTTTCTTGAAAACAAAAAAGCCTATGAAAGAAGATCATATCTCGATGAAATGGAAATATTGAAATTCAACTTGATTGTTTATAAAGTACTGTTCTATAACAATAAATGCGTACTATCTTAAATTATAGGAGGAAATGTATGAATAATTCTAAAATTGGTAACATTCAAATTACTGCAATGATTATAACAGTCATGATTTCTCATATTATTTTAAATATGCCAACTCATTTGATTGCAACTTCTGGTTCTGCAACAATTTTGAATTTAATATATGTTTTTATAATCGCTCTTGCTATTTTTTACTTTGCTTGCAAGATTTTTGAAATGTTCCCTGGTAAAGATATTATTGATATATGTGGTTTTGCTTTTGGTAATACTTGCAAAAATATTTTATCTATTGCCGTATGTGTATATTTTCTTACTATTTCTGGATTTGTGATAAGAACTTTTGCAGAAAGTCTTACTATCATTTATTTTGAAAATATTGATATAAAAATTGTTATAATGACTTTTGTTATTATTACTGCTATTATGAATATTTTAGGATTAAAGTCAATTTCAAGAGTTTCTTTAATTACTCTTCCTATTATTCTTATTGCTTTTATATTTATATTTATATCTTCTAGCAGTAATTTTGTTCCACAAAGAGCCCTTCCTCCTCTTGGATATGGTGCATATAATACCTTCGTATCAGGAATTAGCAATATTTTTGCTTTTGCAAGTATTTTTATTGCTCCATTCCTTTTACCTTATATAAAAAATCCAAAAGATTTTAAGAAGATAGGTTTTTCTTCTCTTTTGATATATTTTGTGTACTTATTACTTGGAATTATTGCACTTTTATTTTTAATACCTTCCATTACTTCTATAAGTAATACATTATCAATTTATATACTATCAAGGAGAGTTAATTTTGGAAATTTTATACAAAGGATCGATTCTCTTTTTATATTGATATGGGTAATGTCTATATTTAACTATCTTGCAATTACAATGCATTTTACCCTTGAAAGTTTTAATAAAATTTCGAAAGTTGACAAAAAAACAGCTATTTCCTTTTTTTCGATTATCTTATTTATAATTTGTCTGCTTCCTCAAAATATCGCAGATATTAGTTTTTTTGAATCAACTATTTATAAATATGTATCAATTATTTTTGTATTTTTCATTTCTATGTTTATATTAGTTTATGCATACTTTAAGAAGAAAAAGCAAAAGAAAGGAGTATCAGATGCTGAACAAGATTATTAATATATTATTTATCATCATAATAATTAGTACTTTTCTTTTAAGTGGTTATCATACTAAACAAGACATTAATGATTTTGCATACGTTGTTGCAATAGGTGTAGATAAAGGAGATACAGATGATTTGAAAATAAGTTTTCAATTAGCTATTCCTTCTCAAAATTCATCAGAAGAAGGTTCTTCATCTGATTCTGATACTGTTATAGATACTATTGAAAGTCCTTCTATTGAATCTGGTCTTAGCTTGGCTAACGGTTATATTAGTAAAAAACTTAATCTTTCTCATTGCAAAGTTGTAGTTATATCTGAAAAAATAGCTTCTCTTGGCATTTCAGACATTATATATACTTTGATAAATAATGTAGAACTTCGCCCTGACTGCAATGTTGTAATTTCTAGATCAGATGCAGGCGAATTTCTTAATAAATCAAAATCTGAAATTGAAAATATAACAGCTAAATATTATGAAATAGTTGCCACTTCGAGTAAATACACTGGTTTTACATCTGATGTTAAAATTTCAGATGTTTTTGATAGAATATCTGACACATTTGGAGAAGCCTATGCTATTTTAGGAGCTGTTTCTTCTCAAGGAGCTGTAGAAGATTCTAGTAGTTATAGCAGTCAATCTAGCAGTAGTTCTAATAGTAATGGTGGAAATTCTGACACTGGTTCATCTCAAAATGGTTCAGACAGTTCATCACAAAACTCGGATACATCAAGTAATACCTCTCAAAACTCAACCAGTAGTAAACCTTCTGCTGATACTGATACAATAGCTGGTGAAACATCTTCAGGTAATTCAAGTTCAAATGAACCATCATCAAAAATAGATGTTGTTGGTCTTGCTGTATTTAGAGGTGATACTCTTGCTCGGTGAACTTACAGCAATAGAAACCCTATGTCATATGATTGTATCAAATAAAGTAGAAGATTGTATTATAACATTTCCAAGCCCATTTAATGAATCATCAGTTATTGATTTATATGTAAATTTAGATAAAAAAACAAAAAATACTGTAAAACTTGTTAATGGTACACCATACATTTCTACTAAAGTTCGTTTAAAAGCCAGAATTTTATCTTCTGAAAAAGATGTAAATTATTTTTCAGATGGCAATTTAGCTATAATCGAAGAATACGCTAATTCATATATCAACTCTAAGATAAAAGATTATTTATACAAAACATCTAAAGAGTTTGGAAGTGATATTGATTTATTTGGAAAACATGCAGTAAAATATTTCAAAACATGGGATGATTGGCTTGATTATAATTGGCTTGACAATTACAAAAATGCTTTCTTTGATGTTGATGCAAATATAAAAATCACTTCAAGTTATTTAATTTCATGATGTGAGAAATGAGATGTAAAATGTAAGATATTGAAATCAAAAGGACGAATTTTCGTCCTTTAAAATGTTACATGAAATACAAATTGCAGAATTGCAACTATGATTACCCCTGGAATCCCCAAAAATCCTACAATTAATGAAGTTATCCAATTAAGTGCCAATCCTACACCAAACAAATCTAATGCATAAATTACTATTCCACCAACTACTGCGTTAATTAGAAATTTAACAATTATTTTCATTGGTAATGTTAAAATTTTTAATACTATGAATAAGATTAATATGCCTATAGCATATGGTATAAATGGCATAACTTATTCTCCCCCTTTCATATGTTTTCTTGTCATTTCTAAAAGATTCAATTTTGAAAAGCCAACAACCTGTGTTTTTGACCTATCTTTTTTGAAACATTCTTCAAGCATTTCTATTATTTGCTTTCTATGTTCTTCTTCTTCCATATCAATATAATCAATTATAATTATTCCACCAATATCTCTAAGTCTTAATTGGTTTGCTATTTCAAGAGTTGCCTCTTTATTAACTTTAAACACTGTTTGTTCTAAGTCCTTTGAACCTGTATATTTACCAGAATTTACATCTATTGCTGTTAATGCTTCTGTTTTATCTATTGTTATAAATCCTCCACATTTAAGCCATATTTTTCTTTTTTTAGTTTGTTCTATCTGCTCATCTATATCATATGTCTTTAATATATTTTCATTCTCTCTTAATTCAACTTTGATTTCACTTTCTTTAAATTTTTTAAGAATTTTCGTTACTTTTTCATAATCTTCATTCGTATTTACTGTAATTTTTAACACTTTTTGATCAACTAAATCCATAAGTAATTTTTCTAAGAAGCTCTTTCCCTCGAATATCATAACAGGTGCTTTGTTTATATTTTCTTTTATTTTCTTTTCAAGATTATTCCAAAAATCAATAGCAGCTTTTAAATTATCTTCTAGTTCTTCCTTTGATTTACCAACTGCAGAGGTTCTTACTATCACTCCCATATCTTCTGGAATAATATTCTCTACAATTTTAGTTAATCTTTCTCTTTCTTCCTTTTTCTCTATTTTTTGAGAAACAGTCCTTATATCTACATATGGCATTAACACAAAATATCTACTTGGTATATTCATATGAGTAGAAACTTTTGCACCTTTTATACTTGTAGCATCTCTTTTTACTTGTATTAAAATCTTGTCCCCCACTTTAACTACATTTTTTATGTTTTGATTTTTTACGTTCTCCTGATTTTTAAGTAAATTAACTTTAGGAAGAATATCTTTCAAATGCATAAATGTATTTTTTCCTTCTCCTATATTAACAAATGCTGCTTGCATTCCTTGAAGTACATTTTCGACTACTCCAATATATATTTTCCCTTCAAGTCTCTTTTTAGAATTGTCTTCCTCATACTTTTCAATTAAATTTCCATTTTCCACAAGTACTATGGTAGATATTTGATTTTCTGTTTGTATAAATATTTCTTTCATTGCATCGTTACTCCTTCTATTTTTACAACGTAGAATGTTAATTATATTGATTCATGGCTTTATCAATTCCTTCTTCTACAATCATCTCAACTGCATTAGTAGCCATAACAACAGCTTCATCAATTAAAGTTCTATCTTCAATATTACTCAAAACAAAATCTGCTAAATCTTGATTTTCTTCTGGTTTTCCAATGCCTATTTTTATTCTATAAAACTTTCTATTTCCTAGTTGTTCTACAATAGATTTCATTCCATTATGAGTACCTGCTCCTCCATTTTTTCTAACCTTAATTGTACCTAAAGTAACATCTATATCATCTTGTATAATAATAACTTTGTCATCATCTATTTTAAAGAAATCTTTAATTTTTTTCGTAGGAATACCACTTAAATTCATATACATTTGTGGTTTGAGAAGAATTACTTTTTCATCTCCTATTGTTCCTTGTCCATATAAAGCTTCAAATTTTGTACGATTTACATCAATCTTATTTTTTTTTGCAATTTCATTTATTGTATCAAAACCCACATTATGTCTTGTATTTGCATATTTATTTTCTGGATTTCCAAGTCCAACTATTAAATACATTGTAAATTCATTCCTTTCTGTTTTATGAACTTCTTATTTATTTTACATTGATTTTTAAAATTTTACAAGTAGTTTTTGTCTAAATGTTGATATTTTTGCATTTTTTGTGTATAATATATGCTGAGTGTAATAATATAAATTATTTTGAATGGAGGTTTTAAAATGATGGAATTTGAAGCATGGAAAGGCTTTAAAAGTGGAAAATGGCAAAAAGAGATTGATGTCAGAAGCTTTATACAAAAGAATTATACACCATATGAAGGAGATTCTTCTTTTTTAGCAGGTCCAACAGAAAGAACACAAAAGCTATGGAAAGATGTACTAGATTTATATGAAAAAGAAAAAAAGGCTGAAGGTGGTGTTTTAGATATTGATACTAAAACAATATCAACTATCACTGCTCACAATGCTGGGTACATTGATAAAGAATTAGAACAAATAGTTGGATTACAAACAGATGCACCTTTAAAAAGAGCTATTATGCCTTTTGGAGGAATAAGAATTGTTGAGAAATCATGTGAAGCTTATGGAAAAGAAGTTGACCCTGAGGTTGATAAAATTTTCCATGGAACTAGAAAAACTCATAATGATGGTGTATTTGATGTATACACTCCTGATGTACGTGCTGCAAGATCAGCCCATCTTTTAACTGGTTTACCTGATGGATATGGACGTGGTAGAATTATTGGAGATTACAGACGTATTGCACTTTATGGAGTTAATGCTTTAATTGATGAAAGAAAGCATTTTCTAGAATTATTAGATCATGATTCATTTACAGAAGAATTAGTACGTGAAAGAGAAGAATTTGCTGAACAAATTCGAGCATTAGAAGCTCTAAAAACTATGGCATCTAAATATGGTTATGATATATCTATGCCAGCTCAAAATGCTAAAGAAGCTGTTCAATGGCTATACTTTGGATATCTTGCAGCAATAAAGGATCAAAATGGTGCTGCTATGAGTATTGGTAGAACTTCTTCTTTCCTTGATATATACTTTGAAAGAGATTTACAAAATGGAGTTTTAACAGAGGAACAAGCACAAGAAATTGTTGATCATTTTGTTATGAAACTTAGAATGGTTAGATTTTTAAGAACTCCTGAATATAACGAATTATTTAGTGGAGATCCTGTTTGGGTAACTGAAAGTATTGGTGGTATGGGAATTGATGGTAGAACTTTGGTTACTAAAAATTCATTTAGAATACTTCATACTTTAGTAAACTTAGGTCCTGCTCCTGAGCCAAATTTAACTGTTCTTTGGTCTACAAGATTACCTCAAGGATTTAAAGAATACACTACAAAACTTTCTATCAATACATCTTCAATTCAATATGAAAATGATGATTTGATGAGAAGATTTTGGGGAGATGATTATGGTATTGCTTGCTGTGTTTCTGCAATGCGTATTGGTAAACAAATGCAATTCTTTGGTGCTCGTGCAAATCTTGCGAAAACATTACTTTATGCTATTAATGGTGGTAGAGATGAAAAAACAGGCAAACAAGTCACACCTAAATTTGCTCCTATTACTTCTGAATACTTAAATTATGCAGAAGTTATGGAAAAATTTGATGTTATGATGGATTATGTTGCTAAAATATATATCAAAGCATTAAATGGAATTCACTATATGCACGATAAATACTCTTATGAAGCTCTTGAAATGGCTCTTCATGATAAAGATATTTTAAGAACAATGGCTTGTGGTATAGCTGGTCTTTCTGTTGTTGCAGATTCACTTTCAGCTATAAAATATGCTAAAGTTAAAGTTATCAGAGATGAAGGTGGTCTTGCCGTTGATTATGAAATTGATGGTGATTTCCCTAAATATGGAAATGATGATGATAGAGTTGATGAAATTGCAGTAGATGTTATCAAAAAATTTATTGGAAAACTTCAAAAACATAAAACTTACAAAAATTCAAAACATACACTTTCTGTTTTGACAATTACTTCAAATGTTGTTTATGGAAAAGCAACAGGAAATACTCCTGATGGAAGAAAAGCTGGTGAGCCTTTCGGTCCAGGTGCTAACCCACTACATGGAAGAGATACCCATGGAGCTCTTGCTGTAATGAATACTATTGCTAAGCTTCCTTATGAGTTTGCAGAAGATGGTATTTCTTATACTTTCTCTATTACTCCTAAGGCTCTTGGTAAAGACGAGAATAACAGAATTGATAATTTAATTAATATGCTTGATGGTTTCTTTGCAAGTGAAGGTCATCATATTAACGTTAATGTTTTTGATAGACAACTTCTTCTTGATGCTATGGAACATCCAGAAAATTATCCTCAACTTACTATTAGAGTTTCTGGATATGCGGTTAATTTTGTAAAGCTTACTCGTGAACAACAGCTTGATGTTATAAACAGGACTATTCATGAAAAAATCTAAAAATTTGCAAGATAAGCGCCGTTCTGCGTTGTCAGCCGTCGGTCAAAATGTCCTCGATGACCATCAGGTCTATCTGCGGTATTTTGCCTCGTCTTCCTAGCATTACGGCACTTCTTTTGCAAATTTGTTTTTATTATTTATTATTAAAATAAAAGAAGGTATAATATAATGGAAAAGCAAAAATTATATGTTCATTCATTTGAGAGCTTTGGAACGGTTGACGGACCTGGTATTAGATATGTGATTTTTTTAACTGGCTGTCACTTAAAATGCAAATACTGCCAAAATAGAGATACATGGAATATAAAAAGTGGCACAGAATATGATATAGATGAAATTGTAAATACTGTTTTGAGATATCAAAATTATTTTATGCCTAATGGTGGTGTTACTATTTCTGGTGGTGAGCCTTTAATTCAAGCAGAAGGCTTAATTGCTCTTTTTAAAGAGTTTAAAAAATATGGTATACACACAGCAATAGATACATCTGGTATGTTTAAAATAACTGATACTATTAAGGCATTAATTGACCTTACAGATTTATTTTTGCTTGATATTAAACATATTAACCCTGAAAAAGCAAAAGGTCTTGTACGGCGTTTCTAATAAGCTTGAGCTTGATTTTGCAAGATATTTAAATGAAATCCATAAACCTATTTGGATAAGACAAGTTCTTGTTCCTGGTTTTACGGATGCCGAGGAAGATTTGCTTAAACTAAAAGATTTTTTATCTACTTTGAATAATGTGGAAAAGATTGAAATTCTTCCTTATCACGATTTAGGTAAATTTAAGTGGGAAAACTTGGGTGTGGAATATCCTCTTGAAGACGTTCGCACTGCTACTTTAGAAGATGTGGAAAGGGCTAAAAAAATTTTGGGAATTTAATATAAACAATGTTTTATGTGCAAACATGATTTAAGCTGGTAAAAGAAACAAATCTCTTACCAGCTTAATATTTCCTTACTGTTCAAAAAACAAACTACGCGGGAGTTGAAAGTCAACACGACGTATTGATGTCCATGGAATATACTCTCCAGACACCTCATTGTCTTCCACTGTTCGATGACATATAACGCCATGCTCATCGACGGCTAGAATCTTGACTTTCCTCCGGTTACCATTATCAAGCTCCAGAACAACTTCCTTTTTTAAGAGGTAGACATATACTGGTGTAAATCCCATCACTACCCCTCCTCTCTACTTATTTACCTCACCCTCGGCGAAGCATGTTATATATTATATCATATTTTTTATTTTATGTAAAGTTTATTTTCCCATTGTTTTATTTTTTCTTAGGAAAGATGGAATATCTAAATCTTGTGGATTAGTATTTGTACTTTCTCCTGAAACTGGTACAGATGATATTTTTCTGTCCCAAGCTTTAGATACAATTTGGTCTACACCTAAATTCTGTTCACTTCTCTCTTTATCAAATCCTGTTGCAATAACTGTAATTAAAATTTCATCTCCTAAGTTTTCGTCGATTGCTGTACCAAAGATTATATTTGCTTCTGGATCAACACTTCTTTGTACTAACTCAGCAGCAGTATTAATTTCTTGCAATCCAACACTTTCTGAACCTGTAATATTTATTATTACTCCTCTTGCTCCTTCTATTGACGTTTCTAATAATGGACTTTGTATTGCTTGTTTTGCAGCATCTTCTGCTCTATTTTCTCCTGTTGCACGTCCTATTCCCATATGTGCCATTCCTGTATTTAACATTATTGTCTTAACATCTGCAAAGTCTAGGTTTACTAATCCTGGATTTGCAATTAAGTCTGATATACCTTGTACACCTTGCATTAATACTTCATCTGCCATGAGGAACGCATCTATCATCGATGTTTTTCTATCTATTATTTGTAATAATTTATCATTTGGAATTACAACTAATGCATCTACTTTAGCTTTTAAGCTTTCTATTCCACGTTCTGCTTGTGATAATCTTTTCTTACCTTCAAATGTAAATGGTTTTGTTACAACACCTATTGTAAGTATGCCCATTTCTTTAGCTGCTGCTGCTACAACTGGTGCTGCTCCTGTTCCTGTTCCTCCCCCCATACCAGCTGTGACAAATACCATATCTGCACCACGTAGACTTTCTGCTATTTCTGTTCTATTTTCTTCTGCTGATTGTGCACCAATATCAGGATTTGCTCCTGCACCTAGTCCTCTTGTTATTTTTTCACCTATTTGTATTTTCGTACTAGCATTTGATGTTTTTAGAGCTTGTTTATCAGTATTTACTGAAATGAATTCCACTCCTTTGATTCCACTAAGTATCATCCTATTTACTGCATTGTTTCCTGCACCACCAACACCAATTACTTTAATTACTGCTGTTTCATTTACATCTCTATCCATTTCATCATATTCTAACATCATCGTTCCTCCCTTAACATTATATAAAACTATTAACTATAAAAAAATTCTTTTATCCTTTCAAGTATCGTTTTAAAGATATTTTCATCACTTGTTACATCTATTGTACTAGCTACAGATTTTGAAAAAGGCTTTGAAGAAATGTACCTAATTAACGCATAGGCTGTCCTATAACTAGGTTTTATTGTACTAATTAATCTTCCTGTTGATATTTTAACTGGTATATTTAGTGCAATTTTACCTGCTACATCACTTTTATTTATGTTAGTTATGCCTTGTCCTGTAAGCACTACATTGTTTATCCTTGGTTTAATTCCTTGGTTTATTATGTCTTTGTTTATAAGTGAAAACATTTCTTCAATTCTTGCCTCAATTATTTCTATAAGTTCAGAACTTTTTATTGTTTTGTTCCTGCTTTCTCCCCTGCATGTGCTTAAATATATATCATTGTCATTATCTATAAATGATTTTAAGGCTAGTCCATATTGTCTTTTTAATTTATCTGCCTCTTCTTCCGATATATCTAATACAAGTTCAATATCCCTTGTGATTGTATCTCCTCCTAGTGGTATTGTGTTTGTATAAACAAATTTTGCCCCTTCAAACACTCCTATTTCTATGTTTCCAGCTCCTATATCCAAAAGCATTACGTTATCGTTCAGTTCATTTCTATCAAGTATTAAATTTCTTTCGGCGAGTGTAATTGGCACCATTCCATCAAGTTCTACTCCTGCCTTTTTTAGAATAGAAGTCATTTTCTTTAAATAGTCTTTATCTACCAATATTATTTGAGCTTGTATTGTAAAACTTGAGCTTAAACAACCAACAGGATCTTGCACTCTTTCACCATTATCAAGGATAAAGGTTTCAGGAACTATATCTATAATTGTTTTGCCTTCTGGAACTTCTATATCTTTTATTTGCATTATACTTGTGCCAACATCTTTTACTGATATTCCTGCATATTTGTCTTTTACTTCCTTTATAATACTATTTTGAACTATAGTAATATATTTTCCTGGAACTGTAATATAAGCAGAGTGTATCTTCAAATTGGCTTCATCTTCAGCATCACGTATTGTCTTAGATATTGCTAAGCTTATTTCATCTTCATCTATTATTTTTCCCTTTTGTATTCCTTTGCACTTACATTTTGTAGAAGAAATTATTTCTATTTGATTAAAATTATTTACTTCTCCAACAATAGCAGATATCTTGGAACTTCCTATATCTAAGCCAACAATTATATCACCTATTGCCAATCTTAACTCCTCCATTTTTAATATAATTTTTCATATTTAAGAATATAATATTTTGCAAAAAAAGTCAATAGAATTTGTAATATTTTTGTAATAATTTCGTAATGTTTTTGTTACAAATTTTATTCCTTTTCTTTCTTTGATTCTTTCCTCATTGTGTCCCATTTTTCTATATAATATCTCCTTATAATTGTCAGATTATTAAACATTCTACCAACAAAAACTACGATTGCAGCTAGGTATATATCTACGTTTAATTTATTTCCAAGTAATGTCAATAATATTGAAAGAATAGCATTACCAAAAAAACCTGACACAAATACTTTGAAATCAAAATTATTTTTTAATGTTGCAGTAATTCCTCCAAAAACTGAATCAAGTGCTGCAATTATTGATATTGCTAAATAGTCTGCATATATATATGATATTGTTGGTGCATTTACACCTAAAACTACACCTATTATACAACCTACTACTATAAATAAAATTGTCATGATTTATCTCATTCCTTTCCTTTTTCATCTTTTACATAGTCTAAAGTCATATTTCCTGTATATTTTTTTATGGTAATATTATCATTTGTTTCCATTGTGATATTAAAACTTTCTTGATATAAATCTATATATCCATTTTTTATAGTCAAAGCACTTTGTAAATATGTTTTATTGCCTATAACTTTTATCGTAATAGGAGCTGTTACCCTTTCTCCATTAATTAAAATAAAATCTCCGTGGATTAACTATATCTGACATTGCAACTATTCTTTGGTCATTTATTGATATTGCTTCTGCACCTGCTAAAAACAACTCATTCATTAAGTATAAAAGCCCATCCTTTAAATCTAATAAACTTGTGTTTTTAGATATTTGCATCTTTATAATTACGCCTTCACCTTTTACGTCCGTACATCCAAGTTTCATATTTGCATCTTTAATTTCGCCTTCCAATAATGCAATTGTTGATTCCTCTTGCTTTTCACCTTGTTTATATTCATTTATCTTTCCCTGAACTTCTGCTAATTCTTCCTTAGCTTCATCATATGTTGTCTTATAATTTGTTAATAATTCACGAAGCTCTGTTTCTCTCATTATCTCAATTTCATCAACATCATTTTGATTTATTGTTCTAAATTGTAAAAACATTACATAAACCAATATCATGCTCATTAACCCTATTGTAATTGCCATAATTGTTTTATTTTTATTCAATCCTATCACTACCTTTCTAATACGTCATCTAATGATTATTTTCAACCTTATTCTGCATTTTGCATAAATTTAGGACTGTTAATTCCACTATATTTTGGAATTGTAACATTATTTGATTGCTCAAATGTTGCAATTATGCCTTCATCTTCCATTAAAGATAAATATCCTCCTGGCCTTGTTATTCCTGAAAGAGTAGCTGTATTACCTATTGCTTTTATTTCAAATGGTGAATTTAGTTTAACATCATTTATTGTTATAATTGCTCCACTACATGTTATCGCAGTTGTTAAAACTATTCTTTGCCCATTTATTGAAATTGCCTCTGCACCTGTATTTTTTAACTCATTAACAATTTGTCTTAAATCTTCATCATGTACTAAATTATGTGCTAAATCAATTCCATTTTCTTTTTCTTCATTATCTTTAAGTGTTAATGTTATTCCAGAGCCGACTTATCTCAGTTAGTCCAAGGAGTTTATTTTTACTATCTAATTCTGCTTGCAATTCTGCTGCCTTACTACTTTCTTTGGTTGATTCTTGTCTTGCTTTTTCTAGTTCTTTTTCCTTATTTTCTAATTCCTTATATAATCTTTCATATTCTGCTTTACTTTCAAGCACTTCTTCTCTTAACTCCTCTTGTGCAAATGATGTTCCTGCAATTTTTGTTGCTTCATTTATTGTATTAAGTTGCACTACAATTCCTGTTGTAAGCAACACACACATAAGCCCAATTCCAATTCCCACTTGAGTTTTATTCTTCATAGTAGCATTTTCCTCCTTTTAATTTGGTGAATAATATACCTCTTGACTATTTAAATGTACTGTGCCTATTTCTCCTTTATTTTGTTCGATAAAGAAATTTATCCATTCCATTTTTACACTTAAATCTGATGTATCTCCTAACATAATTGTTTTATTTTCTTCTGTAAATTCTAATATGTAATTTTTATCATCTTCAATATTTATGCTTGTTAGTTTTGCATTTATTTCGTTATTTGTAATACCATCTGTTATTTTTATTATATCATTAAATTTTTCTAAATCTGTTTCGTTTATTCTTTCTCCTATAGGTGTATTTTCAAGATCGGTTGTCATTCCTTTTATCAACAATACGCCTGGATTTGCTATACTTGATTCTAGTATATATCCATTTTTATCTAAATGATAATATTTTCCGATTCATTTCTGCAGTATATACCATATATCTTTCTTTTACTGTTATTTCAACTGTTCCTGGATATATATTTTTTACTTCCACACTTTCCACATATGGATCCTTCTCTATTTTATTTTGATCCGCACCTTTTACTTTTATTTCTGTTATATTGAATACTGGAGAAACAAATAGAAAAACTATTATTCCACCTGCAATTAATATACAAAGAATTATTTTTAAAATTATTTTCAATATTTTCCATATATTGTTTTTTTTCTTTTTTTTCTGTTTTTTTGATTTTTTATTATTTGTGGAAGGTTTGTCCTTATTTTTCTTTGTATTATACCCTATTATTATCTCTTCATCTATATTGTATTTACTATTTTGCTTTTTTTTAGGCATCGACTTTCCTCCCTTCAGTTATTTTATTTAAAATATTTGATTTACTTTTTTTATTGTATAAGGAAAATCCTCAATTATCTTAAATTTATATAGAATTTTCCATATACAACAATTTGTGTAATATTGGCAAAGAAATTTTAGATATACTAGTGTTCCAACTCTTCATTTTCATTAATTATCAATTTTTTCATATATTTTTTAATTTGATATTTGCTCCTAGACTATTTAGTTTTTTATCAAGATTTTCATACCCTCTTAAAATATATTTTGCATTGTCTATTTGTGTTTTTCCCTTAGCATTAAGTCCTGCAACTATAAGTGAGGCTCCTCCCCTTAAATCTGTTGCACTAATATTGGCACCATATAATCTTTTAGTTCCTTTTATTACACATATTTTTCCTTCTACCGTCATTTTTGCACCCATTTTGCGAAGTTCATTTACATATTTGTATCTATTTTCAAATATATTTTCAATTATTAATGATGTTCCTTTTGCTGTTGTTAGCATACTTGCGAACACTGATTGCATATCAGTTGGGAATCCTGGATATGGCATTGTTTTTATTTGAATGCTTTTTAATTTCTTAGGTGCACTTAGCAATATTGTATTCTTTTCTGTTAATATTTGGCACCCACTTTCTTCTAATTTGTGTAATACCGATGTTAAATGCTCTGGCAAAACTTTCTTTAGCAATACTTTACCTCCACTTTGTGCAACAGCTGAAAGTATTGTCCCTGCTTCTATTCTATCAGGCATTATACAGTAACTTGTATCTTTTAACCTCTTTACTCCTATGATTTTTATTATATTACTTCCAGCTCCATACACCTTTGCTCCCATTCTATTTAAAAAGTTTGCAAGGTCTACTATTTCTGGTTCCATTGCTGCATTTGATATTTCAGTTTTGCCTTCTGCTAAAACTGAAAGTAGCATTATATTTTCTGTTGCTCCAACACTTGGAAAATCTAAATGTATGTTTGTTGGTGTAATTTTATCTATTTCACATGTTATAAAGCCTGCTTCTTCTCTTATATTTGTTCCAAGCTCTTTAAATGCTTTTAAGTGTAAATCTATTGGTCTTGCACCAATATCACACCCACCTGTTTGTGATAGTTTGTGGATACATAAATTTTAAGTGAAACGCTAATCCCCCATTTTCATATAATTCATTATACATCATATCGCTTAAATTGTACAAGTCTTTTTCTTCTTTTTTTATCTCCTTTGG
>CANQKB010000018.1 GCA_947624405.1 uncultured Clostridia bacterium
CTCTTATTCAATTATTTTCAGCTTTTTTCCTTATTTTTTTTATTCAATTTCCCCTAAAGAAAATTTATACTAACTTTAGTTTTCCATTAACATTTTCTCACTTTTTAAGTTCAAATTTATAGTAATAAGGTTGCACCTCTTTATAGTAATCTTGTACCATTTCAGTTTTTCCATCCTTTAAACTTAATTGTAAATTTGGATAAATTTTTACAACAAACTGTTCATTCCACAAATTATTCATTAATTTTTCTATGTGTATATTTTTATAAATATTATCATAAGTTTTGTTATATACTTCCCTATTTTTCACTTGTATATCATTTTCAACAACAGTTCTAGCTAAAAATACACCTACAACAAATCCACTTAAACTTAAATCTATAAATAAAAAAACACTCGTAAATATAGTTATTCCCTTTAATATTCTAATTTTTATTTTAGATTTTAACCAGTTTACTATTTTATCTACATTAGGATTAATTTCTTTCATTAAAAATATGGATATAATTCCCCAATAAATAGAATACAACAAACATATTCTACCATCTATATTTAAAAATCTGTCTGAGTAATCCCACCATCTAACATTAAATATAAATTCCCCTATTAAACTAAGGGTAAATTCTACTATTGAACCAACTATAAAGCCTCCAAAAAATAATGTATATCCATTTTTCTTAAACTTTTGAAGTGCTATTATCAAAGCAACTGCTCCAACACCATATATTGGGCAAAATGGTCCATACAAAACTCCCTGCCTACTTTCAATTTTTCCATATACAACCAAAGCAAATAAAGTTTCTAATATGAAACCTAATACACTATATATAATAAAGTAACCAAATATATTATAAAAGCTTATACCATTAATGCTCAATTTTTTATTTTCTTTCATATCTATTTATCGTTCCCTCTCTCTGTTTTAATTTTTTCAAGCTTATTATAGCGTATTTTTTAATAAATTCCCCTAACTTTTTAAGTTAGGGGAATTTATTCGCCTCGTCTACAAATAGTATTCTGGATTATACGCTACATCATTTACTCTTATTTCGAAATGCAAATGGTTTCCTTGTGAATCACCTGTATTGCCTACCTTTGCAATTGTATCTCCTGCATACACATAATCACCTACATTACACAATAATGCACTACAGTGACCATAGTATGTCTGTACTCCATTTCCATGCGATATGATAACTAAATAACCATACCCTCCACTATTCCATCCTGAAAAAGTAACTGTACCCTCTGCAGCTGCATGTATTGCACTTCCTGCTGGTGCTCCAAAATCAAGTCCCTTATGGGTTGTCCCCCATCTTGAACCAAATCTTGATGTTATCGTTGCAGAAATTGGCTTTTGAAAAGCAATAGATATTGGTTTATATGTTGTTCCACCATTTCCTGCTCTTGTTACTCTTCCCATATTTGATTTTATTTCTTCTGTAATCTTTTTCTCGTATAGATTTTCAACTGCAACTTCTACAGCTGTGAAATCTTGCTTTGTATCTTGATATTTTTCTAATATCGATAATTTATTAGCATTTTTGCTATCTTTTTCTTTTAATTGATTTACAATAGAATTTGCATCATCAAAATTTGATACATAGAGCTTTTCTTCTCCATCTACTGCTATCGCATAAAATTTATAATATGTTTTCCCTGTTGAGGTTATTTTATCATACATTTCATCATCATTTGTTTCTACCCCTCTTTTAAGAAAACATAGTGAATATTCCGGCATTCCATCTATTTGAACAAATGCGACATTATCTTCAGTCCCATTTTCCATAAAATTTAATATTTTTGTTTGAAACTCTGCTTTACTGTCTGTGTATCCATACATTTCTCCATTAAATGTAACTGCATAAATAGGTTTATAAATACTTAATACAATTGCTAAAATAATTATACTACTAACTGCCAATAACGCTATAAGCTTTATACTTGTTCTTAATCCAATTAGTAATTTTCTCATAATATCTCCTTTGTACATTTGTTTTTATTACGGATAATTCATTTCTTCCTACTTTATAGATTTTACATTATTTGGATTTTTTATTCAATTTTTCATATTTTCGTTTTGAATATAGTATGCTCTTTTTTTCTCTTTTTTTCTCATATTTACTCTCATATTCTGTAAGTTGTAATATTTTTGTCATAATTCGTGTCTTCCTTCTAGTGCTTTAGTTAGAGTCACTTCATCTGTATATTCTAAGTCTCCACCTACTGGTATACCATGAGCAATACGTGTTACTTTCACTCCTAATGTTTTAATAATCTTTGAAATGTACATCGCCGTAGCTTCTCCTTCTACTCTTGGATTTGTTGCAACAATTATTTCTTTAATTTCTGGATTTGCTTGAATTCTAGCTAATAATTCCTTAATTTTTATATCATCTGGGCCAATTCCATTCATTGGAGATATTGAGCCATGAAGTACGTGATATACTCCTTTAAATTCATGAGTTCTTTCCATTGCAATAATATCCCTTACATCTTCTACAACACATATTACATTATGATCTCGTTTAGCTCCTGCACAAATTGGACATGGATCTGTATCAGATATGTTAAAACATTGTGAGCAATATTTTAGATTTTTTTTAGCATTTGTAATTGCACTTATAAATTCATTTGTTTCTTCTTCAGTTGCATCTAACATATGAAACGCAAGTCTTACAGCTGTTTTATGTCCAATACTTGGCAATCTTTCAAATGCTTCTATTAATTTTTCTATTGATGGTGAATAATACGACATTTTCTAATCATTCCTTTTCTTTTTTTGCAAGCTACATATATTACATTAGCCCAGGAATATTATACTTACCTAAACTTTCACTCTGTGCTATATCAACTTTTCTTAAAGCATCATTAACACATGTTAAAATTAAATCCTCTAACATTTCTACATCATCTGGATCTACAACATCTTTTTGTATTTTTATCTCTTTAATTTCCTTTGCACCAGAAACTTTTACTGATATTGCTCCTCCTCCAGCTGTTGCTTCAAAATCTTTTGCTTGCAATTCTTCTTGAGATTTTTCCATATCAGCCTGCATTTTTTTAGCTTCTTTCATTAGTTTATTTATGTTCATTCCTCCGAAATTTGCTCCTCCTGGGAATCCTCCTCTTTTTGACATTTCTATTCCTCCTCTACAAAATTAATTGGTATATCCAAGTCTTCCAATATATTACTTGAATCTTCTTGTACAGATTGTGATATTGGCGATGCCACATTTTTTTGCGCAACTTGATTATTTGCTGATTTACCTGAGCTTGCATCTTGCAATTTTATTTGCATTGGTTTTCCACATATCATAGCAACTTCTTTTGTAAGAATATTCATATTTTCTGCTTGCTGAATTAAATTTTTTCTAAAGTCTGTCAAACCATTATTAAATCTTATTTCAACAGTCATATCATTTATTTCAACAGCTTCTGTATTTATCAAATTAGCATATAGCATAACTTTTCCTTGTTTTTTTACATTTGCTAACACATTTGACCATGTAGGCAATTTACTTCCTGGTGCCAACGGTTTCTGCTTTTCCTGTTTTTCAACCGTTTCAATTTGCTTAGTCTCAACTTTTGGTTGTTCATTTGGTACATTATCATAACTTTCTCTTTGCACTGGAGCACTTACTACATTTGGTTTTGTTATATGTGGTGTACTAACTGGAATATTTGCCGTTTGTACATTACTCATTGGAATTCCATTTTCAATTTTTTCTTCTATTTTTTTTACCCTATCTTCTAAGGCTAAAACATCAGTCTTTACACATAATTTTATAATCTCTGTTTCAAATATTATTGTCTTCTGCAATGATACTTTCATTTTATTTGAAACCTCTGACAATTTATATATTATATTTATCAATTCTTCTTTTGGAACACTCTTAGATAATTCTTCCATTTGTTTTTGCTCATCTTCACTGTAGATTTCTGTTTTTTGTCCAATTTTCAACATAAGTATGTCTTTTGTATGTTTAATCATTTCCCATAAGAAATTTTCTAAATCTTTACCTTCATCTAAAACATCGTTTTTAATTTTTAAGCATCTTTCTATATCCTGATTTACTAATGATTTTATCATATTATGTACATACACAAACTTTGGTATCCCTACTAAATCTTTTATTTGATTTTCATCAATAGATGTATTACCATCTGATATGCATCTTTCTAGTATACTTAATGCATCTCTTGCAGCTCCTTCAGATAATGTTGCAATAAGATTCAAAGCTGGTTCTGTTATTTGTATATTTATTTCATTACAAACAACTTTTAGTCTTTTAACAATATCTTCATTTGAAATCTTCTTAAAATCAAATCTTTGGCATCTAGATAATATTGTAGGTAATAACTTTTGAGGTTCCGTTGTTGCTAAAATAAATTTTACATGTTCTGGTGGCTCTTCAAGTGTTTTAAGTAATGCATTAAATGCTTGTAATGTAAGCATATGCACCTCATCGATTATATATACTCTATATTTAGCAAGTGTAGGCAAAAAATTTACTTTTTCTCTTATATCTCTTATATCATCAACACCATTATTAGATGCTGCATCCATTTCTATAACATCTGTAAGGCTTCCATTTAGCATTGCTTTACAAATTTCACATTCATTACATGGTTCTCCATCTTGTGGATTCAAGCAATTTATTGCTCTTGCAAATATTTTTGCACTAGATGTTTTCCCTGTTCCTCTTCCTCCTGTAAATAAATATGCATGTCCTATTCTCTTTGTTTTCACTTGATTTTTTAGTGTTTGCACAATATGATCTTGACCTACTACTTCGCTAAAAGTTTTTGGTCTAAATTTTCTATATAATGCTGTATAGCTCATTTGTTCCTCCTATTTATTACAGAAATCTAACTTCTCAGCGGAGAATAACTCGCACATAAAAGTTTTTACTTATCGCTGCTTCCTTCCGGACCTGACGAGGTTCGTAAATTTTTATTGAAAATTATTCTCCACTCAAAAGTTAGATTTCTTTTTGATTATTATATAACATATTTATCTTTTTTACAAGAATTTTTTAGTTTCTTTTGAAAATCACATCTTTAAAATCTGTTTTTTCATAATTTGAAGTACCTGTTTGAGTAATATCTCCTGAAGGTAAATCAATTGTGATTGTCCCTGTAAACTCTGTTTCATCGGTTAATTCTATCATAACATTGAATGTTATTTTACATTTTATTTCTTCATATGTCAAGCCCATTTTGGAAAGTATTGTTCCATCATGCCTAATCTCTTCGTCATTTGACGAATATTCTCCTAGTTCATTATTAGTAACCCTAAAAATTAATATTCCTCCTTGATTAGCTATTTCAAGATTTTTTGAATTTGCCATTTCGCTTCCTGTGTACGTTATTTCATTTACTTCATATTCTTTTGAATATTCGTATATTTTATCTTCACTAGTACTTGGCCTATATATTACTATATTTCCTTTTTTTAATCCTTCTACATTGAAATTATTAAATGTTATTCGTTTTATTATCGCTTTTTCTTTATAACTTTTATTTTTTCCTATGTACAAATATATATCATTATTTTGAACTACATCAAAATTCCAAATATTCTCGCCTTCTTTATCTATACCTTCTGCTGTACTTACAACAACAAGTTGGGTTAGTTCAAATGGCATATTGTTTTCGCCTTCTACCGAATACTTCAACATAAGCAAACATATTATAGTGATAATTAATGACATTATGAATACAACTGTAAAAAAATGTATGACTTTTTTTACTTTTAAATCCCAGTCTTCCATATCTATGTTTCATCCCTTTCCAAGGCACAAGCTTTCTTTTTTGCATTTCTTAATGTTTTAAAAAAATCTTTTAGGATTTTTTCGCATTCTTCTTGTAATATGTTTGTTTCATATTCAACTTTATGATTAAATTTATAATCATCAAATATATTTAGAACTGAACCACAAGCTCCTGTTTTTGGATCTTTTGTACCTATAAATACTTTTTGTATTCGTGAATTTACTATAGCTCCTGCACACATAGTACATGGTTCTAATGTAACATACATACTACATCCTTCTAGTCTCCATGCCTTAAGTTTTTTGCTTGCTTTTTGTATTGCAAGCATTTCAGCATGTTTAGTTGTATCGTTTTTTGTTTCTTTAAGGTTATGAGCTTTCGCAATTATTTCTCCATCTTTTACTATTATTGCCCCTACTGGTACTTCTTCTTTTTGATATGCTTTCTGTGCTTCTTTTAAGGCTTGCTTCATATAATATTCGTCTGTTTTTATTTTTTTAGTTTCTACTTTAAAGTCCTCCTTTTCTGTATTAAAATTTTTAATACAGCACTAATCTGCTTGTTTATTTTACTATATATATTTAGAGCTTGTCAAGTACTAACCCACCTACTAAAGTATAATTATTTTCAAGCTTTTTTATCAAATATTTACAAATTTTTCCAATTATGTTATACTTATTTAAAGATGGGAGTGATATTGTATGAAAACGTATATATCAAATAATGAAGCTGAAACAATTGCTTTTGCAAAGGAATTTGCAAAAAATCTAAAAAGCAATTCTGTCGTAGCCTTAGATGGAGAGCTTGGCTCAGGCAAGACAAAATTTACTCAAGGTATACTTGAATACTTTGGACTAGACTCAGAAATTTCGAGTCCAACATTTAATATTGTTAATGAATATAAAAATGAAAAAAACACTATTTATCATTTTGACGTATATCGTCTAAACAATATTGATGAATTTTTTGATATTGGTGGAGATGAATACTTTGGTAATGGTATTTGTGTTATTGAATGGGCAAATGTTATAGATGCAATCTTGCCTATTGGAACAATTTTTATAAAGATTGAAAAAGATGAAAATAACAGTAATGTAAGAAAAATCACAATTAAAAATGATAGTATAAACATAAATATTGGAAAGGAAAACGTTTAAAATGAAAATTTTAGCTATTGAAACATCGTGTGATATTGCATCAGTTTCACTTTTTAACGATAATAATTTAATACTTGAATTAAAAGAAACTTCTGTTAAAAATCACTCTGAAGCCCTAATGCCACTTATTGATAGACTTCTTAAAGAAACATCTACTACACTTGATGACATTGATTTATTTGCATGTGATAATGGACCTGGTTCTTTCACTGGTATACGAATTGGGCTTTCAACTGTAAAGGCTTTTTGTGATGTAAAAACTAAATCTTGTATCGCTGTATCCTCATTAGAAGCACTTGCTTACACATGCAGACAAGAAAACTCGTATATCTGCGCAATGATTGATGCAAAACATTTAAATCTTTATTATGGTATTTTTGAATACAAAAATGGAAAATATACTAAAGTAACTGATTTTGCTTTTTCATCATTTGACAATTTTTTGCAAAAAATAATTCTATTTAAAAAAAATATATTTTTTGTTGGAAATTGTGGTATACTTTATAAAGATACAATAAAATCTTCTTTAGGAAATGATGTAACTTTCTTAGATGATACTCTCGTCTTTTCTAAAGAAGTTGGACTTGTTGCATATGATAAATTTCAAGCAGGAGAATTAACTACATCTCATGAACTATCTGCTTTGTACTTAAAAAAATCTAATGCTGAATCTAATTAAAAAATCATAACAAGGAATGGATTTTAAAATGAAAATTGAAATTACAGAAATGGCAGAGACTAATTTAAGCCAAATTAATATATCTCAATTTGATAATTTTTGGAATAGCAATATACTTATTCAAGATTTTGCATCACCTATTTCATATTATATTGTTGCTAAAAGCAATAACGAAATTTTAGGTTTTGCAGGGCTTAACTTTTTCTATGATGAAGTACATATTGCAAATATAGCTGTACGTACCGACAAAAGGAGATTAAAAATTGGTTCACAACTTTTAGAAGCATTAATTAATAAGGCTCAAGAGCAAGCATCCTCTATAACCCTTGAAGTAAGCGAGATAAATGAACCTGCGATAAATTTATACAAAAAATATAATTTTTCTCTTGTAGGAAAAAGAAAAAAATATTATAATAATAAATATGATGCATATATTATGACGAAATATTTTTAATACATACGAAAAAAACTATTTTTAGAAAGGAACTTAAGATGCAAAAGAAAAACGAATTAAATTTTAGAGATTTAAAAGAATACTGTTCTACTTCAAAGTTCAGTTTTGATACTACTGCTGAACTTGAACCAACAGATAAGGGGATTGGTCAAGATCGTGGAATAGTTGCACTTGAATTTGGTTTAAATGTAGATGTCAATGGTTATAACCTTTATATTGAAGGACCAAGTGGCGTAGGTAAAACCATGTATACAAAAAATTATTTAGACAAAATATCTAAAAAGAAGAAAACTCCTTGTGATTGGTGCTATATATATAACTTTGATGCTCCAAATGAACCTATAGCATTATCTTTGCCTGCAGGTCAAGGTGCAGAATTTAAAGAAACAATGGAGAGCTTTATAAAAGATGTTAAAGCTGATATCAATAAAACTTTTAATAATGAAGATTTTGAGAAAGAAAAAGCACTAATCAGGCAAGAATTTGAGCAAAAAAGAACTGTTCTTTTAGAAAAACTTAATAAAGAAGCAAATAAACATGGTTTTGAGGTAAAAACTGCTCAAAATGGCATATATATGATGCCTATTTATGAAGGAAGAACTCTACAAGAAGAAGAATTTAATCAACTTGATGATCAAATAAAACTTGAATTTGAGGCAAAATCTAATATAGTTCAAGAACAAATCATGAGTACAATTAGTGAAATAAAGCTTTTAGAAAAAGCTTCTGATAAGAAATTGCACGAATGGCAATCTAATATTTCTCTACTTACTGTAAATGTTCATATAAATTATATAAAATCTAAATATAAGAGGAATAAAAAAATCTCACAATTTTTAGATAATATTAAAAAAGATATTGTTAAAAATGTTAATCTATTTTTAGATACTCCAAATGCTAGTCAACAACAAATGCAATTTTCATCTAATCCAAGCAAAGAACCACCTAAACCATGGTTAAATTATAGGGTTAATCTTTTTGTAGATAACAGCAAATTAGAAGGAGCTCCAGTTATAATGGATTCAAACTATTCTTTCCAAAATATTTTTGGAAAGCTTGAATATGAAAATTATATGGGAACATTTAAAACTGATTATACTATGTTGAAAGCTGGACTTATGCATAAGGCAAATGGTGGATATTTAATATTTCAAGCAGAAGATTTATTAACTAACCCTATATGCTATGAAAATTTAAAAAGACTACTTCGTACTAAAGAAATTAGTATTGATAACTCATTAGAACAAAGAACAGCTATGGTTATGATTTCACTTAAACCAGAGCCTATTCCTCTTGATTTAAAAGTAATATTAATAGGTAATTCTAATATTTATCATACATTGCTTAATATGGATCCAGATTTTAGAAAATTATTCAAAATCAAAGTGGAATTTGCTGATGATGCTCCAAAAACTGATGAAAATATCTTAAAGCTAGCTAGATTTTTCCATTCATTCTGTGAAAAGGAAAATTTACCTCATCTTGATAAAAATGCAGTTGCTAGAATGATTGAATATGCCTCTCGCCTAGCTAATGATAAATCTAAACTTTCAACAAAATTTAATGATTTATCTCAAATTATCGCTGAAGCTGGCACATGGGCTATACTTTCTCGTTCGAAAGTTATTACTGAAAATTATATAAATAAAGCAATAGATGAAAAAATCCAAAGAGTAAAAAAATATGATGAAAGATACTCTGAAATGATTAAAGATAATACCCTTTTGATAAAAACATCTGGATATGAAGTTGGCCAAATAAATGGTTTAACCATAATGAGTATTGGTGATTATAGTTTTGGAAAGCCTGCGAAAATTACTGTAAATACTTTCACTGGCAAATCAGGTATTATCAATATTGAACGTGAAGTTGAACTTTCTGGTTCTACTCACTCTAAAGGTGTATTAATTTTAAGTGGATATATAGGTGAACTTTTTGCACAAGAATTTCCATTATCATTATCTGCTAGTATTTGTTTTGAACAATTATATAATGGTGTTGATGGAGATAGTGCTTCAAGTACAGAGCTTTATGCTTTACTTTCAAGCTTATCTGGTGTACCTATTAATCAAGCTATTGCTGTTACTGGTTCTGTAAATCAAAAAGGTGAAATACAACCTATTGGAGGAGTTAATGAAAAAATTGAAGGATACTTCCAAGTATGCAAAATGAGAGGTCTTGATGGAAGTCATGGAGTAATGATTCCTATTCAAAATGTTAAAAACTTAAATCTAAATGATGAAGTTGTAGAAGCTGTAAAAAAAGAGATGTTTCACATTTACGCCGTATCTACTATTGAAGAAGGTATCGAAGTTTTAACTGGCGTTCCTGCTGGTAAATTAGATAAAAACGGAAAATTCCCTGCTGGTTCAATAAATTGTTTAGCTTATGAAAAACTTAAAAAATATGCTCAAATGAGTCAAATGAAGAATTAGCCATTAATATATTTAATAACAGTTAATTTTCGCTAAGCTACCTGAGAAAGTGTTTTAAAAATGTGGCGTTGTGTTCTCCAAGGCGTTTAAGATATTTTGGATTGTTAAATTATAGATACGAATTTGAAAATGTACAAGCAAAAAAATGCGTAGGTCGAACTTCACTTCAATTTTTAAAACATTTCTCCACGCTTAGCTAATTAGGGTGTGAATTGTAACTACTTAATAATATGTTAGCTTACAGCTACTTCTTTTTTGCAAATGTCTTCTGCGATTTGCTCTACATCTAATCCATACTTATTCTCTATTTCTTTAACACTTCCGTGCTTTATAAATTCGTCTGGATATCCATATTTCTTTAAAGGTATTTGTAAATTCTCTTCAACAATGATTTCTTCTACTGCACTACCAAGCCCACCTTTTACAATATTATCTTCTATTGTAATTACTCTATTTGTTTTTGTTATTGAATTTAAAATCGTTTCTTTATCAATTGGTTTTAAAAATCTTGCATTTATTACTTCTGCATTTTTGCCTTGTCTTTCTATAACATTAGCTATATTTATAGCTCTTTCTACCATTTTTCCTATTGCAATTATAGTTATATCTGTACCTTCTTTTATAATCTCTGCTTTGCCTTCTTCTATTTTTTCATGTATATCAATTCTAGACTTGCCTTCTCCTCCTCTTGGATATCGTATAACAACTGGTTTTTTTAATTCTACAGCATATTCTAACATATTTTCTAATTCTTCAAAATCTTTCGGTGCCATAATTGTTAAATTGGGTACAATTGAAAAAAATGATAAATCAAAAATACCTTGATGTGTTTCTCCATCATTTCCCACGATTCCAGCTCTATCTGCACACATTACTACTCCTACATTTTGAATTGCAATATCGTGTATTACTTGGTCATATCCTCTTTGGTAAAAAGATGAATATATTGGTACTACTGGTATCATTCCAGCCTTAGCAAGTCCTCCCGCAAAGCCGAAGAGCATGTTGTTCTGCAATTCCTACATCAAATATTCTATCAGGAAATCTTTTTGCAAATTCTGTAAGACCTGTTCCATCTTTCATCGCTGCTGTTACAGCTACTACTTTTGGATTTTTCTCTGCAATTTCTATCAATTTATCTCCAAATGCCTTTGAATAATCCTTTTCTTTTTTCTTTTTGCTCTCTCCTGTTTCTATATCGAAATTTGATGCACTATGAAACTTGTCTGGATTGTCCTCTGCTGGTTTATAACCTTTTCCTTTTTTGGTTACAACATGAATTAATATAGGTCCTTCCAAATCTCTACTTATTCTTAAGATATTTTCTAATTCTGCTAAATTATGTCCATCAATTGGTCCTAAGTATTTAAATCCTATATCTTCAAATAACATATTAGGTATTAATAATTGCTTAATACTATATTTTATTCTTCTAACAAATTTTATAATTTTGTTACTTCCTTTTGGTAGTTTTTCAATAGCTTTTTTTATGTATTCATTAGATTTTTTATAAAATTTCTTTGTTCTCGCTTTACTTAAGAATAATGATATTCCTCCAACATTTTTTGAAATACTCATTTCATTATCATTTAATATTACAACTAAATTTGTCTTAGAAGCCCCTGCATGATTTAAAGCTTCTAATGCCATTCCTCCTGTTAATGCTCCATCTCCTATTATTGCGATTACATGTTCATCGCTTTTGTTTAAATCTCTTGCCATTGCCATTCCAAGTGCTACAGAAATAGACGTACTACTGTGCCCTGTATCAAAAACATCATACTCTGATTCTTGTGCTTTAGGAAAGCCAGCCATTCCTCCAAATTGCCTCAATGTAGGCATTTGATCTTTTCTTCCTGTAAGTATTTTATGTACATAGCTTTGATGTCCTACATCCCATATTATCTTATCTTTTGGTGCATTAAATACACTATGAACAGCCATGGTTAATTCCACTACACCTAAATTCGATGCGAGATGCCCTCCATTTTGCGATACGGTATTTATTATTAATTCTCTTATTTCTTCTGCTAGTTGCTTTTTTTCTGCCATTGTTAATCTTTTTAAATCTTCTGTGCTGTTGACTCTATCAAGTATTTTTTCCATTTTAGGCATTCTTTCCTTTCTAAATAGTGCATACTGCTAGATTTTACGGAATACTCCTGCAACTCTACCTAAAATTTGACAATCTGGTACTATTATTGGATCCATTGTAGAATTTTCTGGTTGTAATCTTATGTGATCTTTTTCTTTATAAAAAGTTTTTACTGTTGCTTCTTCTCCAATAAGTGCTACAACTATTGTTCCGTTTTCGGCTGTATTTTGTTTCTTTACTAATATGTAATCCCCATCTAAAATACCTGCCTCTATCATACTTTCTCCTCTTACAGTAAGCATAAAACTTTCTGAATTTCCAACAAAATCAATTGGTATTGGAAATGTATCTGTTATGTTTTCTACAGCAAGAATTGGCTCTCCTGCAGTTATTTTTCCAATAACAGGAACATCAACAAGTTCCCTTGATGAATATGCTTGTTTTTCTTCCTTCTTCTTTTCTGCTTTTCCACCTTTTAATAATCTTAAAGTTCTACCTTTTTGACTTTCTTTTTTTATGTATCCTTTTTGTTCTAATTTTGCTAAATATCCGTGTACAGTAGCTGTTGATCTAAGTCCAACTGCTTTTCCTATTTCACGTACTGATGGTGCATACCCTATATCTGCAATTTGCTTTTCAATATATTTTAAAATAGCTTTTTCTCTTTTATTTAGTTCAACTGAACTACTTTTTCTTCTTCCCACACTATCACTCCTTTGTTAATTATACAATTATCCTATCATAAAAAAATCTATTTGTCAAACAAAATTTTGTAACTTTGAAATAAATTAATAGATGGAAACATTTTGTTCCCATCTACGTAAATATATATATTTACTAACTATGTTGTTAAAGTTCCATTTGGAGTATTTACTATCATCAATATATCTTCTTCTTTACCATTTTCAGCATTGATATACACTAAGAAATCTCTATCAGCAGACTTTCCTGTAAACTCCCAACACAATATTTCTGTATTATATTCTGTTGGAATAATTGCTAACTTCTCACTTGAAATATCAAGATGTGAATTCAGTTTTTCTCTAGCCTCTTCTTTTGAAATTAAATTTTGAGCAATTTGCCTCTCTTCATGACAGTTTAAATATCCTGCTGATTCCATTCCTAGAATTTCTCCATTGTCAAGTGCAATCTTCACTTTTATCAAATCAGAATATACAGTAACCCCATCTTGTGAATATGCATAATTTACAACTACATTTCCTCCTTGTTCCATATAATATGTCTCTTGCATATTAGCATAACCCTTGTCATTTAAAAAATCTTTACCAATTTGCACAGCTTCTTCTGGACTTTTTCCATTCTCTCCTATTTCTCTATAGTAGTTCATATATACAAGATGTCCACCTTTTTTAGATATTGCAATATATTTCTTATTTTCACCTATTTGTACTTCAAAATTATATACTGGTATATTGCCATTTTCCGATAAACCTTTTGAAACAACTCCATCTGGATTATCACTTGCAAATGTCTTAGCAATTTCCATTGCTTTTGCCTCATCTATGTCTTCTCCTGTTAATCCTTTTCTTTCAAATGAAACCATGTGTTCAGAAAATGCCCCATCATAAATTAGCCCTGTATAATCATCAAATGTAGACTCAATGTTTCCAAAACTCTCTGTTAAATCTGAGCTTACTTGTTGTGCAAATGCCTTATTTCCTTTGTCATCTAATTCATCCCATCCAAGAGTTCCTTCATTTATTTCTGTTTCAAGTTGATCCAGTGTGTCTCTTAAATTGACAGCATAACTATGCAAATTCTCTATATTTTTTAATTCTTCATCTGTTAATTCTTTTCCCTCAATTGCCTTCATTGACAAACTATAGCTGTAATCACTAGCTTGGTTTAAGAATTTAGCTGCATTTGATAAACCTTCTGTTTTTATTGGAATATTAGCCAAATATACACTTGCTAAATTAGCTTTATTCCATATATTGCTAAGTGTTTTAGCTGAATGTTCTGGTGTAGATGTTATACTAGCTTTTGCAAGATATGTTTCTACATCTTCCATACATTTTACAAGTTCATAAAATGATGAATTATATGCATTGCTTGATGTCATATGATAATCATTTTGTTTTTTATAAATATATATTGATAAACCGTATAACAATTGCCAGTAATACTATTATAACTAAGACTATTGATAGCATATGCCTATCTTGTAGTCTTTCCTTCCAATCCTGTAACTTATTTTTCATCCTTTTCCTCCTTGACCATACGATTATTATTGTCAAATTTTGAAAAAGTATACAGTAATTGTTATTTTCTTATTTAAAAATTTCTTTGCATATATTCACTGCCGCTTCTGGTTTAGCAAATTTCATTGTATTTTGTCTTAATTGATTTAAAGTATTATCCTCAATTAAGTCTTCCATTATCATTCCTAAATTATCATTGTGTTTAACACATTTAGCTAAATTATTTAACTCAAGGAACTCTGTATTATCTGTTTCTTGACCTGGTATTGGATTTATAATTAACATCGGTACATTTGAAGCCAAACATTCTGACACTGTAATTCCTCCTGGTTTAGAAATGACCAAATCTGCCACACTCATGAGCTCAGGCACTTTTGTTGTATATTCCATTACCTTTATATTTTCTTTATTTATTGAATTTTCAGCAATTTCATTGAATTTTTCAAAAACTTTATCATTTTTACCTGATATTGCAACTATTTGAAAATGGTTAGCCATTCTTGCAATTTGTTCCATATATGAATATATGTTGTTTCTTGCTAATCCCATTTTACCACCAGCGAAAAATAGAATAACTTTTAAATTTTCTTTTAAATTAAATTCCTTTAAAACTTCTTCTCTTTCATATTTTTTTGAAAATCTTTGAGATATGGGTATCCCAGTTGCAAAAACCTTATTTTCGTCTACACCATATTTTATCAAATCATTCTTCATTTCTTCATTTGATACAAAAAATTTATCTACATACTTGTGTTTAACAAGCCATTGTTCATGATATTTTAAATCTGTAAGAATATTTACTAATTTTACGTTAATTTTTGAATGTTTCTTCAATGAGGCACACATCTGTGTTGAAAATGGATGTGTTGAAATAATAATATCTGGATTTTCTTTTTTTATTAATCTGTGCATTTTTATCTTAAGTATTCTATTTGCAGAATTACTTAATTCTGCTACTAGCCCTTTTCTTGATTTATTATATATTTTTCCCCATACCCATGGTAAATTCTTTGCCATTTTTTCATATGACTTAATTGTTAAACTGTTGATTACTTTATTCAAATAAGCCATGAAATCTATCATTGAAACTTCATAATCTCTATAATTATTTTCTATAGCTTCTTTTACTGCATTTGCAGCACTCAAATGTCCTCCACCATATGCTGCATACAATATTAATACTTTCATCTATCTTTTCATTCCTCTCCATGTTTTTTCTAAGAATATTTTATCATAAAGAATTAAAAAAAAAAAGAGATGATAAAAATTCTATGCAATTAGATTCTAAAACTAAAATATCCATTAACTGCCTTTTTATAGCTAATTACATTTTACTATAAAATCTTGTTTAGACAAATTGTAAGGAAAAGTTAAGATTTATTTAATCATTTCTTAAAGCATTATTTTTATATTTCAACTATACTAGAAATAGATTGGAGGTCAAGTTATGAGAAAAAAACATAAGAAAAAATTAAATATAAAGATAATTTTTTTTATATTTTTTATTACTATTATTGCTAAGAATATAATATCTAATAATACTTCCTTTAAACTTCCTTTTGTTAAAACTAATATTGAATATAAGATTATAAAGCAGGATGAAAATAATAAATATTCAGGAATAGGACAAGAAAAAGTAACTGATAAAGATGGATATTATACTACTTTTACTACAGATAATCCATATAAAAAAATTTACATTGAATATAAACAAAATGGAGAAGCTTCTTGGAGTAAAAATATATATTGGAATGATTATATGGAAAATACAGGATGTGGAATTACGGCTATGGCTATTATTTTAAGTGGATATGGTAAAAATGTTACTCCTGAAGATTTGAGGAATAAATATTATCCTGTTATTGACTATGAATCTTTAAATACAGAATTTTCTAATTCTTATGGAATAGAAGCAAGTGGATTTTTCTTTGATTCTGTTCATTTATCAAAAGAATACATAAAAAAGCACTTATTAACAAATAGACCTGTTTTGATTTGCGTATGGAATAATCCTAGTGAAAATCGTTGGACTACTGATTCTCATTATATGGTATTACTTGCTTCTTCTGATGATATGGTATATATTTCTAACCCTAATGGTGGAAAAAATGATAGTAAAAGTTCGGGATGGTATAAATACGAAGAGGTACTCCCATATATTGCAAAAGCATTATTTATTGAAAGTTATGAGTAAGAGCAGTTTAATTTAACTGCTCTTATTTTTTTCAAATTTTATTTATCTTTATATATATTTACTATATCCTTCAAACTCATTTTGGTACCATAATTTAATATTGCATTTGAATATATCTTTATTGTAACTTTTGCTATAAGGAATATTGTAACCATTAATCTTCTGGCTTACTTACAGTTGAGCCTGTTAATGCATATAATAAAGCATATGTAAAATATCCTAATAAAAAATATATAATAGTAATAATACCTAAATATATTGTAATATTAGTCATATCTAATACTGTATTTAATAATTCTTCATCTATAAATATTTTTGCACTTATTAAAGCTGTTCCTACAATTAATATCAATTGAAGCAATCCTACAATTCCAATTCCTAATGTTTTGCCGAAGCACTATTGTTTTAGGTGTTGTTGATGTAACTAATGTTTCGATTATCTTTGATGTTTTTTCTATAGTACTTTTTTCTTAATAAAAGTATAACAAAAAAGTAAGAAATTTTCAACAAAAATAAGCCTAAAAAGGCTTATTTTTCAGTAAAGATGAAATAACTACTTTTTTAAAACTCTTCCCTTTATCTTCCCTTTATGAAATGTTTTTTAATGAGTTTTAATGCACTTTATTAAATTTTTTATAAATAAAAATAACACCTTCAAACGCTTGAAATAACTGCATTTAAAGGTGTTTGGATTGGCTCCTCGTGCCTGGCTCGAACAGGCGACCTATCGGTTAACAGCCGAGCGCTCTACCAACTGAGCTAACGAGGAATATAAAATCTAGCAACGACCTATTTTCCCAGCAAAGAAATTCGCAAGTATCTTCGGCACATAAGGCTTGACTTCTGTGTTCGGCATGGGAACAGGTATTACCCTTATGTTATAGTCACTAGAAATTTGTATATATTAGCTAGATTTCTCTAACTATATATTGCTTTTTCAACTTTTTGTATTATACTATATCTTTTCCTTTTTTGCAATAGTTTATACAAAAGTTTTTTACTTTTTTCAATTTTTTTAAATCAAAAAGAAACAAGTATTGCTAGAAAAGCTAGGTAAATATCCACAGACTAGGCTCTTGCCTGTCGATGTTTATTTACCGACGCTTGACAACGCAAGACGCCGTTTATTTTTGATTTTTAGTACACTGAAAATTGCATAGACAATTCTTTCTCTTTGAACTCTCTAAAAACCATATTACTGTGGTTAAGCCCTCGATATATTAGTATTGGTCAGCTTAATGTATCACTACACTTACACCTCCAATCTATCAACCATGTAGTCTTCATGGTATCTTACCAACTTTCGTTGTGGGATATCTTATCTTAGGGTGGGCTTCACACTTAGATGCTTTCAGCGTTTATCCCTTCCATACTTAGCTACTCAGCCGTGCCACTGGTGTGACAACTGATACACCATCGGTATGTCCATCCTGGTCCTCTCGTACTAAGGACAGCTCCCTTCAAATATCCTTCGCCTGCGACAGATAAG
>CANQKB010000019.1 GCA_947624405.1 uncultured Clostridia bacterium
TTTTTCACAATTAGCAATTTGTTCAGAGTTAAAGTAACCCATATCAGCGATGGAAGCTTCAGGAAGTTGTTGTAAATTATCTTTTGAATTAATAACCATATTTTCTAATTGATTAGTATCATTAATATCATTAACAACATCAGAAGCAATAATAAGAGAATTTTTACTGTCGACAGAAGTCTGCATATTGTAAGAAATATCAGAATTACCATGAGAAGTCATCATACGAGAATCAGGATCAGTAAGAGTAACTTGAGACAAATCGTCATCAATCATCTTTTTTTTAATAGAGTTAAATTCATTAATTTTTTCTTGATAATGTTCAATCTTTTGTTTAATAGGAAGAATAGCACTTTCGTCAATATCAATAGAGCCCTCAGTGGATTTAAGTGCATGAAGGTACTTGTCCATTTGAGAGTTAAAGAAGGAAATAGTAGCATCAATTTTTTTAATAGAATGATATTTGTTACGAGAATTTTGAGCTCTAATTTTGGTTCCATCAATAACAACTTTTTTAGCATCAATAAGTTCAGCAAACTTAAGGAAATCAACAAATTTTTTAAAAGTATTTTTAATAGGCCTTTTGTTGTTTTTTACGAAATCGGCAATACAAGATTTAGCAGGGGTGGAGTTATTAATAAGCCACATAAGTTCAACATTTCTAGTAGCTTCAAGGGCAAGTTTACGAGAAGAGCGAATGCCATTAACATAACCATAAATATGAAGTTTAAGAAGATCGGCACGGTCATAAGGTTGTTGACCACGAGCAGAAGGAGAATAAGTTTTAAACTCCAACTCGTCCAAATCAAGAGCTTGAACGAAAGCATCAATAAGTCTAACAGGACTAGAAGTGTCTACGAAGTCATTAAGTGAAAAAAGAACAGTTTGGTTTCTATCAAAACCAGAAAGATATGGCATAAAAGTTACCTCCAAAAAATAAAAAATCTAAAACAATTATATCAATAAAAGAGAGTCATATCAAGAGAAAAAAGAAGAAAAACAGATAAAAAAAGAAAAGTAAAAAAACAGTTGCAAAGAACAAAAAAATGTGATAAAATAAAATAAGAAAGATAAAAGAAGGAAGGAAGAAACAAATGAAGAGAACGGCTAAAACCCTTGAGGCTGTACACACACACACACACACACACACACACAGAATATGTACAGGAAAGGATTTGTTGGACAGTCTGGAGAGAGGAGCATCTAGAGGTAATTTAATATACGAAAAATTGAATGTAAGGACACATGGGCTTTATGTTGTATTTTGCATGGTAGCAAAAGCAGTGGAAAGTTTACTATGTGTCTTTTTGGTATATGCAAACAATAAGCTAGATTTAGCTATTTATTTCCGCTAAGCTACTTCACTTCACTCCGATTTTTAAAACATTCCTCCACGCTTAGCTACTAGTTATGGTATGAATTGTAATGATAGCTTTCAATTAGAAAATATTAATCTATAAGAAAAAAACTAAGGTATTAAAATTAAGTGGTTAAGGTATATTAGTTGAGATTTTATTCTAAACTAATATAACAGAACTCAATTAATTAAAAAATAAATAATAAATATAAATAAAAAAAGAAAGGAAAGATGACCAATGAAAAAAGAAGAAGGAATAACGTTAGTTGCACTAGTAATAACCATAATCATATTAATTATATTAGCAGCAATCACGATAAAATACCTACTAATAGATGGTTTTATAGAGTTAGCAACTCAAGGCTCAATAAATTATTCACATGCACAGAATAATGAAGTAAGCATGCTAAATGAAATGAATAGTAAGCTTGAAGAAACAGCAGGAGAACTAGGCAATATAGGAAAAGAACCAGATCCAGTAGATGCACCAATAGGAGCATATGTAAACTATACACCAAAGGAAGGAGAATATGTAATAAAAGCAGATTTTAGTGGATGGACTGGCCCAAGGCCGAGTGATCAGGGACAAGAAGGACCAAGTTATGATGGAATGACGATGTCAGAGACAAGAGAAGTAGGAGCGAATGGACAAGTATTTAAAACGGAAACAGATATGAAGTGGAAATTATGGGATTATGATGATAGCACTATAATGCTTATAGCAGATCATGCAACAGACGAACGGAGGCATATATAATGACGGCTATGTTTTTTTCGGAGGTGCACAAGGTTTTAACAATGGTGTATATTTATTGAATGAATTGTGTAAAGAATGTTACGGACCGACAGAAGGATTTGAAGGGATTACAGCAAGAAGTATTAAGTTGGAGGATATATGGACCGTTCTTGTGAGAAACATTATGGATCCATCAAAGTTGTACGATCAGTTAGAGTGTGAATGCAAGGCATTCGGGAGTGGCAATCTCCCTTGCATGTATGTCGAAGGTGGTGAAGAAGAATTTTACCCATTTGGAAAACAAAGTTTTCAGAAGGAACTGGTTCACAAAGATAAGGCAGTTTCAAATTTTGAAGGTGGATTTATAATGACTACCGCTCCATTGGTGAACAATTTTTTTGAAATTTTTGATCCTTTATTCATAGATATGTTGCAATGTGACGGCCGTTCTTGGTTTGCAACGAGGGGAGTCTGGGTCCGAGTCGACGCTTCGAGTCATGACAGAGCATCGTTCGGTTTGCAATACTTAAATACGGTTGATGGTGTTATTGGGCTGGACGAATCCTTTATCATCTTAAAGGGATATGAAAGCGATTTTGACGATCATGGCCGGCGGAAGTAGGGTTCTACCTATGATTCAAATCCCTCGAAGTCGTTTTAAATTAGTTCAGTCTACCGAGGAAGGTGGAACGTGGAACATAGAAAAAGTATAGTTGCACGTGCTACTAATTTCGGATGTAAGAAATCCTTTGAAGTTTAATTTATGTGTTAAAATACAAAAACAGGTACTTTTGTAGAAGAAAATCTACATAAAAGTGCCTTTTTTTTGATTGAATATTCACTAGATTAGATGATTTTAATTATGAACTTTTTGTAAATTGGTTGCTTTTTACTTATACTTGATGTAAAATAAATGTGGTGAGAGCGATTGGGGAAGAAGGAAAAGAAAAACAAAAAAGAAAAAAACAGAAGAAAAGTTTTAAATAAAGCTGTACCAGCAACCAGATTAATAGCAATTATATCTGTTGCAGTAATTATTTTTATACTATTGGTTATACGTATTGGTTGGATACAGTTTGTTCAAGGAGCCGAGCTAAAAGAATTAGCATCAAGACAGCAAACATTAAATAAGATAATAAGTCCTAATAGAGGAACTATATATGATACTAATGGAAAAAAACTTGCAATGAGTACGAAAGTGGATACAATAACAATTAATCCAAAGAAAATTGTTGCTAAAGAAAACAAAAAAGAAATAAAAGCAACTGAAAATCCAGAACTACAGGAAAAAGTTGCAAAAGGCTTAGCAGATATTTTTTCACTTGATTATGCAACAGTTTTAGCACAGGTTCAAAGCACTAAATCTACAGAAACCATAGTAAAAAAAGTTGAACAAGAATTAGTAGACAAACTTACATCATGGATGAAAGAAAATAATATTGTTGCAGGTATTAATATAGATGAAGATAGCAAAAGATATTATCCATATAACGATATGGCAGCATATGTTATAGGATTTACTGGAGCGGATTCAGATGGAAGATATGGTATAGAGCATTATTGGGACAGTACTCTAAAAGGAACATCAGGTAAAATAGTAACTGCAGCAGATGTTGATGGTGGGCAAATTTCGGATAGTGCTGAACAATACATTGAAGCAGAAAATGGTTCAGATATTTATCTTACAATAGATGTAAATATTCAAAAAATTGTTGAAGATTATTTAAAACAAGGAGTAACTGCAAATGGGGCAGCAGCAGGTTCGTGCATAATAATGAATCCTAAAACTGGAGAAATACTTTCAATGGCTACATATCCATCGTATGATTTAAATAATCCATATAAAATAAATAGTGAAGATGAGCAAAAAAATTGGGATACATATTCAAGTGAAGAAAAAAATACAAAGCTTTTAAATATGTGGGGAGGAGATAGAAACTTTTCTAAAACATATGAGCCAGGTTCTACATTTAAATTAATTGTTGCAGCTGCGGCATTGGAGGAAGGAATAACAAGTACAGATGTTGCAGGAGATTTCCATTGTGAAGGATTTACAACTGTTGCAGATAGAGAGATTAAATGTGCCGCCTCTGCTGTGCATGGAAGTCAAACACTTAGAATGGCATTGAGAAATTCGTGTAATGCAGCATTTATTCAACTTGGGCAAAGAGTTGGAAAAAATACATTGTATAGATATTTTGAAGCATTTGGATTTTTTGAAAGAACCGGTTTTGGAGTTACAGGAGAAAGCAGAAGTAATTTTCACAGTTTAGACGAACTTGGACCTGTTGAACTTGCAACAACATCATTTGGACAAAGATTTGATATAACACCATTACAGCTAATAACTGCTGTTTCAGCTATTGCAAATAATGGAACTTTGATAGAACCTAAAATAGTTAAAAGAGTTGTAAATAGCAGTACAAAAACAGAAACTGAAATTGAAGCAAAAGAGCAAAGAAAAGTAATATCGGAAAAAACAGCAAAAGAATTAAGAGATATGATGAAATCCGTTGTTGAAGATAGAGAAAACATATATGGAGATGTTAAAGGATATACTATAGGAGGAAAAACGGGTACATCAGAACCACCAGTAGGGCATCCAGAAGAAGGATATGTAGTTTCATATATTGCCACAGCCCCAGCAGATGCACCAGAGATAGTAACATTGGTTGTAGTATATAAACCAGATTCAAAGGATCCATATGGCTCAAGAATTGCGGCACCAATAGCTTCTAATATATTAAATGATGTTTTACCATACCTTGGTATTACGTCAGAAGATTCAGATACAACAGGAACAACTGCTACTGTTTCTAAAACTACTAAGGTTACAGATGTAACTAATAAAACATTAACAGAAGCAAAGAAAACATTAGAAAATCTTGGATTTACGGTTATTTGTGCAGATAATCCTAATAGTAATTCAATATTAGTAACTGAACAAGTTCCAGGAAGTGGTACTGTAATTCAAGAAGGCGGGGTTGTATGTTTATATACAGATGAAAATACAGTAAGAACATCAGTAGAAGTGCCTGATTTAACAGGAATGACACTGCAGAAGGCTAGAAGTACACTAGCAGAGAAAAATTTAAATATACTTTATTCTGGCTCTGGTACGGTAAAGAGCCAAAGCATAGGAAATGGAAGCACTGTAGAACAGGGAAGTGTTATCACAATTTATTTAGAATAGATATAGAAATTTTGAAAAAATGGTAAAAATATTTCATTAGTGTTACAATTCATAGCCGATTTTCGCTAAGCTACCTGAGAAAATGATTTTAAGAAAATTGGGCATTAACGAAATCAAAGATTTCGACGCCCACATGTGCAAAATTGCTTTAGATTATAATTATTAATAATAAAGGAGAGAAAGATGATAGGATATATTGCAACTTTAATAATAAGTATGATACCAATAATAGAACTTAGAGGGGCAATACCAGTTGCGGTATTTACGTTCCATTTATCATATCTTGAAGCTTTTTTGATAAGTTTTATAGGAAATATTATACCAGTGTATTTTATAGTAAAGTTTATTAAACCAATTTTTAAATTATTAAGTAAGATAAAATTTTTAAAGAAAATAATTGATTGGGCAACTGAGAAGGCTACGAAGAAAATCGCAGAAAGTGAAAAATTACAAAAAGCTACATTACTTGGAGTTTATTTATTTGTTGCAGTTCCACTTCCGGGTACAGGTGCATGGATGGGCTCACTAATTGCAAACTTTTTAGAGATTCCACCTAAAAAAGCTGTTCCTGTTATAATAGCAGGTGTATTTACAGCAGGAGTAATTATGCTAGCTTTAACTGCAGGAGCAAACGGTGGGATAAGTTATTTATTTGAACATATGTAAAAAAAGAGGAGAATGAATTTTGAAAAAAGTGTATGTAATATTATCTTTTACAGGAACAATTTTATCAAGAATTGTAAAAGTGTATACAATGAAAGAATATAGCCATACTTCAATTTCTTTAGATGAAAAGTTAGAAAAAATGTATTCATTTGGAAGATTAAATCCATATAATCCTTTTTTGGGTGGATTTGTGCATGAAGGGATAAATACTGGTACTTTTAAAAGATTTAAATATACTAAAGCTATAATTTATTCTATTGTGGTTACTGATAAACAGTATGAAAAAATGGAAAAAGAGATAAAATATATTGAAAGTAAAAAGAATGAATTTAGATTTAATTTTATTGGTATAATGTTAGTAATGATTAATAAGAGAATACATAGAAAAAGAGCGTTTTATTGTGCAGAGTTTGTAAAGCATATTTTACAAAAAGGAGATATACGGATTGTATTTGCCTGATGTTATTAAGCCAGAGGATTTTAAGGGCTTAACTGATGCACATGTTGAGTATGAAGGTTTTTTGAGAGATTATGACGTTGAAAGAGAGAATACAGTTCACAGCGAATTTCCGCTAAGCTACCTGAGGAAATGATTTTAAAAATGCGTCGTTGCGTTCTCCAAGGCGTTTAAGATAGAGTGGATTGTTAAAATATAGATACGAATTTGAAACAATACAAGCAAGTAAACGAGTAGGTCGAACTCACTTCGATTTTTAAAACATTCCTCCACGCTTAGCTAGTTAAGAAGTAAATAGTAACAATAGCTGATTACTGTTAAATGCTTTGCAATTAATTATGTTAAAATTTGACAGTTAAGACATAAATAAAGAGAAAAAAGACTTGATAAATATAAATTTTTAATATATAATAAGGATACCAAAGAGCAATATGTAATAGAAAGGAAAGGGATTAGTATGAACATTAAAATAACAGGCAAAGATTTAAAGGCAACAGAGGCAATTAAGGATTACACACAGAAAAAACTTGAAAGGATACAAAAATATTTTGATGAGGATTTTGATGTAAATGTTACAATAAAAGCAGAGAAGAATATGCAAATTGCAGAAATGCATGTTATTACAAGAACAAACACATATAGAGCAGTAACTGAACATAAAGATTTATATGCTTCAATAGATAAAAATATAGATATTCTTGAAGGACAAATTAGAAAAGCAAAAACTAGAAGAGATAGGGTAAACAAGGAAGATTCAATCAAAGTTAAAGAAAATGCAGAATTTTTAACAGAGAGGAAAAATGAATTAACAGATGAAATTCTTAAAACCTTATATTATGAAATTAAACCAATAGCACCAGAAGATGCAAAATTAAAATTAGAGGAGAAAAAAGGTAACAACTTTTTGACATTTATTAATGTTGATACTGGAAAAGTTAATGTCATATTCAAATTAAAAGATGGAAAAAATTATGGCATTGTTGAGCCAGAAGCATAGAAAATAGCTTAAATAAAAGGATTCAAAAGGGCCAAGCTTTTTTGAACCTTTTTTTTTACTAATTATAAGCAGGAAAAAGGAATGATAGATATGCAGTTACAAAAATATGAATTAAAAAATTGTAATTCATTTGAATTAAAGGATATATTCGATTGTGGACAATGTTTTAGATGGAATGAAGAGGAAGATAAAAGTTATACTGGTGTTTTCAAAGGTAATGTATTGAATGTAAAAAAAGTAGGAGAAGATGTATATTTTGAAGGGGTATGCAATGATGATATTGAAAAAATATGTCGAGAATATTTTGACTTAGATACAAATTATGAAGAAATAAAAAGCAGACTTTCCAATATTGATGAACATTTAAAGAAAAGTGTTGAGTATGGAAAAGGTATAAGAATTTTAAATCAAGATTTATGGGAGACAATTATCTCGTTTATAATTTCTGCAAATAATAATATACCAAGAATAAAAGTTATAATAGAGAGAATGTCAGCTAAATATGGAAATAAAATTGAATACAATGGAAAAGAGTATTTTACTTTTCCAACAATAAATGAGCTAAGAAAAGCAAGTGTAGAAGATTTGAGAGGCTTTGGAATGGGATTTAGAGATAAAAGAGTACATGATACAACTGAAATATTTTTTAACAGGGTTATGTCTATAGAAGAATTACAACAAGAGAAAGATGTAGATGTATTAAGAGAAAAACTTATGTCTTTACCAGGTGTTGGAAGAAAAGTAGCAGATTGTGTAATGCTTTTTTCTTTAAAAAGATATGATGTATTTCCTGTTGATGTGTGGATTAGAAGAGTTATGAATGAACTTTATATCAAAGAGGAAGATGAATCAAAGGTTTCAAAGGAACTTTTGCAAAATTTGGCAAGAGAAAAGTATGGTAATCTTGCAGGAATTGCACAGCAATATCTATTTTATTATAGACGATCTAGTTAAAGCAAATTATAGAAGAAAGGGATTAGAAAATTGAGTTTAAATATAATATTTGGAAAATCTGGTACAGGTAAGAGTACATATATATTTAATAAAATAAAAGAGATAATAAATAATAAAGAAAAGATTTATATAGTTACTCCAGAACAGTTTTCATTTACTGCTGAAAAAAAGTTGCTTGAAAGTACAGGGGACGGAGCTGTTATTAATAGTGAGGTTTTGACTTTTTCACGTATGGCTTATAGAGTGATAAATGAAAATGGCAATAAATTGCAAAATATTGAGGAATTTGGTAAATCTATGCTTATATATAACATACTTGAGAAGTCAAAAAGCGAGCTTACATTTTTAGGTAAAAGTTCGCAGAATTTGGATGTCGCAGAGAGAAGTATAACAGAATTTAAAAAACATAATATATCTGTGGCTAGGTTAAAGCAAATTTCAGAGAGTGTAGAAGATAAGTATTTAAAAGCAAAACTTGCAGATATGACTTATATATATGAGCAATTTGAAAATGAAATTAATGAAAAGTTTTTAGATGAAAATGATTCGTTAACTTATCTTGCCGAGAATATAAAAAATACAAAAGCTTTTAATAATTCTATTATATTTATAGATGAGTTTGTGGGTTTTACTCCTCAAGAGTACAAAGTCATAGAAGAACTTATGAAAGTGTGCAAAGAGATGTATGTGACAGTTTGTGCGGATAGTTTGGAGATGAATGATACTAATGTGGATACTGATGTCTTTTTTGCAAATAAGTTAACTGCATCGAAACTTATACAAATTGCAGAACTTAATAAAATTGATATAGCTCAAAAGATAAAATTAGATGTGGGGTATAGATTTAAGAAAAAAGGTCTTAAATTTTTAGAGGAAAATTTATATGCACCAGTATATAAAAGATATCCCGATGATGTGCCAGAGATTGAGCTTTTTCTTGCTAAAAATCCATATTCTGAGATTGAACATGTGGCAGAAGAAATTATTAATAATGTGAGAGATAATGGATATAGGTATAAAGATATAGGGATAATTACCAAAAACATTGATACATATTCGAGTTTGATTAAAGCCATTTTTTCAAAATATGATATACCAGTATATATAGATGAAAAAAAAGATTTAAGTGATAATATTTTAATAAAATATATTATTAGTTTATTAGATGTGTTTGCAAAGAATTTTTCATATGAAAGTGTTGTAAGCTATATTAAGCTTAAGTTTTGTGGACTTACAGAAGAAGAAACTTACAAAATTGAGAATTATGCAAAAAAGTGGGGAGTAAAATATAGCAAATGGTATAAAGAAGATTGGAAGTTTGGAGAAGATGAAGAGGTCTTAACTGAGTTAAATGATATTAGAAAAAGAGTAATGGAACCACTTTTAAATTTTAGGGATAAATGCTACACACAGAGAACTGCAAGAGAATTAAGCAAAGGGATTTATGAATTTTTGATTGAAAATGAAATAGATAAAAAGCTTCAAGAAAAAGCAAATAAAATGAGAGATTATAATGCAGACTTGGCAGAAGAATATGAAGATAGTTTTAATGTGGTTATTAAAATTTTAGATGAAATTGTAAAAGTTTTTGGTGATGAGAAAGTTAGCTTTGAAAAATACGCAGATTTTTTGAAAATATCTTTTACTGAAAATGGACTTGGCAAATTGCCTGCTGGATTTGATGAGGTAACTGTTGGTGATGTTGATAGATCGAGAAGCCATACAGTTAAGGCAATTTTTATTATCGGGTTAAATGATGGCGTTTTTCCAAGTATAAATAATGATGAAGGATTTTTGAATGATAACGATAGAGAGTTTTTGAAAGAGATGAATGTTGAACTTGCAAAAACTACTATGGAAGCTTTATATAATGATAATTTTAATATATATAAAGCATTTACAACAGCAGAGGAAAAACTGTATATGTCGTATATATCAGCAGATAGCGATGGAACTGGGCAAAAGCCATCAACTATTTTACTTAGATTGAAGAAAATTTTTGCTTTGAAAGAGAAAAGTGATGTTATTCATAGAAAAATGTCAATTTCTAGGAAAGAAGCAGTTTTTGATGAACTTTTATTAAATATTAGAAATTTTAAAGATAGTAATGATATTGATCCAGTTTGGTTTGGAGTATATAAAGTTTTTGAAGCGGATAAGGAATGGAAAGATAAACTAAAAATTGCAATGGAAGGACTTAATTTTTCAAATAAACCAGAGGTTATAAATAAAAAGAATATTCAAAGACTTTATGGAAAAACATTGAAAACAAGCGTATCACGTCTTGAAAGCTATAGAAAATGTCCATTTTCATTTTATTTAAAGTATGGCTTGAAAGTAAAGGATAGAGATACTTTTAAGCTTGAAAGTTTAGATACGGGAACGTTTATGCATGATGTTATAGATACTTTTTTTGATGTGATAGAAAGTAGAGAAATAAGACTAGAAGATGTAACTGATGAGATTATGAAAAAGATAATTGATGAAATAATTGATGATAAATTGAAACTTAAGCAAAATTATATTTTTATCAGTTCTGCTAAGTTTAGAAATCAAACTTTTAGGCTAAAAAGGTTGATTTTGAAAGCAATGAAATATATTATTTTGTCTATAACTGATAGTGATTTTGAAGTGTTAGGACATGAGATTGAGTTTGGAGAGGGAAAGAAGTACCCACCGATAGAGATAAATTTGGAAGATGGAAAAAAGGTTGAAATTGTTGGTAAGATTGATAGAGTTGATGTGGCAAAAGATGAAGAAGGAAAGTATCTTAGAATAATTGATTATAAATCTTCTAATAATTTCATAAGCTTAAATGATGTAGCATATGGATTGCAACTTCAGTTACTTACTTATCTTGATGCAACTTGTAAGATTGAAAATGCTGAGGCAGCTGCAGTATTGTATTTTAATTTGATTGAGGAGAAGATTGATAAAAGAAGAAAACCAGAAGAGATTGAGGAAGATATTAGAAAGAATTTTAAGATGAAGGGCTTGATACTAGCTGAGGTTAAGATTGTTAAAATGATGGATAAGTCCCTAGAAAGTGGATATTCTAATGTTATTCCAGTAATGGTAAAAAAAGATGGAGAAATATCAGAAAAAAAATCAAATGTTGCCTCTAAAGAACAGTTCGATGCTTTACAAAATCATATTATTAGGACGGTAGAAGAGATTTCTAAGGAGATTTTGAGCCGGCAATATTGATATTAGACCTTTTTATAAGACTACTATGACAGCGTGTAAGTTTTGTGAGTATAAGGCTATTTGCCAGTTTGATACTTCTTCTTTTGGCAATGAGTATAATTATTTGCCAACATTAAAAGATGATAAGGTCTGGGAAAAAATAGGGCTATAATAAAATGTAACTACAAATTAAGGAGGAGTTTATGAATTGTTTGTCTAATGATGAGGTTGTTCATGTAAAGGAAAATGGAATAGAGTATATACAATTTAAAAGATTATTGGAATATGAAGATAGGATTACACATTGCTTTACATTGAAACCACTTGATTTCAAAATAGAAAATAATAATAATAAAGTATTAAATGAATATGATAAGATTTGCAAGGCTTTAGAGATTGATTCTAAAAATTTATATAGACCAAGTCAAACTCATTCTAATAACGTTAAGTGTGTGAATGATGAAGAACCAGGAATATATACTAAAGAATTTCAAGAGGTTGACGGGTTGATTACAGATAAAACTGATAAGATTTTATCACTTACTTTCGCAGATTGTACACCACTTTTTTTCTTTGAGCCTGTGAAAAATGTTATTGGGAATATACATTCTGGATGGAGAGGAACATATCAAGAAATTGCGAAAACAGCTGTTAGAAAGTTTGTTACAGATTATGGCGTAAATGTTAAAGATTTAATTTGTGTAATTGGTCCAAGTATTTGTGGAAAGTGTTTTGAGGTTGATGAAGAAATTGCGAAGCAGTTTGCTGATAAGTTCAATGAAGCCAATGGGTTTAGAAATATAGTAAAAAAATTTGATAATAAAAATAAATATCTTATTGACACGGAACTAATAAATAGGGTAATATTAAATAGAGAAGGGCTAAGTAATAAAAATATTATTTCATGTGGATTATGTACAAAATGTTTTTCTGCCTATATGCATTCTGTAAGAGAAGATGGAGAAAAGGCAGGAAGGAATACAGCATTGATTATGCTGAAATAGTGATTTATACTTTGGAAAGGAATGAAGTGAATGATAAACGAAAAGGACAAAATGATTATTTATAATCAACTAATTAAATTTACAAATATGGCAGATTTTAGCGAAGAAAAAATGATGAGTAAAGATAAGTTTTTAGAATTACCAGCCGATAAAATGGTAGAATATGCTTTTTCATATAGAGATGAATGTGCTGATAGTTACGAAAAATTATCAAAAGAAAATAAAAAAAGAGATTTATATATCGAATTACCAGATATGGACTTATCTGGGATTAATATGAAAAATTTTTATCTTCATGATTTTATGGCAGGTTATGCTGTGGAAAGAAGTGATGGTAAAAAGGTTTTTATAACAACAAGAGTTAATTTAAAAGATACTAATTGTGTTGTAAATATGGGAAGTATTAGACCGATTATATTATCGATTGATGGCAAAACAATAAGAGAAATAACTGCAGATATTACAAAATGTGATTTCCGTGGATGTAAAGTTTTTGGAAAGTTTCAAAATAGTAATGCAAAGCTGGAATATTTTAATGATAATTTGCCAGAAGATTATATGAATAGGCTAAAAGAGTTTAAGGTACCAGATAGTGTCAAATTAACTACAACAGATGTATATAATGCGATTAATGATGGAAAATTAGTTAGAGGAATGAATGGACTTGAAAAAATAAAACAAATGGTAGATTATGATATGACTGATATAAATGAAAAAATATGGAAATATAGAGAGATTATACGAGATTATAATATTGATATATCATATACAGGTGTTTTCATACATCGCTTTGGATTAGATTCAGTAGGAAAAGAAAATTATTTGATTAATTTAGAAAAACAAGCAAAAGAAGCATATATGAAAGGTGATATGGATTATGTTGAACACGTGTTTAAAAGTCTTGATAAAAATACAAAAAAGAGTTTAGTAGGATTAGCATTGAAAGATCGGCAATGTTGAATTTGCTCAAAAACACGAAAAAGAATTGAACACTGTTCAAAAGAAATATCTTGGGGTAAGTAAGAAGAAGTACAAAAGTGAGGATTAAGATGTTTTATTTGAAAAGAGATGATACTTATGACGTATGATACATGGGAAGAGTTAGAAGTAGGCATCGAAGGATGTAAAAAGTGTAGACTTTGTGAAACAAGAAATAATATAGTTTTTGGAGTAGGTAATAAAAATGCTGATTTAATGTTTATAGGTGAAGGACCAGGTGCAGATGAAGATAGGTTACGGAGAACCTTTTGTGGGTAAAGCAGGAAAGCTTATGGACAAGGCTTTTATAGGGCTTGGTATAAAAAGAGAAGAAGTGTATATTGCGAATATAGTTAAGTGTAGACCACCACAAAATAGAAATCCAGAAAATGATGAGGCACAAGCGTGTATGGATTTTTTAAGGAGTCAAGTAATGCTTGTTAAACCTAAAATTATTGTACTTCTAGGAAGTGTAGCACTCAAAAATATTTTGGGAAAAGATTATGGAATTACAGCATCTAGAGGAAAATGGTTTGAAAATAAAGGAATATTATATATGCCAACATGGCATCCAGCAGCATTATTACGAGATGAAACTAAGAAAATAGATTTTTGGAAAGATTTAAAGGAAGTACTAGCAAGACTAGAGATTGTTAACAGCATGTGAAAGGAATGGAGTAGATTATGGAAAAAGAAGAAGTGCAAAAATTGGCTGATGAATGCTTAAGTTGTAAGACAAAACCTTGTAGGAATGGTTGCCCTTTAAAAAATGATATTACTGAATTTATAAAATTTGTAAAAGAGGAGAAATATAAAAAAGCATATGATGTTTTGCTGGATACTACAGTTTTACAATCGATTTGTGGAAGAATTTGTCCTCATACAAAACAATGTGAAGGTTCATGTATAAAGGGAATCAAAGGAGAGCCTGTAAATATAGGAAAGATAGAGGCTTTTATTGGAGATATGGCAATTAAGGAAGGCTGGAGAATTGACAGAATTGAAGGAGAAGAAGATAAAGATAAAAAAATTGCAATAGTGCGGAGGAGGGCCAGCTGGTATTACTGCTTCTTCATATCTTGCAAGACGAGGATATGATGTTACAATATATGAGAAACATAAAGAACTTCGGTGGGTTACTTTCTCATGGAATACCTGATTTTAGATTGCCAAGAAATATTATAAATGATACAATAGGAAAAATAATTGATATAGGGGTAAAAGTAGAGCTTGGAAAGGAAATTGGTAAAGATATTAGCTTAGACGAGTTAAAGCAAAAGTATGATGCTGTTTTGCTTACTTTTGGCGCAAATGTTTCTTCTAAAATGCATATTGAAGGAGAAGATAAAGCTGGAGTTTTTGGCGCAAATGAACTTCTTGAATATGAGAATTTTCCGGATTTTTATGGAAAGAATGTTGTTGTTGTAGGCGGTGGAAATACCGCTATTGATGTTGCAAGAACAGTGAATAAAAAAGAAGCTAAGAATGTATATGTGCTATACAGAAGAGGAAGAGCGCAAATGCCAGCAGAGGATAAGGAAATAGATGAAGCAATTTCTGAAGGAATAGTATTTTTATATCAGATAAATCCTATAAAAATATTAGGAGAAGATAAAGTATGTGGAGTTGAAGCTTTAAAGACGAAGCTTATTGAGACGCCAGGAGAAAGACCAAGACCAGTTAATATAGAGGGAAGTAATTGTGAAGTTGATGCGGATTATGTGATTATGGCACTTGGTTCAAAACCTAATAAGGATACAATAGAAATGTTAGGCCTTGAAACTAATGATTGGGGATACATAAAGGTTGATGATAATTATGAGACATCACAAAAAGGAGTTTTTTCTGCAGGTGATTTGATGCGGAAGTAAAGCAACTGTTGCTTGGGCTTCAAAATCTGGAAGGGAAGCGGCAGAAGCAATAATTAGAAATTTTCGATGAATTACCTGAGAAAATAGTTACAATTCACAGCCGATTTTCGCTAAGCTACCTGAGGAAATGATTTTAAAAATGCGGCGTTGCGTTCTCCAAGGCGTTTAAGATAAATTGGATTGTTAAAATACAGATACGAATTTGAAACAATACAAGCAAGTAAACGAGTAGGTCGAACTCACTTCGATTTTTAAAACATTCCTCCACGCTTAGCTAGTTGGGCTGTGAATTGTAACGAAAAATGATTTAAAAACTAAAAAAAATTTATCAAAGCATTGACTTTAAGCTAAAAAGATGGTACAATAAATAACGTTGGTTTTTGTACCATTTTTTTAGAGACCAACAAAAAATAATAAAAATGGAGGTGAAATTTAAGTGCCAACAATTAATCAATTAGTAAGAAAAGGAAGAAAATCATCAAGAGCAAAATCTACAGCACCTGCTTTACAACATGGATTCAATTCAAAGAAAAATAGACCAACAAATAGCAGATCACCACAAAAAAGAGGTGTATGCACAGTTGTAAAAACAGTTACTCCTAAAAAGCCAAATTCAGCATTAAGAAAAGTTGCCAGAGTTAGACTTTCAAATGGTTATGAAGTTACTTCATATATACCAGGAGAAGGACATAACTTACAAGAGCACAGTGTTGTTTTAATAAGAGGTGGAAGAGTAAAGGATTTACCAGGTGTTAGATACCACATTATAAGAGGTACTCTTGATACTGCAGGGGTTAAAGACAGAATGCAAGGTAGATCTAAGTATGGGGCTAAGAAACCTAAAAAATAAAAATTTGAACAATAATCAGCATCTTGCGTCGTTGTTCTGCGGTCAAATTATCCTCGACAGCCAGCAGGCTAGTCTGCGGTAATTTGCCTTGAACGCCTAGCAATATACTAATTCTTGTCCAAATTTTGAAGCAGAAAATATTGTTCATAAAATTAGATTTAAATTAAGATTAGTATAAAGTAAAATGTTGGTCTGCGGTTATTTACCTAGCTTTCCTAGCAATACTTGCTTTTGATTTGAATTACATTTGAACAATAATCAGTCTTTAAAAGATTATACTTGCAAAATTTTAAATGTGCTTATAATTGTTGCTAAAGGTACTTAAATTTAGAATAGATTATATGCACTAACGGGGATAAAATCCTCGAGTAACTTAAGATATTTTTTAATATCTAAAATTAATAGAAGAAAGAGAAAATAGAGGAAAGAAGGAAAATGTAAAAACGGACGGTTCGAAATTTCTAACTTTCTAACATCTAAACTCTAACTTCTAGTAAAGTAAAGGAGTGAAGAAAAGTGCCAAGAAAAGGATATATAGCAAAAAGAGATGTATTACCAGATCCAATATATAATAGCAAAGTTGTTACAAAATTAATTAACAACATTATGTTAGATGGTAAAAAATCTGTTGCTCAAAAGATAGTTTATGGTGCATTTGACATCATAAAAGAAAAAGAGCAAAAAGATCCACTAGAAGTTTTTGAAACAGCATTAGATAATATTATGCCAGTTCTAGAGGTAAAAGCTAGACGTGTTGGTGGTGCAACATATCAAGTACCACTAGAAATTAGACCTGAAAGAAGACAAACTTTAGGTTTAAGATGGCTAGTAACTTATGCTAGAAAAAGACATGAAAAAACAATGTCTGAAAAATTAGCTGGAGAAATAATTGATGCTATAAACGGAAACGGTGGAGCATTCAAGAAGAAAGAAGATACACACAGAATGGCAGAAGCTAATAAGGCTTTCGCACATTACAAATGGTAATTTTTATAAGGAGGATAAAAAAGTGTCAGATAGGAAATATTCACTAGAAAAAACAAGAAATATAGGAATAATGGCACATATAGATGCAGGAAAAACAACAACAACAGAGAGAATTCTTTTCTATACAGGAAAAACACATAAAATAGGAGAGGTTCACGAAGGTGAAGCAACAATGGACTGGATGGTACAAGAGCAAGAAAGAGGTATTACAATTACATCAGCGGCAACAACTTGTTTCTGGTTAAATCACAGAATTAATATCATTGATACTCCAGGACATGTTGATTTTACAGTTGAAGTTGAAAGATCATTAAGAGTATTAGACGGATCAGTTACTGTATTTTGTGCTAAAGGTGGAGTTCAACCACAATCTGAAACAGTTTGGCGTCAGGCTGATAAATATCATGTACCAAGAATGGCTTATGTAAACAAAATGGATATTACAGGAGCTAACTTCTATAATTGTATAGATCAAATGAGAGAAAGATTAAATGCAAATGCTGTTCCTATTCAGTTACCAATAGGAGCTGAAGATACATTCAAAGGAATAGTTGATTTAATAAAAATGAAAGCATTTATTCATAAAGATGATTTAGGAAAAGAAATAGAAGAAACTGATATTCCTGATGATTTAAAAGCGAAAGCAGATGAATATAGAGCAAAAATGATTGAAGCTGCTGCTGAACAAGATGATGAATTAATGATGAAATATCTAGAAGGTGAAGAACTTACAGAAGAAGAAATAAAAAAAGGTCTTCGTATGGGAACAATAGCAAATAAAGTAGTTCCAGTATGTTGTGGTTCTTCATATAAGAATAAAGGTGTTCAAGAGTTATTAAATGCAATAATAGATTATATGCCATCACCACTTGATATACCAGCAATTCAAGGTAAAACACCAGATGGTGAAGATACAGAAAGAAAAGCATCTGATACAGAGCCTTTCTCTGCATTAGCATTTAAAATTGCAACAGATCCATTTGTTGGAAAACTTTGCTTTATAAGAGTATATTCAGGAACTCTTGAATCAGGTTCTACAGTATTAAATGCAAACAAAGATAAAAAAGAAAGAATGGGAAGATTACTTCAAATGCATGCAAATCACAGAGAAGATATTGACAAAGTATTTGCTGGTGATATTGCAGCTGCAGTTGGTCTAAAGGAAGTTACTACAGGTGATACATTATGTGATGTGAATCATCCAGTTATCCTAGAATCAATGGAATTCCCTGAGCCAGTTATCGATATAGCAATAGA
>CANQKB010000020.1 GCA_947624405.1 uncultured Clostridia bacterium
TCAGTAATTTCATCTCCGAGCCACATAAGTATTGATGTTCCACCAATTAATGATATAACAAATAAAGCAGCTGTTAAAAATCCTGTATCTACGAATATTCCAGAATTTCTATAAGCAAAGTAAATTCCTAAACTTTCTACTAATGCTAAGACTATACTTAACATTTTTGTATATTGATTTAGTTTATCACGTCCTGCTTCTCCTTCTTCCTTAGAAAGTCTTTCTAAGGCTGGTATTACCATAGCAAGCAATTGAATAACAATTGATGCTGTGATATATGGGCTTATGCTCATTGCAAATAAAGATAATCTTGAGAAAGCTCCTCCTGAGATTAAGTCTATAAGACCTGTTATACCATTTCCAGATGCTCCAAGTGCTTCAGATAATGCAACACTATTTACTCCTGGAACTGTTATATAGCATCCAAGTCTAAATATTACTATAAGTAATAATGTATATAATAATTTTTTTCTTACATCTGGTGTCTTTAATGCATTTTTTATTGTTTGAAACAATTAAACCACCTCAATCTTTCCTCCAGCAGCTTCGATTCTTTCTTTTGCTGTTTTTGTAAATCTCTTTGCTTTTACGTTTAATTTTTTATCTAAGCTACCAGTTCCTAATATTACTATTCCGTCATTTATTTTACTGATTATTCCTTCTTTTAATAAACTTTCTGCTGTAACATCTGTAGCTTCTGATTTATTAAGCATTGTTAAAGTTACTTCTACGTATTTTTTAGCGTGAATATTTGTAAATCCTCTTTTTGGTAATCTTCTATATAATGGAGTTTGACCACCTTCAAAACCACGTCTAACTCCTCCACCACTTCTTGCTTTTTGTCCTTTATGTCCTCTACCAGATGTTTTTCCAAGACCTGAACCAACACCACGACCTACTCTAGTTCTTTTTTCTTTTGGCATTGCTGGTTTTAATTCTCCTAGTTTCATTATTTACACTCCTTTCTATTATAATTTAAAGTATTTCGTCTGTTTTCTTGCCTCTCTTTTTAGCAACTTGTTCTACAGTTAACATACTTGTTAATGCATTTATTGTAGCATAAACTACGTTTCTTGGATTATTTGTTCCAATAACTTTTGTTCTAATATCTTTGTATCCAGCAAGTTCTAGAACTGGTCTAACGCTTCCTCCTGCAATAACTCCAGTACCTTTTGCTGCTGGTTTTAACATAACTTTAGCTGCTCCAGCACGTCCTATATATTCATGTGGTATAGTAGTTTCTACAATTGGAACTTCTACTAAATTTTTCTTAGCATCTTGAATTGCTTTTTTGATAGCATCTGGAACTTCTGCTGCTTTTCCTGAACCTACACCAATATGACCGTTTTCATCTCCAACAACTACTACTGCACTAAATCTAAAAGTTCTACCACCTTTAACAACTTTAGCTACTCTGCTTATGGCTACTACTTTTTCTTTTAACTCTAATCCGCCATTATTTTCTTCCATATCCTGAGATTTCCTCCTTCTCTTTAATTTTAAAATTCTAGACCTCCTTCACGTGCTGCTTCAGCAAAAGCCTTTACAACTCCGTGATATATATATCCACTTCTATCAAAAACTACTGTTTTAACATTCTTTTCAATTGCTCTTTTTGCAATTAAAGCTCCAATCTCTTTTGCAGCTTCACAGTTAGAATGTTTTGTTTTAACAGATTTATCCAATGTAGATGCTGATACTAATGTATTACCTGCAACATCATCTATAAGTTGTGCATATAAATTTGTGTTACTTCTATAAATGCACAATCTTGGACGTTCTGCTGTACCAGAGATTTTTGTACGAACTCTTTTATGTCTTCTAACTCTTTCCATTTTTCTATCTGTCTTACTTATCATCTTTTTCTCTCCTTTCCTAAAATCAAATGAAAAACTGCGTCCTGCTTCGTCAAACTACGGTCAAATTGGTCCTCGACAGGCACCAGCCTAGTCTGCGGCCATTTGCCTTGTTTTCCTTGCATTACTTGTTTTTGATTTGATTTCAAATTTTATGTCTATTTTTCTTTTTTATTTACTAAAAGCTATGCACTACTTCTTACCTGCTGGTTGTTTAAAGCTTTTTAACGACGTAATACGAAGCTTTTCATTTGTTTAAACGACGCTTTTCAATTAAATTTTATTATTTTTTACCTGTTTTACCCTCTTTACGTCTAATAACTTCATAGCTATATTTAATACCTTTTCCACCATAAACTTCAGGTGGTCTCTTTGTTCTAATTTCAGCTGCAATTTGACCAACTAATTCTTTATCAATACCTTTTACAATAATTGTATTTGCATTTGGTACATCAAAAGAAATTCCTTCTGGTGCTTTATATATTACAGGATGTGAATAACCTAAACTCATATTTAAATCATTACCTTGTTTTTGTACTCTATAACCAACACCATTTATTTCTAACTGTTTTGTAAATTCTTCTTTTACACCTATTATCATGTTATTAATCAAAGTTCTTGTTAATCCATGTAAACTTTTCATTTCTGTTTCATCATTTGGTCTTTTTACAATTACTTTACCTTCTTCAATAGAAATACTTAATTTTTCACTTACTGTTCTTTCTAAAGTTCCTTTTGGTCCTTTTACTGAAACATGATTACCTTGAATATTAACTTCAACACCATCTGGTATTGTAATAGGACTATTACCTATTCTTGACATTTCCAATTCACCTCTTTATTCTAGCATATTAGATTCTAATACTCTTTAATTTATAAATTTTATATGGTTAATTTTAAACTCCAAATTACCATACATAAGCTAGGACTTCTCCTCCTAAACCTATATTTCTTGCTTCTTTATCTGTCATTACGCCTTTTGATGTAGATACTATAGCTATTCCTAAACCATTTAAAACCTTTGGTAAATCTTCTTTTGAAGCATATACTCTTAATCCTGGTTTACTTATTCTTTTTATTCCAGCTATAATTTTATTTCCTTTTTCGTCATATTTCAAACTTATTCTTATTGTTCCTTGAACATCATTTTGTATTTCCTCATATGACTTTATATATCCTTCTTTGAATAATATTTCAGCTATTGCTAATTTCATCTTTGATGCAGGTATATCAACTGTTTTATGTTTGCTACTATTAGCATTTCTTATTCTTGTTAACATATCAGCTATTGGATCTGTTGTGTTCATTTTTTATTTTTCCTCCCTTCCTTAAAATCAAATGAAAACCTTCGCATTACTGCGTCAAACTGCGGTCAAATTGGTCCTCGATGACCACCAGGTCTATCTGCGGAAATTTGCCTTGTTTTCCTTGTACTGCTTGCTTTTGATTTGATTTTTACTTAATTATTTTTCTTAGCCTTTGATTTGATTTTTAATACCAAATTTATTTTTCATAAATTATATTTTATTTTTAAATTTAATTTAAAATTAGTAAGATGCTAGGCAAGCAAAGGTAAATTACAACAGATAAGGCTATTGCCTATTGAGGATAATTTATCCACAGCTTAACAATGCAGATTGCTAATTTTTAATTAAACTTTTACCAACTAGCCTTTTTAACACCTGGGATTTCACCTTTGTGTGCTAAATCTCTAAAGCATACACGACAAATTCCATATTTTCTAATATAAGCATGTGGTCTTCCACATATTTTACATCTATTGTATTCTCTAGTTGCATATTTTTGTGGTTTTTGCTGTTTTGCAATCATTGACTTCTTTGCCATATTATATTATTTCTCCTTCCTTTAAATTCTACCAATACAAACTACTGATTTTTCATTCATTTTAGTTTTTAAAAGGCATACCAAGAAGAGCAAGCAATTCTTTTGCTTCTTCATCATTTTTAGCAGTAGTAACAAATATAATATCCATACCTCTTAATTTATCAATTTTATCATATTCGATTTCAGGGAAAATTAATTGTTCTTTGATTCCCATTGAATAACTACCTCTACCATCAAATGATTTATCTGAAACTCCTCTAAAATCTCTTATTCTAGGCATTGCAACATTGAAAAGTTTGTATGCGAATTCATACATTTTTTCCTTTCTTAATGTTACTTTACAACCAACATTTGCACCTTCTCTTAATTTAAATGCTGCTATTGATTTCTTTGCCTTTGTAATAATTGGTTTTTGACCAGTAATAATACTTAAATCATTCATCGCATTATCTAATGCTTTAGGATTATCTCTAGTATCTCCTAATCCAATATTTATAACTATTTTTTCTAGTTTTGGAACTTCCATAACTGATTTATAGTTAAATTTTTTCATTAATGCTGGTATTACTTCTTTTTCATATTGCTCTCTTAATTTTTCCATAATTCGTTATCTTCCTCCTTTCTACACTATTTTAATTTTGAGCCACATTTTTTACAAACACGCACTTTTTCATCTTTTTGAATTTCATATCCTACTCTTGTAGGTTTATTACATTTTGGGCATACAACAGCTAATTTGCTACTATGTATAGCACATTCTACTGGTATTATTCCGCCCTCTTCTCCTTGTTTTTTAGGTTTGATGTGTTTTTTTCTAACATTTACACCTTTAACTACAACTTTTTCAGTTTTTGGTATAACTTCTAAGACTTCACCCTTTTTACCTTTATCATTACCTGATAAAACGTAAACTGTATCACCTTTTTTTATTCTCATATCTATTTATTCACCTCTTATTCTAGCATATTAGATATTCGTGTATTAGCATATTAGAGCCTCTAATATCTAATTTCTCATTATATTTTCTTAAAACTCCTCTATAACACTTCTGGAGCAAGTGAAAGAATTTTCATATATTCTTTCTCTCTTAATTCTCTGGCTACTGGACCAAATATACGTGTTCCTCTAGGTGTTCCATCTTCACGAATAATTACAGCTGCATTTTCATCAAATTTGATATAAGAACCATCTGCACGTCTTACACCTTTTTTACTTCTTACAACAACTGCTTTTACTACATCACCTTTTTTTACAACGCCACCTGGTGTAGCATCTTTAACAGAAGCAACTATTACATCTCCAATATTGGCATATCTTCTATAAGATCCGCCTAGACATCTAATGCACATTATTTCTTTTGCACCAGTATTGTCTGCTACTTTTAATATTGTTTGTTGTTGAACCATTTTACTCTATGATCCTCCCTTCTCTTTTTATTCAGCCTTTTCAAGAATTTCAACAAGTCTCCATCTTTTTTGTTTTGATAATGGTCTTGTTTCCATTACTTTTACTTTATCTCCAATATGACATTCATTATTTTCGTCATGTGCTTTTAATTTATATGTCTTTTTCATAGTCTTTTTATAAGTACTATGTCTAACACTTGTTTCAACTGATACAACTATTGTTTTATCCATTTTGTCTGATGTTACTGTACCAATCATAACTTTACGAAGATTTCTTTCCATTTATGCTTATTCTCCTTTCTCGAAATTAATGAAAAACTTGATACTGTATTTATCAAATTATAATTAAATTAGTTTTAGATAATCAAAACTTCTATTTTAATTCTTTTGACATTTTACATACTTCTCGTTTTTTATTAATTGGGGTTTATTTGTTCTGTAATTCTCTACTTCTAAGCACTGTATTTATTCTAGCAATATCCTTTTTTACTTCTTTTATTTTCATAGGATTATCTAAACCGTTTGTTGCTAGATTAAATCTTAGCTTAAACAATTCCGTTTTCAATTCACCTAATTCTTTTTCAAGTTCTGGTGAAGACATTTCATTTATTTTATTCATCTTCATCTACTCATCACCACCTACGTTATTTTCTTTTGCTACAAATTTTGATTTTACAGGTAGTTTATTTGCAGCAAGTCTTAAAGCCTCTTTTGCGACTTCTTCTGGAACACCTGCTATTTCAAACATTACTCTTCCTGGTTTTACTCTTGCTACCCAATATTCTGGAGCACCTTTACCTTTACCCATACGAGTTTCTGCAGGTTTCTTAGTGATTGGTTTATCAGGGAAGATTTTAATCCAAACCTGACCACCTCTCTTAATATAACGAGTCATTGCAATACGTGCAGCTTCTATTTGATTTGATTTAATTAATGCTGCTCCTGTTGCTTGTAATCCATATTCTCCGTTAGTAACTTGTGTACCACGTGTTGCTTTTCCTCTATTTCTACCTTTTTGCATTTTTCTATATTTTGTTCTTTTTGGCATTAATGGCATTATTCTTCTCCCCCTTCTGCTTTAGTCTTTTTGCTAGGTAGAACTTCGCCTTTATAAATCCAAACTTTTACACCTATTTTTCCATAAGTTGTATTTGCTTCATAGAAACCATAATCTATATCAGCTCTTAAAGTTTGTAGTGGGATTGTTCCCTCTTTATAAAATTCTGTTCTTGCCATATCAGCTCCAGCTAATCTTCCAGATACTGAAGTTTTGATTCCTAAAGCACCTGCTTTCATAGCCTTTGCCATTGCTTGTTTCATTGCTCTTCTAAATGAAATTCTCTTTTCTAGTTGAGCACAGATATTTTCTGCTACTAATTGAGCATTTATGTCTGCATCTTTAACCTCAATTATATCTATTTTAACATCTTTTCCAATCATCTTTTGTAAATCAGTTTTTAATGTTTCTACTAATGTTCCACCCTTTCCTATTACTATTCCAGGTTTTGCTGTATAAACATTAACTTTAACTAATTTAGTAGTTCTTTCAATAACAACTTTTGAAATTCCACTAATAAATAATTTTTTCTTAACATATTCACGGATTTTATGGTCCTCTACTAGATAATCTGAATAACTTTTTTTATCTGCATACCATTTTGAGTCCCAGTCTTTAATAACACCAACTCTTAATCCATGTGGATGCATTTTCTGTCCCATATTATAAGACTCCTCCTTCCTATTCTCTCTCTTTCAATACTATTGTAATATGACTTGTTCTTTTTCTAATTCTTACTGCTGAACCTTTTGCTGCTGGTCTTATTCTCTTTAATGTTGGACCTTGATTTGCATAGATATCAGCAACATATAAGTTTTGGCTTTTCATATTGTGATTATTTTCAGCATTTGCTATTGCTGATTTCAATAATTTCTCTATGATTTCAGAAGCTATTTTTGGTGTAAATTTTACTATTGCTAAAGCTTCATTTACATCTTTACCCTTTATTAAATCTGCAACGATTTTTACTTTTCTAGCAGAAATTCTTGCATATTTTAGAGTTGCTCTAGCTTCCAAGTTTGCTATTTCCTCCATAATTTGCTAAACCTCCTTAAATCTTATTTCTACTTTTTAACTGTTGATGCCTTTTCTCCTGCATGACCTTTGAATGTACGTGTTGGAGCAAATTCTCCTAATTTATGTCCAATCATCTCTTCTGATATATAAACTGGCACATGTTTTCTTCCGTCATGAACAGCTATTGTGTGTCCAACCATTTGTGGATATATTGTTGATGCTCTTGACCATGTTTTTAATACTTCTTTTTTCCCTGTTTCATTCATGGCTTCAACTCTTTTTAATAGTTTTGGCTCAACAAAAGGCATTTTTTTGCTTGATCTTGACATAGGTTTTAAAACCTCCTTCTTCAAAAATTTATCTCATTTTGTTAATTCTTATTATTTTCTTCTCTTAACAATAAATTTATCTGATGATTTATGTTTCTTTCTTGTCTTATATCCAAGTGCTGGTTTGCCCCAAGGAGTCATTGGACCTGGTCTTCCTACTGGTGCTTTACCTTCACCACCACCATGAGGGTGATCTACTGGGTTCATAACACTACCACGAACTGTAGGTCTAATTCCCATATGTCTTTTTCTACCTGCTTTACCAAGTTTTACATTCTCATGATCTGAATTTCCAATTGTTCCTACTGTAGCTCTACATCTAACAGCAACTAATCTCATTTCTCCTGAAGGAAGTCTTACGTGTGCATATTTTCCTTCTTTTGCCATTAATTGAGCTTCTTGACCAGCTGCTCTAACCATTTTTCCACCTTGTCCTGGATTTAATTCGATATTGTGTATCATAGTACCTACTGGTATACTTTCAATTGGCATGCAATTTCCTGGTCTTATATCTACTTTTGCCCCTGATATTACTTTATCTCCATCTTTTAATCCTTGTGGTGCAAGTATATATGCTTTTTCTCCATCTTCATATTGGATAAGAGCAATATTACTGCTACGATTTGGATCATATTCTATGCCAATAACTGTTGCTGGCATATCATCTTTTTTACGTTTAAAATCAATTATTCTATATTTTTGTCTATTTCCTCCACCTTGATGTCTGACAGTTATTCTACCATATGAGTTTCTTCCTGCATTTTTCTTTTTCTTTGTTAATAATGTTTTTTCTGGTGTCTTTTTTGTTATTTCTTCAAATGAAGAAACTGTCATGTTTCTTCTTGATGGGGTGTATGCTTTAAAATGCTTCATTGTTTTTCCTTTCTCGAACTTATGAAAAGCACCGTCCTGCGTCCTCAAACTTCGCCGAAAATCTTTCGACAACCACTAGGTTAGTCTCAAGATTATTCGTCTTGTTTTCCTAGCATTACGGCACTTTTGATAAGTTCTCTGTATCGTATTTTCACGTTTTTCTTATTTTAATTTGCCGTAAACTAGAAGTTGCAGTTTGCTTTTTAAAGTTCTATTATTTATATTTGTGGATTTTTTCCTGCTCCACATTGCAGATATTCTTTTTTATCCGAGTATTTTCTCGATAACTTTTATCATTCATTTTTTGTAAACGAATCAATATTTGCAATTTGCTAGGCAGACAAATTTGAAATCAATTAAACACTTTCATATGCGTTGATTTGATTTTCAAATGATATCTAACAATGCAAATTACTTATTTTAATTTGTTTATGCTCCCATAAATTCATCTATTGTATCTTTATATTTTCTAGATACTTTTACTTCTTTTCCACCTTTTGATAAATAAGTCTCATCTTGTGGAGCTGTATCTATAGAAACTATCGCTTTTTTCCAAGCTGGAGTCATTCCTGAATGAGCACCCATTCTTTTTTCTTTTCCTTTTACAGAAATTGTATTTACCTTCAAAACTTTAACTTCAAAAAGTTTTTCAACTGCTTTTGCAATTTCAACTTTTGTAGCCTTTTTATTAACTTCAAAGGTATACTTTCCGTTTTGTATGTCTTCACTACTTTTTTCAGTGATAACTGGTGCTATTATTATTTCTTCTGGTTTCATTATGCGTACACCTCCTCTAGTTTCTTTATAGCATCTACTGTTACTACAAGTTTTGAATATTTCAATAAATCATAAACATTTATTGTATTAACTAAAGTTGTTTTTACACCTTCAATATTTCTAGCTGATTTTTGTACATTTTCATCTTTTTCTGGTAAAAGAATTAATGTTTTTCCTTCAACTTTTAAATTATTTAAAGCTTCTACCATTTGTTTTGTTTTAATTTCTTTGAAAGGCATTTTGTCAACAACTACTAGTTCATTTTCAATAACTTTTGAGCTTAAAACAGATTTTACTGCTAATCTCTTTTCTTTTTTATTTACTTTGTATGAATATGAACGTGGTTTTGGTCCTAATGCAATACCACCTTTAATCCATTGTGGTGCACGTGTACTTCCTTGTCTTGCTCTACCTGTTCCTTTTTGTTTCCATGGTTTCTTACCACCACCAGAAACTTCTGCTCTTGTTTTTGTACTTTGTGTACCTTGTCTTTGATTAGCTTGATAATTTACAAGTACGCTATGAATAATATTTTCGTTTGGAATAATTCCAAATATTTCTTCATTTAATTCTATATCGCTAACCTTTTTTCCCTTTATATCGTAAACATCTACCTTTGGCATCTAATTTTCCTCCTTCCTCTAGTTTGACTTAACTGATTTTTTTATTTTTAGGATTGCACCTTTTACTCCAGGTACGCTTCCTTTTATTAAAATTACGTTTTTGTCTAAATCAACTCTTACAACATCTAAGTTTTGAATTGTAACTGTTTCAACACCCATGTGTCCTGGTAATTTCTTTCCTTTAAATACTCTACCTGGTGTTGATGTTGTACCCATTGAACCTGGTCTTCTATGATACATTGAACCATGTCCCATTGGTCCTCTTGATTGTCCATGACGTTTGATAACACCTTGGAATCCTTTTCCTTTTGTTATTCCTTGAACATCAATCTTATCTCCTATTTCAAATACGTCTGCTTTTACTTCATCTCCAACATTTACATCACTTACTAATTCTGTTCTGAATTCTCTTAAATGTTTTTTAGGTTGAAGTTTAGATTTTTTGAAGTGTCCTAATAAAGGTTTATTCATTCTTTTTTCTTTTACTTCTCCAAATCCTAATTGTATGCTGTTATATCCGTCTGTCTCAACAGTTTTAACTTGTGTAACTGTGCAAGGTCCAGCTTCTATAACTGTAACAGGAATAACTAATCCTTTTTCATCAAATATTTGTGTCATTCCGATTTTCTTTCCTATTATTGCCTTTTGCATGATTTAACTCTCTCCTTCCTTCAAATTGTCTAACTTATTAGATTCTCTTTTCTAATTTTTCTTAGATTATAATTTCATTTCGATATCAACACCAGCAGGTAACTCTAATTTCATTAAGCTATCAACTGTTTTTTGTGTTGGGTAAAAAATGTCGATTACTCTTTTATGTGTTCTCATTTCAAATTGTTCTCTTGAATCTTTATACTTATGAGGACAACGTAAAATTGTAACTACTTCTTTTTGTGTTGGTAATGGAATAGGACCTGATACTTTAGCTCCTGTTCTTTTAGCAGTATCTACTATCTTTTCAGCAGACTGTTCTAAAATAACATGATCATAAGCCTTTAATCTTATTCTAATCTTTTCACTACCTGCAACATTGTTTTTTACTGCCATAGTATAAATTCCCTCCTTTTTTGTTTTATTTACCTTGGCAAGTTTAAAACGCATCCTGGTGTTTCTACACACTCTATTTTTTAATCCCAAGTATTTACGATTTCTTGGGATAAGCGTTCATATTAATTAAAAACTTATCGCCTTGGTCTTAGCCACGACATGCTCTGCAGAAGTTCCCTCCATTCCACTTTTTACAGTGGATGTAGCCACATTCTGCTTCAACGCAAAATTTCGTACTTATCAATTATACAACGCAAAGATCCTTATGTCAAGCTTTTTTGAGAAATTTCTTGAAAATCTGGTAGTCCACGGTTACTGTTCACATATTAACTAGCTAAGCGTCATTTCCTCAGGTAGCTTAGCGAAAATCGGCTGTGAATTGTAACGGATATATGCATATAGATAAATTATTTTATCTAATTTATTGTAAAAAAAAATGGTTTATGATATGATTTAAATAATTCTTAAAAGAGGTGATTTCATGTCAAAGAAAGAAATAAGTGAAACAATAACAGAAAATATATTTAGAAACTTTTATGGTGCAGAAACTTTTATTGAAAAATCAGCCATTCCTAGTACTTATGGATTTATTTCAAAAAATGGAACTGATTATAAGGGCTATCCTGACTTTTTTTTAGACAAAGATGATTATGCTATTATAGTTGAAGCAAAAGCTGAAAAACATGAAAAGGCTGAAGAAGAGATACAATTTTATATGAATAATAACAATATTCATAAAGATATTATAGGAATTGCATTTTCTGGTCAATCACTTAGAAATTTAAAAGTTACATATTATTATAAGCTTTTTGACAATAGTTTAATTTGTAAATTTAAAGCTAAAAATACTATGTTGTCTCTTGAGAGTATAAAAAGAGAATTTTTACTTAGTAAATATGGTGAAAGCATTTCAACTGAAAATTTAATTTTAGTGTTGAAAGAATTAAATAAAAAATTTAATAATGAAAATAAAATTCGCGATACAGATAGAAGTTTATTTTTTTCTGGATTGATGATAGCGTTAACAAATAACAATTTTAGAAGTACATATAAAAGCATTCAAGCTCCTACTAAAGAGGAAATCTCTTCATCAGATACCGTTATATTGGATGCTCACTATCTTAATGCAGCAATATTGGATGCAATAGCTAAGCAATTAGAAAATAAGATTAATAATCTTTCAAAAGAATTTAGTTGGAGAGATAAATTTTCTTTTATAAAAAACATAGATTACTCGTTAGATGAATATAAAGATATTATAAAATTAATTGAAACTAAAATATTTAATCCATTTTTAAATGGAGAAAAACAAGATATTCTTGGAAGAGCATACAAAATATTTTTACAAAGAGCTGGAAAAGTAGATAATAAGAATATTATTTTAACTCCTGATCATATAAAAAGTTTAATGGTAAAGTTAGCACGATTAAACAAGGATGATGTTGTTTTAGATACTTGTACAGGTTCAGGTGGATTTTTAATGGAAGCAATGGAAAATATGATTGAACTTGCCCATGGAAATGAAGACAAAATAAAACATATTAAAGAAGAACAATTAATAGGCTTTGAGATAGATTCAGTATTATTTTCTTTAGCTTGTTCGAATATGTTCTTGCATGGCGATGGAAGAACTAATTTACTATATAGGAGTAGCTTGTTACATACAGAAGAAGGAAAAATAGTTAATAGTACTGACCAAGAACTATTTAATTATATAAAAGAAAAGAAACCTACAAAAGTGATAATAAATCCTCCATACGAAAATAATAATGCAATTAAATTTACCAAGCAAGCTCTTGAATATTTGGATTCAAATGGTAGACTTATCATAATAATGCCAACTCCTACATTAACACACAATCAAAATGGACTTACTGAAGAAATTTTAGAAATATCAAAATTAGATTTTGTAATAAAAATGCCATTTAATTTATTTTCTGAACAGAAAAGAACAGTTAATACTTCTATATTTGGTTTTACAAAAACTCCACATAGTGAAAATGATGATGTCATGTTTTATGACTTAAGTGATGATGGATTTACTTCTATTCAACATAAAGGGAGAATAGACAAAAATAATAAATGGTCTGAAAAGCAAGCACAGATTTTAGATTCTATATTTAATTTAAAAGAAATAAAAGATATTGCTAAAAAGAAAAAAATATATAAGAATGGTATTTTAAATTGTGCAGGTTTTGAAGATAAAAAGAGTAGTGAATATGAATCTATAAAAATTGGAGATATATTTGATTGTAATGAAAGGGGTTCATTAGCAAGTGAAAAAGCAGATGATGCTGGTAGATATAATTTTATAACTGCTTCTGAAGAATGGAAAAAACATTCAGAATATGATCATGATCAAGAAGCAATAATATATGCAGTTAGTGCAGGAGGTTCATTAGGTAGAGCTCATTATGTAAAAGGTAAATTTATAGCAAGTAATTTATGTTTAATATTGACTCCACAAAAAGACAGTAAATATAAAATAAATTTAGAATTTTATGCATATTATCTAAATTCGATTAGAGAACAAATAGTTGCAGATTTGGCAGATGGAACTTCAAAATTAACAATATCACCTAAAGCATTAAAAGACTATTATATTAATTATATTCCATATTCAGCACAAATTGAATTTTTAAATACATATATAAAGTCTTATGTGGAAATAGAAGAAAATTTTAAAAAAGAAAAGAAAAAATTAAAAGAAAATATGAAAAATAAATTTTAAAAAACATATTTTTACATCTGCATCTTTGATGCCCCTTTTTACTCTTTGATGTTGCAAACTACTCTACAGCTTTTTAGCTTGTGAGACTGATATATAGAGGGGGTGGTTAACGTGGAAAATGCTTTATTAATAATAACTTACCTATTATTCTGTGGAATGATAGGTACATCCATTATAAACCTTGCCTTGTTAATCATCATTTGTTTCTTACTACATAGGCAATAAAAATAGCCATTCTGCTTTTTGCCAATTCCAGAATGATTATTTAATTATTCAATCGGCAACCACTTTCGTGGATTCTCATTTCTTAAATTTATTATACACACTTTTGATATATTTGTCAAATATTAATTTTTTGATTCAATCATTACTATTTTTCTAATTAAAAGTATCTTCTATAATTTTTCATCTCATTTAGCATACTTACATCAAATTTCTATACCCTTACTCTATCTTTTCCGTAAAATATCCTCAAATTGTTTTACTGTATCACCAATCAAAAATATAGCTCCACATGGTTTTGTGCCTTCCTCATCAATTACAGCAACTTTCACATTATTTCTATCTCCCATAAAAAATCTAAGTGCTCCTCTTAATCTTTCCTTAGTCTCTTCAGAGATTCCCCTTATATCAAGTTCTAACTCATGATTTTTCTTTTCTTTTAATGATTCTATACTCATAGCAATAATACTTGGCTGTTCATCTTCTCTAATACTCAATCTACCTGTAACAAGTACAATATTTTCTTCCATTAGCTTATCTTGTGCCTGTAAATAGCACTTTTCAAATACAACAATTTCAGCTTGCCCATACAAATCTTCAATAGTTACAAATTCCATAATAGTATTATTTTTTGTATATTTTTTCTTTATAGATGTAATTATTCCTGCATATTTTACAATCTGTCCATCTTTGTACTCGATATTTTCTCCACTTTCTTCTGCATCAGTAATCTCTTTTAACCTAACCGTATCAATATTAGTCTGTTCTAAAATCTCTTTTTTCAACTTTTCTAATGGATGCCCTGAAATATATATTCCAAGCATTTCTTTTTCCATAGCCAAAAGCTCTTTATCTGTATATTCTTCACTTATTTTAAAAATGTATTTATGTTTTTCCGTTTCTTCTTTATGTTCACCCAAATCAAACATACTAACTTGCCCTGTATATGCTCTTTTTTGGCTATCTTGAATAGTATCAACTATTTCTTCAAAAGATTCAAGTAGAGTTCTTCTTGTTTGTTCAAATGAATCAAAAGTTCCTGCTTTAATAAGACTTTCTATGCATTTTTTGTTTGCTCCACATAATTGTGCTCTTTCACAAAAATCTGTAAAACTGGTATATTCTCCATTCTCTTCTCTTTCTTCCACTATTTTTTCTATAGCCTGTATTCCAACATTTTTAATACTTCCAAGTCCAAATCTAATCTTTCCATCCTCAATTGTAAATTCCGTATTACTTTTATTTATATCTGGTTTCAAAATTTGAATATTCAAATTCTTGCATTCTTCTATATATTTAGGAATTTTATCAAGATTCCCTCTAAAGCTATTCAAAGTAGCAGCCATTAATGCCTCTGGACAATATGCCTTTAGATATGCTGTTCTATAACTTACAACAGCATATGCTGCTGCATGTGATTTATTGAAAGCATACTTTGCAAATTCAGCCATTTCATCAAATATTTTATTTGCTGATTCTTCATCAATTCCGTTCCTTACGCATCCAGGTACTATTACATTGCCGTTTTTCATCTACTTCTCCATGTATAAATACCTCTCGTTCCTTTGCCATTACATCTAGTTTTTTCTTTCCCATAGCACGACGTACTAAATCTGCTCTTCCCAATGAATAACCTGCTAAATCCCTAACAATCTGCATTACCTGTTCTTGATAAACCATACAACCATGTGTTACATTTAATATGGGTTCTAGCCTAGGATGAGTATATATAGCATTTTCTGGGTTTAACTTATTCTGCATATATCTTGGAATTTGATCCATTGGACCAGGTCTATATAGAGAAACACCCGCTATTAAATCCTCTAAGCTATCTGGTTTAAGTTCTTTCATGAACTTTGTCATTCCAGCACTTTCAAACTGGAATATTCCCATTGTCCTTCCTTCTGCCCATAATTTATATACTTTAGGATCTTTCATTTCCTTATCAAATTCTATATCTATTCCTTTTGATTCCTTTACCATTCTTTTTGCATCTGCAATTACCGTAAGTGTACGAAGGCCTAAAAAGTCCATTTTCAAAAGTCCTAGCTCTTCAAGAGTTGTCATAATATATTGTGTTGAAATATTACCATCTCTAACATATAATGGTACATATGTATCAACTGGTTCCTTAGTTATAACTATCCCACATGCATGTGTTGAAGCCTGCCTTGGCATTCCTTCTAGTGCCATTGATATATTTAAAATATTTCTTATATTTTCATCTGTTTCATACAGCTCGCGAAGTTCCCTATTTTGATCCATTGCCTTTTTTATAGTAATATGTAACTCATTTGGTATCATTTTTGCAATTTTATCTGTCTCTGCGTATGGATAGTCTAGTACTCTTCCAACATCTCTTATAACCATTCTTGCAGCCATTGTGCCAAATGTTATAATCTGTGACACATGGTCGTGCCCATATTTATTCGCAACATATTCTATTACTTTTTCTCTTTTTTCATAGCAAAAATCCACATCAAAATCTGGCATGCTTATTCTTTCTGGATTTAAAAATCTTTCAAATAGCAAACTATATTTTATTGGATCAATATCTGTTATTTCTATGGCATATGCAACAATTGACCCGGCTCCTGAACCACGTCCTGGTCCTACTGGTATATCATGTGATTTTGCATAATGAATAAAATCCCATACTATTAGGAAATAGTCTACATAGCCCATTTTTTTTATTACTGATAATTCAAATTCCATTCTATCTAATATTTCTTTTTCAGGATTTTCACCATATCTATTCTTTATTCCATTTACGCAAAGCTCTCTTAAAAAATCATAGTGTGTTGCATATTTATCGGATACATCATAATTTGGTAATATCGTGTGTCCAAATTCAAATTCTACATTGCATTTATCTGCAATTTTCACTGTATTTTCTATTGCTTCTGGTATATTTGAGAAAAAGTCTGCCATTTCTTCTGGACTTTTTACATATAATTCATCTGTGTCAAATCTCATTCTATCTGTATCAGACATCTTTTTCCCTGTTTGTATACATAATAGCACTTCATGATTATAAGCATCTGATTTTTTTAAATAATGAGCATCATTTGTTGCAACAAGTGGTATATCAAGTTTTCTTCCTATTTCAATTAACTTTTGATTTACTAAAGCTTGCTCTCTTATACCATTATGTTGAAGTTCCAAATAATAGTCGTCTTTGAATACGTTTTTAAACCACATTGCAATGCTTTCTGCTTTTTCCATGTTTCCTTGTAAAATTGCTTGATTTACACTTCCAGCAAGACATGCACTAAGTGCAATTAATCCTTCATGATATTTTTCTAATACTTCTAAATCTATACGTGGTTTATAATAGTATCCATCTATAAATCCTATTGAAACAAGCTTGCTTAAATTTTTATATCCTTGATTATCCTTTGCAAGTAAAATTAGGTGGTTATATTCCTTGTCCAAAGCACCTTCTTTATCGAATCTACTTCTAGGGGCAACATATACTTCACAACCAATTATTGGCTTTATTCCTTCTTTTTTACATGCTTTATAAAAGTCTATTACACCATACATAACTCCATGGTCTGTTATTGCAATAGCATTCATTCCAAGTTCTTTTGCTCTTACTGGCAAATCTTTTATTCTATTTGCTCCATCTAACAAACTAAATTCACTATGGACATGTAAATGCACAAATTCTGACATAAAAACCTCCATTCGAGCAATTTTTAATTGCTCAATCAAGTTATTTTTATTAAACATTCTTAAATAAATTGCGAGAATGAGAGAGGTTTTTATTGCCAATTTGAGGTTTGCGAGTAATACGAGCAAAACCTCAAAGGCATTTATAATTATTATTGTGAAAAAGCATTTTTCACAATAATAGCACCTCTTTTCATGGTGCTATTATATAATTTTAAAATTTGTAGATTGCGACTGCAAAGATTAAAAAATAATTAATGTACCTCGTTTAATACTATAAAAATACTAGTCTAATAGTTTAAGTTCTACTTCTTCTACTTTATATTTATTAGTAACTTCATCTAGTTTAAATTCCATTAAAGTTTTTGTAAGATTTTCTTGAATTTGTTTCAAATCTGTTGTAAATAATAATTTTATCTTGTCTATTTCTATTTTGTTTGTAACAATTTCTTTAAAACATTCGGCTGCATGTCTATCATCTTCACATACAATTATTAATTGTGGAATTGTGCTAAATCCTGAGTCTCCTGGTACAAAATTATCATAAAAGTCTTTATACATTTTCATTTTGTCTACTAATTTCTTCTGCCAATCTTCTTCTCTTCTTATTACTTCAAATAGGAATGTTATTGACTTTGAATTTTTTGTAAGTCTTACTCCTCCACCTGTTGCTTTAAATACTTTTCCTAGTGTCTTTGCATTTAGAGTAGGTTTTACAATGTATTCATCAAATGCTTTTACTTTTCTTAAATATGCAATTATTACTTGGTTTCCTGCTAATCTCTTTTTTATCATGGCAACTGGCTTTGTATTATCTGATTGTTGCCATTTGCATTCTGTTCCTCTTGATGTAAGAAGATATTTCCCCATTTTTTCTAAACAGTATATTCTATATATTCCTTTTCCATCTTCTGATGTGAAATAGTATCTTGTTAATATCTTTGATTTTACAAGTTGCTCTAGTTTATTGTT
>CANQKB010000021.1 GCA_947624405.1 uncultured Clostridia bacterium
CTCTCTCTCTCTCTCTCTACAGTATCAAGGGTTCTAGCGTTTCTTTCGATTTTTTTCACTTGCATTTTTCCCTTTCAAAAAAATTTCGCACTCAACTTCAGTGTATCCTTATTTTATAATTTTCATTCTTCTTTGTCAATATTTTTTTCAAAATTTAGATTTTAATTACATTATTCTGGTAAGTATGGATTTCTATTTTTGATATATTTATCTTGAAATTCCTCTGCCAAAATATCCATATTTACATCATCATAATATTTCCCATTTAAAAAATAACTTTGTCTTCTTCTTCCAAATTCTTTAAATCCCAATTTTTTATAGCAAGCTATTGCTCTTTCATTAAATGACTTTACTTGTAACATTATATTATTTAAATTTAAATAATTAAATCCATAATCTAGCAATAATCCAACTGTTTCTGCTCCATATCCTTTATTTCTATTTTTTTCATCTCCAATAAATATTCCTATTGTACCTATTCTATCACGTGTTTTTATATTCATTAGTCCGCAATTTCCAATTATTTCATCATTTTCTAGGTTAATTATTGCAAAATTGTAATCATTTGATTTTAACGCATTTTCTATCCATTGCTTTTCTGATTCTATATTTTCTACTTTCCCTGTTGAGCCTAATCCATCTGTCAAACTAAAATCACAAAACCATTCTACATACTTTTCTGCATCTTCCATATTTAATGGTGATAAATATACTTTTTCTCCTACTAATTTCTTATAATATCTACCCATATTCCTTTACTTCCCTTCTTTTTATTTAAACATTATTATATTATTTTTACAAAAAGAGAATACTCTATCACTTAAGATTTCGTATTCTCATTTTCCTAACTATCCTACATAATTAGATTCATAATCTTTTAAATCATCTGTATTTATTTTAACATTTTTGTATCTTGGAAGTCCTGTTCCTGCTGGTATTAACTTACCAATAATAACATTTTCTTTCAATCCTATTAATGGATCAGATTTACCCTTTATTGCTGCTTCTGTCAATACTTTTGTTGTCTCTTGGAATGATGCAGCTGATAAGAAGCTTTCTGTTGCAAGAGAAGCCTTAGTTATACCAAGTAATACTCTATGTCCATCTGCTGGTCTTCCACCATTTTCAATAGTTTGATTATTTACTTCTTCAAATTCGTACATATCTACAAGTGAACTTCCAAAGAAGTTTGTATCTCCTGGATCTGTAACTTTAACTCTCTTAAGCATTTGTCTACCAATTACTTCAATGTGCTTATCGTTTATATCAACACCTTGGTTTCTATATACTTTTTGAACTTCTTGTATTAAGTACTTATACACACCTTCTGGTCCGTTGATTGTTAAAATTTCATTTGGATTTACAGAACCTTCTATTAGTTGAGCTCCTGGTTCTATTTCATCTCCATCTTTTACTCTTAATTTAGCTCCAAATGGAATTAAATACGTTTTTGCTTCATCTTTTCCTCTAACTATAACTTCTCTCTTTCCTTCTTCATCTTTTACTTTAACTTTACCAGCAATTTCTGAAATTATAGCAAGTCCCTTTGGTTTTCTAGCTTCAAATAATTCTTCAACCCTTGGTAAACCTTGAGTAATATCACCACCAGCTACACCTCCAGCATGGAATGTACGCATTGTAAGCTGTGTACCTGGTTCACCGATAGATTGTGCAGCTATTATTCCTACTGCCTCTCCTATATTTACTTTTGAACGTGTTGCAAGGCCCATTCCGTAACATTTACTACAAACACCATGTTTTGTTCTACATGTTAATGATGAACGTACTTTTACTTTTGTTATACCACTGTCTACAATTTGTTTTGCTATATCTCCATCAATCATTGTGTCTGTATCTACAATAATTTCACCAGTTTGTGGATTTACAATATCCTCTAAAACATATCTACCTTCTAGTCTTTCTTGTAGTTTTTCAATGATTTGGTTACCATCTTTAATATCTTCTATTATAATTCCTTCATGTGTTCCACAATCTTCTTCACGAACAATTATATCTTGGCTTACATCTACTAATCTTCTTGTTAAATATCCAGAGTCTGCTGTTCTCAATGCTGTATCTGCCAAACCTTTTCTAGCACCGTGTGAAGATATGAAGTATTCTAGTGCATCTAGTCCCTCTTTAAAGCATGATCTAATTGGTATTTCTACTGTCTTACCTGATGTATTTGCCATAAGTCCACGCATACCAGCAATTTGTCTTAACTGGTTCATATCTCCGTCTTGCTCCTGATTGTGCCATCATGTATATTGGATTTAATTCATCAAAGTTTTCTTGCATTGCTTCTGTAACATCATCTGTAACTTTTTCCCAAATTTTGATTGTAGATTGATATCTTTCTTCGTTTGTTATTAAACCACGTTTATATTGTCTCATGACATTATCTACTTCATCGTTTGCCTTTGCTAATATATCCTTTTTGCTTTCTGGTACACGTACATCTGCAACTGAAACTGTTATAGCTCCTTTTGTTGAATATTTATATCCTGTTGCTTTAATATAGTCTAGTACTTCTGCTGTTACTTCAAATCCGTGTTTATTTATGCACTTTGCAACTATTGTACCTAAGTTTTTCTTTATAACTGGGAAATCTATTTCTGGTTTTAGTAAATTTGCAGGATCACTTCTGTCTACAAATCCTAAATCTTGTGGAATTCCTTGGTTATATATTATTCTACCTACTGTTGTTTCTACTTTTTGTGTTACTTTTTCTCCATTAATTACTTTGCTTCTTCTAATAAATACTTTAGCATGTAATTCCAAATCTCCATTTTGATAAGCAAGTAGTGCCTCTTCATCATCTTTGAAGTACATTCCTTCACCTTTTTCACCATCAACTTGCATAGTTAAATAATAACTACCAAGAATCATATCCTGTGTTGGAACTGTAACTGGTTTACCATCCTGTGGTTTTAACAAGTTATTTACTGATAGCATTAAATATCTTGCTTCTGCTTGTGCTTCTGGAGATAGTGGAACGTGAACTGCCATCTGGTCTCCATCGAAGTCAGCATTGAATGCTGTACATACTAATGGATGCAATTTTATTGCACGACCTTCTACAAGTACTGGCTCAAATGCTTGAATACCAAGTCTGTGTAGCGTAGGTGCACGGTTTAGTAATACTGGATGGTCTTTTATAACTTCCTCTAATATATCCCATACTTCTGGTCTTAATTTTTCAACCATTCTCTTTGCATTTTTTATATTATGTGCTAATCCACGTTTTACAAGTTCTTTCATAACAAATGGTTTGAATAATTCAACAGCCATTTCTTTTGGAAGTCCACATTGATACATTTTTAGTTCTGGTCCTACTACGATAACTGAACGTCCTGAATAATCAACTCTCTTACCAAGTAAGTTTTGTCTAAATCTACCTTGTTTTCCTTTCAACATATCTGAAAGTGATTTTAAAGGTCTATTTCCAGCTCCTGTAACTGGTCTTCCACGTCTACCATTATCAATTAACGCATCTACTGATTCTTGAAGCATTCTCTTTTCGTTTCTAACAATTATTTCTGGTGCTCCAAGTTCTAGTAGTCTTCTTAATCTGTTATTTCTATTTATTACTCTTCTATATAAGTCATTTAAGTCTGATGTTGCAAATCTACCACCGTCTAATTGTACCATTGGTCTAATATCTGGTGGAATTACTGGTACAACATTCATAATAGTCCATTCTGGTTTATTTCCAGATAATCTAAAACTTTCGATTGTGTCTAATCTTTTTGCAAGTTTTAATTTCTTTTGCTCACTTGATTTTGCTATTTCTTTTTTGATTTTTTCTGATAATTTGTCAAGGTCAATTTCCTCAAGTAATTTCTTTATAGCTGCAGCTCCCATTTCTGCTTTAAAACTTCCTTTGCCATATTTTTCTACAGCTTCTACATATTCTTTTTCTGTTAATACTTGACCTTTTATTAATCCTGATGTTCCTTTATCTGTTACAATATATGATGCAAAATAGATTACTTTTTCGATACTTCTTGGAGATATGTCAAGTAATAGTGCTATTCTACTTGGTATTCCTTTGAAATACCAAATATGTGCAACTGGTGCAGCAAGTTCGATGTGTCCCATTCTTTCACGTCTTACTTTTGATTTAGTTACTTCTACTCCACATCTATCGCAGACTATTCCTTTATATCTAACTCTTTTGTATTTACCACAGTGACATTCCCAGTCTTTTATCGGTCCGAATATTCTCTCACAAAACAAACCGTCTTTTTCTGGTTTTAATGTTCTATAATTTATTGTTTCAGGCTTTTTTACTTCACCTTTTGACCATTCTCTTATTTTTTCATCAGATGCAAGTCCTATTTTTAATCTATCGAACAATTCTAATTCGTCCACTTTGCAATACCGCCCCCCATAAAATTTCTTTTTGTTTCTTAGCTAAGCTTAAAACTTTTTACACTGCTCGAACATCTCATTTTGTTTAAGTTCTAAGCTTGCTTTAAAACTAATATTAAATTAATCCATATCGTCTTCATCTACGAAGTCATCATATATAGCTTCTATATCTTCGTCTAAAATATCATCATTTGAAATACTATCATATAGTTCTTCTTCATCAACTATTTCTTCTTCTACTTCTTCCTCTTCGTCCTCTTCTTCTGGCATTTCTGTTTCTTCTATATTTTCTTCTTCAAAGTTTGTTGTTAATTCTTCATCTATTAGTCTACGTTTTTCTTTATCTTCTCTTTCAAGGTTAAAGTCTATTCCATCTTCAATATCTTCTTTTAGCTCTACTTCTTTACCATCTTTTGAGTACAATACAACATCTAAGCCTAAGCTTTGCAATTCTTTTATTAATACTTTGAATCCTGCTGGTACTCCTGGCTCTGGAATATTCTCTCCTTTTACTATTGCCTCATATGTCTTAATTCTTCCTACTATATCGTCTGATTTTACAGTTAGCATTTCTTGCAATGTATGTGCTGCTCCATATGCTTCAAGTGCCCAAACTTCCATTTCTCCAAATCTTTGTCCACCAAATTGTGCTTTCCCTCCAAGTGGTTGTTGTGTAACAAGTGAGTATGGTCCTGTTGAACGAGCGTGTATCTTGTCATCTACTAAGTGGTGTAGTTTTAACATATACATTACTCCTACTGTTATTGGTTTATCAAATGGTTCTCCTGTTCTTCCATCATATAGTATTGTTTTTCCATCTTCTGATAAACCAGACTTTTTAAGTAATTCTACTATTTCTTCTTCAGTTGCACCATCAAATACTGGTGTTGCGACTTTCATTCCTAATGCTTTTGCTGCTGCTCCTAAATGTACCTCTAAAACTTGACCTAAGTTCATACGTGAAGGAACACCAAGAGGGTTTAGAACTACATCTACTGGAGTTCCATCTGGCATAAATGGCATATCTTCAACCGGTAATATTCTTGATATAACACCTTTGTTTCCATGACGTCCTGCCATCTTATCTCCAACAGATATTTTTCTCTTTTGAGCTATATAGCATCTTATTACTTGATTTACGCCTGGGCCTAATTCATCAGAATTCTCTCTTGTGAAGACTTTTACATCTACTATTGTTCCAGATTCTCCGTGTGGTACACGAAGTGATGTATCTCTTACTTCTCTAGCTTTTTCTCCAAATATTGCACGAAGTAATCTTTCTTCTGCTGTAAGTTCTGTTTCTCCCTTTGGAGTAACCTTTCCAACTAATATATCACCAGGTCTTACTTCTGCACCAATTCTGATTATTCCATTTTCGTCTAGATCTTTTAGTCCATCTTCTCCTACGTTTGGTATATCTCTTGTTATTTCCTCTGGTCCAAGTTTTGTATCACGACAATCACATTCGTATTCTTCAATATGAATTGATGTGTATACATCTTCTTTAACTAATCTTTCACTTAGAAGTATAGCATCCTCGTAGTTATAGCCTTCCCAAGTTGTAAATGCTATTATAACATTTTTACCAAGTGCCATTTCTCCATTTTGTGTAGAAGGTCCATCTGCTATAACGTCTCCTGCTTTAACTTTTTCACCTTTTACTACTATTGGTTTTTGATTTATACAAGTTCCACCATTTGTTCTCTTGAACTTACGTAGTTTGTATGTTTCAATTTCTCCTTTTGTTGTCTCTAATGTGATTTCATCACCTGTTACTTTTTTGATTGTACCATTTGATTTTGCAAGAATCATTATTCCTGAATCTTTTGCAGCTTTGTACTCTATTCCTGTTCCAACTATTGGTGAATCTGTTATCATAAGTGGAACTGCTTGACGTTGCATGTTTGCACCCATAAGTGCACGGTTTGCGTCGTCGTGCTCCAAGAATGGTATCATAGCTGCACCAACTGATACTAATTGTTTTGGTGATACATCCATATAGTCTACTTGATCTGCTGATACTTCTGTTACTTCGTCTAAATATCTTACTTTTATTTTTTTATTTACAAATTTTCCGTCTTTTCCTATTGGTTCATTTGCTTGTGCTATTGCATATCCATCTTCGTCATAAGCTGCCATATATACTATTTCGTCTGTTACTTTATGTGTTTTTGGATCTATCTTTCTATATGGTGTCTCTATAAATCCATATTCATTGATTATAGCAAATGAAGATAATGCAGAAATTAGTCCTATGTTTGGTCCTTCTGGTGATTCTATTGGGCAAAGTCTTCCATAGTGTGTATAGTGTACGTCTCTTACTTCGAATCCTGCTCTTTCACGAGAAAGTCCTCCTGGTCCTAATGCTGATATTCTTCTTTTATGTGTTAATTCTGATAATGGGTTTGTTTGATCCATAAATTGTGAAAGTTGTGAACTTCCAAAGAATTCACGGATTGATGATGTTATTGGTTTTGTGTTTATTAATGTTTGTGGTGTAACTATATCTAAATCTTGAATTGTCATTCTTTCTCTTACAACTCTTTCTAGTCTCGTTAAACCTATTCTAAATTGATTTTGTAATAATTCACCAACACTTCTAATACGTCTATTTCCTAAGTGGTCAATATCATCAACACTGCCTATTCCATGTGCTAAATTTAATAAATAGCTAACTGAACCTATTATATCTTCTGTTGTGATATGTTTTGGTATAAGCTCACCTATAGATTCTTTTATTACTTTTTTAAGATTCTTCTTATCTGTATTTGCTAATATATTTTTAAGTACTTCATAATTTACTTCTTCTTTTATTTCTAAATCACTTAAATCTATATCTACTACATTATGTATATCTACTGTTCCATTTCCAATTATTCTTACTTTTTTATCATCAACTTTTACATTTACTATGTTTATACCACTATCTTGTATTTGACGTGCCATTTCAGCTGTTATAACTGTATCTTTTGTTACAAACACTTCTCCTGTTTCTGTATCTACAATATCATCAAATGCAATTTGATTAGTTATTCTTGTTGCTAAACTTAGTTTTTTGTTAAATTTATATCTTCCTACTTTTGCTAAATCATATCTTCTTTCATCAAAGAATAAGCTATTGAATAAACTTCTAGCTGCATCAACTGATGGAAGTTCTCCTGGTCTAAGTTTTTTGTATATTTCTATTAAGGCATCATCTTGTGTTTTTACAGGGTCTTTTTGTAATGTTGCACTTATCTTTTCATCTTCTCCAAACAATTCCATCATTTGGTCATCTGTTAATATACCTATTGCACGTAATAATGTTGTTACTGGTAATCTTCTTGTTCTATCTACTCTTGCATAGAATACGTCATTTGAATCTGTTTCATATTCTATCCATGCTCCTCTTATTGGCATTACAGTAGATGTGAAGATTTTTTTACCTGTTTTATCAAAATCTGATGCATAGTAGCATCCAGGTGAACGTACTAATTGGCTTACGATAACTCTTTCTGCTCCATTTATAACAAATGTACCACTATCTGTCATTATTGGGAAATCTCCTAAGTATATCTCTTGCTCTTTTATTTCCCCTGTTTCTCTATTAATTAATCTTACCTTTACGTGTAGTCTTGATGAATATGTTGTGTCTCTTTCTTTTGTTTCTTCTAGTGTATATTTTGTTTTATCTTCCATATAGTAGTCAAAAAATTCTAACACTAGATTTCCAGAATAGTCTTCTATTGGCGATATATCTCTTAATACTTCTCCTAGTCCTTCTTTTATGAACCATTCATAAGAGTCTTTTTGCACTTTAATAAAGTTTGGCATTTCAATGCTGTCGCCAATTTTTGCGAACGTTTTACGTACGCATTTTTCGTGTTTTACATCTTTCATGGACTTTTTCACTCCTTAAATTGTTTCTTTTTTAATTTGTGAAGCGTTTAGATAAAATTTTTCTAAAGAAGTCCCTCTTAATATACACATTTTATTAGATTTTTTCTATCGCTTCATAATAGATTTTTTCTATATAAAAGGGGTGTATTTTAATTCCTCTTCTTTAGGAAATAATATAAATATCGATTACAATACAGTAGATAATTATACCATAAGTACCCCTAGCTTGTCAAGGGGTACTTGTACGATTTTTTTAGTAAAAATTGCTTTTATAGTTACAATTCAGCGATTTTATAAGAAGCCTGAAAATAGTTGTTTTGAAATGAACGCGTAAGCGATCAAACGAGCGAAGCGAGTGCGAATTGGAGCAATCGACATACTAATATTTTAGATTGGAGATTGCGACACCAAGTGAATGTAAAAACAACTATTTTACAGGCTTTGCTATTATTTATATTAAATTCCACTAAACTTACAACCTTGTAGTTGGAAATTCAATTTTATTTTTTTCTGTACTTTCTGCAAGTGGACTTGGATATATCATATTTTTTTCTCTTAATAACAAATTAATATCCAAATCCAATATATTTTTTACTAACGGACTACTATTTACAGATATATAATCTGTTTTTATTTCATTCAAAAATTTTGACCCATTTTGTGCATTATCCGTAAATATGCTAGAACTATAACCTGATGAATTAAAATTTATCATACCTACAGCCTCTTCTATATCTTCAACTTCTATATACTCTTCAAAAGGAACCTCAATTCCTCTTTTCACATAAATATTTATATTTTCTTCTGCCTCTACTATTTTCTCTATAAATGAAATATTTGTATCATCTTCTATATACACATCATAATCATTGTACCCTTTTGATATACCTTCTATTTTAGATAAATTTTGCACCTTTTGCTTAAAATCCTTATTGCCTATTGCAATTACCTTATTTATACTTACACTATTTGAAAACAACTCTTCTAACCTTGTTGTGTACATTATTTGCACTAAGTTTTTATCAATTCCATATGCTTCCAATATTCTTCTAACTAATATTAGTATAAGTTCATTTGTACCTTTCATGTAATCCGCTTCACTTACAAAAATAACTGCATTATGAGTAAGTATAGCTTTACAAATCAACTCCAAAAAGCAATATGTATTTCCATTGTATGCAACACAAATAGTTCCTAGTTTATCTGTCTGTTTTCCTTCTAGATAATTATTCGTGTTTTTTCTTAGATAAATAACTTTTCTATATGAATCTTCTATTTCTATAATCTTAGCTTTTAATATTTCAAACATTTCTATATCAAATTCAAAACCATTATTGTTTTTCACATCTATTTCATTTGCCATTTTTATATTTTCTTTGCTTTCTTCCAACAAATCAAATAGACTCTTTACAATAAGTTTTGCATCTATTTTTATATCCATATTCGTATGAGCCATTGTTGCATTTCCTAATATTTCTCTTATCTCCATATTCTTCATTCCTTTCAACAGTACACACTTTAATCTAAAAAAGCTATTTTTCTATCACTTTCTCATCTTGTATTTCTTGTATAATTTCTTGAATCAATTTCGCTTGTATTTCTGTTAAATTATTCGTATTTACTTCTACATCTTGAATTCCTATTTGCATTAAAGCTTTTTTCATTTGATATTTTATATGATTTTCTGCTTTTTGTTTCTGCTCTTCTGTTAAATTTTCTTTTATTGGTGAAGAAAATATATCACTTATTTTTGTTTTTCCTTTTTCTTGACTATATACAATTACTATTCTGTTTGCTGATATTATTTTTATTTTTTCAGGTTCTATTCCATATTCTCTTGCTATACCTTTTATTAATCTCTTTGATTTTGCTTCTGTTTCGTCATCACTTATATTTACATAGCAAAGTTTTCCTTTTCCTATTGCACGTTCCATTCTTTTCATTGTCAACAACAATGTACTATCCATATTTGTACTATCATATATTTGAATATCATCTTCATAAATATGTGGTTCTTCACCGGAATGCTTTGTTAACTTTTCTCTTTGCTCAATAATCCACTGTCCTTCATTTTTCCCGTCTGGTTTATATCCTGCATCTGTATATAATTCTGGAAATTGACTTGTTGTTCTTGGTAGAATAAGTCTATTTATATCATCTCTAACCAATTCTTCATCTTTTTTTATCGCTTCTTTAATATCATTGTATCCTAAACCAACAGTTATCTTTCCTATCAATAATGAATCATATTGTTCTTTAGTTATTTTCCCACTTTTCAATAATTCTTGATTCTTTTTCTTATCTTCTTGCATTAATTCATGGGCTCCGTTTTTTGTAAGCTTCTAGTATTCCTTTTGCTAAATCTGCTTTTTTCTTTTCTGGATGTTCTTTTTGATATGTATCAAATATTCTATTTGGTATCTCTATATTATCAAAGCAACATGTATTTTGATTTCTCCATATCCAGCTTTGTGCAACTATCCTTCCTTTTTCATCTCTTACTATAAAAACTCTACCATCTTGTGATAATACACTATGTAACATGCTTGTTTCACCTGCTCCATATAATTTTTGACAACAGTCTGTTAGTACACCTATAACTAATGCAAGAGGTTCATCATTTCTTAGTATTTCGTATGTATACCCCTCTATCTGTCCATATACCCTTGGAATACTAGAGTATTCTCTCATTTCCGCTTCATTATATATTTTCTGTAATTTTTCAAAATCATCTTGAGAATATCCCGCTATTTTAGTATATTCTGCAAGCTTTTCATTTCCTATATCTATATTATCATATGCAATGCTTTTTATATAATCTTCTGCTACTTCTAATGTAATTTTTCTTGCTGAATTTGTTTTAGTTATTTCTTCAAATTGTCTTTGTATGTTTGCAATATTTCCTATGTGTTCTTGACTTGATATTATCTCTTCCATATTTTCCTCAAAAAATTTAACAAAATCAGTGTTATATTTCATTGCAAATGAGTCAAATATTTGATGCGCCTTTTGAAAATTTAAAGTTTTTGAGAAATTTATATTTTCCAACATTCTTCTTACTTCTTTTGCCTTTTTTTTATCTTTTTGCTTATTAAAGCTTAACACATATTTTTTCTGTGTTTTTTCTTGTTCTTCCCCTTCTTTTGGTTCTTCACATGGTTTATATGCGTCTACAAATAATTTATAATTTTCTACTTGTTCAAATGGGCATAATATCTCATCACATTTTTCACTTACTCCTAATCTTTCTAATATCTCGTTATAATCTTTTTCGGTTAATTCACTTGGTATTCCTGTAAATAATTCTAATACTGCAGAATATCCTTCATCACTTCCTTTAAATACTCCCATACTATATGCTGCCTTCAACATTGCAGTTTTGGCTTCTTCCATAAAATTATACTCATATACTTTCATTAAATGAGACCATTTTTTACTATTTTCCAAAAAACTATCTATTTCTTTTACAGGAAAATTTGACATTATAACATAATGTGGCAAAAATTTTCCACCTGTAGCTTTATACCATTGTCTTAGTATTTCTTCTTTATGATTTCCAACAATCTTTCTTACTGTTTCTGGATACCTCAACCCTATTTTCATTAATTCATCGTTACCAAACATATTAAAAATTACTTTATAATTTTCAGGAAAAGCCCTTTTTAAATTTTTTCCTTTTAAATATGGTAACCATTCAGGATGCTCTTTTATTCTTTGAAACATCATAATGTAATTGCTACTGTTATTTCCCATAAATTCTTCTTTTTGCGATGTATATCCATCATAAAAGCATAATTTTAATTCTTCTGGTGCATCATCATCTAAAAATAGCTCTGGATGTTTTTCTTTCATAAATTCAGGTGCTTTGTCATCATACATAGTATATCTATTTATAATTCTTCTTTCTATATCTTTTTCTAATGCTTTTCGTTTTTCTTCTGCACTTTGCTCTTCTTCAAATATTAAAGCATCTGTTCCTTCTATGTATTTTCCATATTCTTGCGCCATTTCTAAAATTTCTTCTTTACTTAATACTCTCCATATATTCATTTTACCTGAATCAATTTTTTCTTCTTGTTTTATCGTTTCTCTAAATCCTATATTAATATTTTTATTCATTAAGATTTCTTTTAAATATGGATTATTTTTTACATCTTCATATGTTAATTTTCCTCTGTAAAATTTTTTTCTTAACTCAACCGGTACGCTTTCCTCAATAAATATTTCTTCATGTGCTTTTTTAAAGCTCTCTGGTAAATATTCATAATACTCTAGTTCATTCTCTACTATTTCCCTGTATATTTCATCTTCTATAGCTTTTCTTACATTTTCTTCTGTAATTTCTATTACTTGTGGCTTTCCAATATCTTTAAATACTTTGCTGCATTCGTAGAAAATTTCCTCTTCTTCTTCACTTAGTTTTCCATTTGTTCTATCCACAAAAGTCAACATTCCCAAGTCATCTAAGCATTGTCCATATTCAGCACATATCTTCAAAAAATTTTCTTGTCCTATTCTTTTAGATAAGTATTCAGCCATATTTACTTTTTTAGGTATTTTGCTATACTTTCCCTCTTCTCTTTTAGTTTCATCTACATCCTCAAAATCTGCAAACATTTTCTTGCTAAAAACATTTCGTAATTCTCTTTCTCGTAATATTTCAATTAATTCCGGATGTTTTCTGACATCTTCTGCTTCCATATATCCCCAATAAAATTTTGTTTTTAAATCTTCATCAATATTTTCATCTATAAATATGTCTGGATGTTCTTTTCTGAAATCTCCTTGTATAAAATCATAACTTGGGAAATATTCTTCTCTTAATCCTCCTTCTTCTTCTCTTGCAGTCTTTAAAAGTTCATACATTCTTTCTTTAAATTGTTCATAAGATACATTACCTTCTGTTTTAAATTCAGGAGCAATAGACTCTGCACATGCCATAACTGTAAAATATGTTTCTCCATTATTGAAATCCACTTGAAATACTCCACGTGGTCTTTCCATAAAAATATTTACATATATTTCATACGAAAACATGCCACTTGTTTCTTTATCTAATGCAATCATATTGTCAAAACCATATTTCTCTATAAATGACTTTTTACTTTCTGAATAAAGCCCCATATCAATTAAATCCAATGGCCTCTTTTGGGCTAGTTCTTTAATCTTATATATATCTGTTACTGGTTTAGATATTTCTCCTATATCTCTTATTCCATATTCTATAAGTTTATCTATCCCATATTTTTTTAATGCTTCTCTCTCTTTTTCTGTATTATTAGCTATAATTTCTTCAAATTCTTCTGGTTTAACTCTATTTTTTAATTTCTGTAATTCTTTTAAATTTGTTATTATCATATTCCACGTTTCCTTTCAAGTACTAATCAAATAACTCTATCTTTCATTTTCTCTTTGTATTTCTTTTATAATAGATTGAATTAAATCTTTTTGTTCTTCTGTTAAACTAGAGACATCAAACTCTAAATTTTCTTCTTTTATTTGCCTCAAAGCCTTTTTCATTTGATATTTTAAATGCTCTTCTGCTTTCTTTTTTTGTTCATTTTTCAAATTTGCTTTTATTGGTGAAGAAAAAATATCACATATTTTTATACTTCCGTTTTCTTTACTATATATAATTGCAATTCTATTTGTTGCAACTATTTTAGTATTTTCTGGATTTATCTGATATTCATTTGCAATTTCATTAATTATCTTTTGCGACTTTTGAGTTTTTTCTCCCTTCATATATGGCAGTCTATTTTTTCCAATTGCTTGCTCCATTCTTTTCATCATTATAAGTAAAGTATCATCTGCATTTTTAGCATCGTAAATTTGTATGTCATCTTCATGAGTATATAAAGCCTCATATGATGAACTTTTCGTATCTTCTCTTTTTTTGATAATCCATTGTCCATCATGTATTCCATCTTTTACATATTCTGCATCTGTATATACACCTGCAAATTTTTCTGTAGGCTTTACTTTTGTTAAATTATTTATATCATCTCTAATTAATTCTGTATCATTTTTTATTGTTTCTCTAATATCGTTATATCCTATGCCAACAGTTATCTTTCCTAAAACTAATGCATTATATTGCTCTTTTGTTATTGTTCCTTTTTCTAATAATTTTTGATATACCTTTTTGTCTTCTTGCATTAAATCTTGTGCTCCGTTTTTTATAAGCTTCTAATACTCCTTTTGTTAAATCCTCTTTTTTCTTTTCTGGATTTTCTTTTTCATATAATTTCAATATTCTACTTGGTACTTCTATATTATCAAAACAGCATGTATATTGATTTCTCCAAACCCAACTTTGTGCAACTATTCTTCCTTCTTCATCTCTTACTACAAAAACTCTTCCATCTGGTGATAAAGCGCTATGTATCATACTTGTCTCGCCTCCACCATGTAGTTTTTGACAGCAATCTGTAAGTACACCTATAGCTAAAGTAAGAGGATCATCATTTCTTAGTATTTCATATGTGTATCCTTTTGTTTTACCTGATATTTTAGGTATACTAGAATAATCTCTCATTTCCGCTTCATTATATATTTTCTGTAACTTTTCAAAATCCTCCTGAGAGTATCCTGCTATTTTTGCATATTCTGCAAGTCTTTCATTTCCTATATCTATATTGTCATATGCAATGCTTTTTATATAATCTTCTGCTACTTCCAATGTGATTTTTCTTGCCGAATTCATTTTAGTTATTCCTGCAAATTGCCTTTGTATATTTGCAATCTTACCTATATGTTCTGGATTTGAGATTATTTCTTCTATATTTTCTTCAAAAAATCTAACAAAGTTTTCGTCATACTTCATTGCAAATCCATCAAATATTTGATGAGCTTTAGTGTATGTTAATATTTTAGGGTAATCTGCTTCTTCTAAAATTACTCTAATCTCTTTTGCTAATTTCTTATCTTTTTGTTTATTTATTTTTAATATGTATTTTCTTTTTGATTTTTCACAATTTTCTTTTTCATCTTCCCATAAAATATATGCCTTTTTAAATTCTTCTTCTTCGTTAATTTCTTGAAATGGTCTTTCTAAACTATCCCAATTTGTAACTTGTCTAAGCTTTCTTATTATTTCATTATATTCCTCTTCTGATAATTCACTTGGTATTCCTGTAAACAATTCAACTATTTTATTAAAACTTTCTTCATTTCCTTGAAATAAACCTAAACTATATGATGCTTTTAATATTGTTGATTTTCTCTCATCATTTATATTATAATCATCCATTCTCATTAATTGTGACCATTTATTAGCATTTGCTAAAAAGCTATCTATTTCTTTTATTGGAAAATTTTGCATGATAATATAATGAGGCAAAAATCTTCCTCCTGTAGCTTTATACCAAGCTTCTAGTACATTTTCCTTATAACTTTGTACCATCCTTCTTATTGTATCTGGATATTTTATTCCTAGTTTTAACAATGTTTCACAATCAAATCTATCAAATAATTCATTATAAGATTCTGAAAATGCTCTTGATAATTCTTTACCTTTTAAAAACTTTCTCCATTCTGGATGTTTTTTTATTTCATCAAACGACAACCAGTTCCAATTATCGTAAATTTGAGATTCATAACCGTCATAAAAATACGTTTTCAATTCTTCTGGTGCATCATCTACTAAAAATAATTCTGGATGTTTTATTTTCATAAATTCTGGTGCTGTATCACTATATTTACTCTTTCTAGTTAAGATATTATTTTCTATTTCTTTTTGCAATGCTGTTTGCTTTTCATCTTCAGTTTGACATTGTTCAAATATGGTTCCATCTATATCTTCTATATATCTACCATATTGCTGAGCAAATTCTAATATTTTTTTTGTAGTTAGATTTTCCCATATTGATTTATTCGCATTTTTACTTAGTCTAAAACCCACATCAACAGCTTTAGTTAATAATATATCTTTTAAATATGGATATTTTTTTACATCTTCATATGTTAACCAACCTTTATAAAACTTATTTTTTATTGTTTTTTCTACATTTTCTGGTAAAAATAACTCTGGATATTTTTCTTTAAAACTTGCTGGCAATTCCTCAAAATATGCTGCTCCTAAATTTGTGATATTTCTATATATTTCATTTTCTATTACTTTTCTTACATTTTCTTCTGTAAATGCAATTAATGCTGGTTCTTCACAAACTTTTTTGAAAAATCTACTATATCTATCAAAAGTTTTTCTTTCTCTTTCTGTTAATTCCCCTTCTGGTCTATCTATCAAAACCAAAACACCTAATTCGTCTAAGCATTTACCATAATCAGCACAAATTTTCAAAAAATTTTCTTGTCCGATTTTACTAGACAAATAATCTGCCATATTAACTATGTCTTGATTTTTTATAAATGTGTTTCCATATTTTCGTTGTGTACTTCCTTCAAGTCCTACAAGCATTTCTCTTGCAAAAATTACTTTTAAATCTTTTCCTTGTAGTAGTTTAACTAATTTTGGATTTTTCCTTACATCTTCAGCTTCCATTCCTCCCAAATGCAATTTTTCTTTTATGCTAGAATCAACATCCATATCTATAAAGATATCTGATTGTTCTTTTCTACATTCTCCTTGTATAAAATCATAATTTTGATGTGCATCATTATCAAAATCTTCTAATTTTTTTTGCATTTTCCTATATTACTCCTTATATTGTGTTTTTTAAATTTACATAACAACTTAATATAAATGATAACACAATATTTCGTAATTTGCAACTACTTATTTGTATCCAAAAATTTATTTACGATATTTATATATAAAATTAAATAAGATATTGATACTAAAAATCCTGCTAGTACATCACTTGTATAATGCACCCCTAAATAAATCCTACTTATCCCAATAGAAATTGTTAAAACACCTAAAATTGTCATTAAAGTCCATTTAACATATTTATTTTTTATATATTTATATATTAAGTATATAATAAATCCATAAAAAGCCATACTTACTGCAGAATGCCCTGATGGAAAACTATATCCAGTTTCATTAATTAATCTATATTCCATTGGTCTAGGTCTTTGCAAAATATTTTTTAGTATTGCATTAAAACCTGCTATTATTGCTAAATTAGAGCAAATTGCTATTCCTATTTTTTTATTCTTTATAACCAATAATAAAACAATTGATGTAATAATTAAAAAAGTCGCTCCTCCAAATTTTGTTATTATTTTTGCTATTGGAGTCACGAAATCTGACATTAAATAAGTAGATATAACTTTATAACCTAAAGCATCTGCTTCTATAATTTCTTTATTAAATACATCTTCTGCTAAGGCTAAAAAAATTATTACACAAACAAATAATACTATCCATTTTAAATTTTTTATTAACCATTCTTTTATTTTTTCTTTATTAAAATGCATTTTTAAACCTTTCATATTTCAATATATTATTGTAAAGCATTATTTTTTACTGCTACCATCATTTCGTTTTCTTTTACTGTGTTCGCTATACCCGCATACATATACTTTTCCCCTGTTATATATGTGCTATATCCCAAATTTTCCAATCTAATTTGAGCTAATTCTAAAAATCTTTTAGTTTCGCTTTCTGTTAAATTATATTTTACTCTTAATTCATAAAATGTAAATGTCAAAATATCTTGATTTTGACTTATTTTTGCATTTATATTGTTAGTTATAAATTCTAAAGTCATATTTTTACAACTCCTTCTGTATTTTTGTTATTATATCATATTTTACATTCTATGTCGAATATTTTTTATGAATTTTTTCGTTTGTGCCACTTTTTTGATTTCAGACGAAAAATATTGCTAATATTATTATGTTAAGTTTGCTT
>CANQKB010000022.1 GCA_947624405.1 uncultured Clostridia bacterium
TGCAAAATATCATCATTTATCAAATTATTTATTGAAAGCAAAATTAAGGCTTGATGGTGTGCCATATATGTTTTAACTATTGCTTTTTTCTTTCCAACAGGAAGCCTAGATGGAGTATAATCAATAGACTCAAAAAAGCCATACTCTCCAAACATTCCTTGTTTTTCAAGTTCTTTTAGATTTCGTATAACCTCCTTTGGATAATCACAAATTGCCAAAATAGATGCATAAGAAGAAACCACCATTTCATCTTCTAATCCTCTTTTAAGTCCTAGCCAAGGTACTCCAAAAGCTTTATATTGATAATTTGAATTTAAATCTTTTAAATTAAATCCAGCCTCAGATATTCCCCATGGTATTCCTAATTTTGCACAATATTTTATCTGGCTCATTATCATAAATTTACAAGATTCATCTAGTAAACTCCCCTCATATCTTTTTATATTTATATTTGGCATAAGATATTCAAAAGCAGTCCCGGACCAAGATATCAATCCCTTATATTTTCCCAGTTTTGTCAATGTTCTACTTAAATTATTCCAGTGCTTTGATGGAATTTGCTTTTTAGCTATTGCTACTAAACTTGCTTGTCTAGCTTCACTTGCAAGCAAATCGTAATATGTGTCTGTCAATTTATTTTCATCCACATTATATCCTATTGATAAAAGTCTGTTTTCTTCACTATATAAATACGAAAAATCTGTCTTGTCTATAATCTCCGTTACTTGCTTCAAAAGTTCTTCTATCCTATCTTTATACTGTGTATGTTGTTTTTCTTCTAAAAAGGCTTTCAAAACATATAAATACCCTACAAAATTACCACTATCAACACTAGAAACATATCTAGGTTTTAAAGGTTGTAAAGTTTTTAAATCATACCAATTATATAAATGTCCATTCCATTTTTCTAATCTGCAGACTGTATCCATTACATTTTCTAATTTAGCAACTGCTTTTTCTAAATCTATAAATTTCAAATCATATGCAGAAACTATTGTCAAAATCCCAAGTCCTATGTTCGTTGAAGAAGTCCTATAAGCTATCCTCTCTCTTCTACTTTCCTGCAAATTATCTGGTGGTAAAAAATTTACCTTTTCCTTCATAAAATCATTGAAATATCCCCAAGTTCTTTTTGCAATTTCCTTTACATAATTAAGTTCATCTTGTGATATCATGTGTACTGTTGATACACATGAATAGTCCTTACTAATAGTCCACATTATAACTGGAGCAACTATAAATAATACTCCTAATACATATAAAAATATGTCAAAAACCCTTGGATTAACAAACCATCCAAATATTAAACAAAATACCCCTATCACAATATTAGGAAACATCATTTTTAAATTTTGTACTAATTTATTCGTATCTTTCCTTTCTGCTTCGTCTGCTGTTGTCCATTCTAGCAAATGCTTTTTTGATATTTTTGTTCTGTAAATCGTTTTTATAATTGCACTTGCTGAAATATATGCAATAGTTGGTAATGTGATTATAGAAATAATTGCACGATAAAGACTTCCCATTTGCTCATTAATCATATTTGTAAATTTTCTTTGTCTTTTAATATTTTCTTTTCGAAAAATCACATAATTAACTGCTTCAATAATGCTAGAAATTGCCACACTTGCAAGTGCAATTGTTACATATGTGCCAACTCCCACACTATAATTTAATCTTATAATTGTTAAAAAAATAATACATAAAATAACAGCAATTTCAATTAATGATCTACGTATATTATCTAATATTTTAAATTTAGATAATTTGTTTAAATCCGTTTTCCAAAGTTTTAACTTTTCAAAAACTTGCCAATCCCCTCTTATCCAACGGCTAAACCTAGTTATATATGCCATATAACTTTTAGGATAATCATCAAGTAGCATAATATCAGAGGCAAGCCCACATCTCAACAAACATCCTTCTAATAAATCATGACTAAGTACTGTATTTTCAGGAATTTTATTGTGAAGTACACTACAAAACACATCCACATCATATATACCTTTGCCTGTGTATGTGCCTTCGCCAAAATTATCTTGATATACATCAGATATTGCATTTGTATATGAATCTACTCCTCCACTTCCTGCAAAAATCTCAGTAAACATACTCTTCTTTATTTTCCCCAAGTTAATCCCAATTCTTGGTTGAATAATTGCATATCCTTTAACAACTTTTCCTCCCTCTACAACTGGTTTATTCAAAGGATGTGCCATTGCTTGTATAAGCTCTATTCCAGAATTTAATGTCAATTCTGTATCTGAATCAAGTGTTATCACATACTTAAACTTCACATCTTGTATATCTTTCAGTGTATTTACCAAAAAAGTATTTTTATCATTTCCACATGCAATAAATTCATTTAGCTCTGTTAAAATACCTCTTTTCCTTTCCCAACCAATATACATTCCTTCGCCATCATTCCACACTCTTTTACGATATATAAAATTAAAAATACCTTTTCCATACTTTTTATTTAATTCATCTGCTATTCTAAGCCCATTATTTATAATTTCCTCTTCTTTTCCATCTTTTTCTTTCTTGCTTGGCGTGCAATCACCCAAAACTAAACAATATATATTTTTAGACTCATTAGCTAAATAATACACTTCTAACTTTTTTAATAATCGTTTCACATCTTTTGTATCTTTTAATATACTTGGAATGACAATTAAGGTTGTGCAATCTTTTGGTATCCCCTTGCTAAAATCCATTTTTGGTATTAATTTAGGTTTAATAGTTTTATTAAGTATATTTTGCATTATTTTAGTTACAATCTCTGTAACTGGAATAAATATAAGTACAGCTAAAATAAAGCCAAGCCAAAAACTTTTAGTTCCTTTATATAGCATAACTCCCATGATATATGAAAAAACTATGCTTATTCCAATCATACTATATATATATAAGTTTAATTTTGTCTTTTTCTTAACCTCTGGATTGATTTTGTTGATTCCAAGTGATTGATATAAATCATATATACCATCATCTATCAAATAATATCCAATATGTTTCTTCTTTTCTTCATCTGCAACACTTGCAAGCTCCACAATCTTTTTTGAAATATATATTTCTGATATTTTACTCTTTTCTGCAATCTCTTTTATCTTATTTCTATAATACTCCTTTGTTTTATAATCCATGTTTTCATATGTTCCAGACGGATCCTGCCTTAAAACCTCTTCTGCCCCATTTATTTTTTCGAAAACTTCTACAAAATTCATTCTTTGCAAAAGGTGAATACTTTTTATGCTGTTCCCAATCAAAACTTTTTTCAGTGCTATATCAAAATGTTCTTTTTTTATTACCTCTGCAAGTGTAAGCCCCTGCTTATTTATTTCTTCCTCTAAAATATTTAAATATGCTATTCCATTTTTCCCATACTTTTTTAACTTATATGACATATATTCAATAAAAGCATAGCTATTTTCTTTGTATGGCTCTATACTTTTATAAAATGGAGTAAATTTTAATTCTTTTTTATTTTTACTTTCAACTAATCTTTCAATTATACTTTCAACCTTCAATTTTTGTATTTGTGAAGAATATATCTTTTCACATATTTCTCTAATCCTTTCAACTAAAGCAATCTTAAAAAATAGACTTATATTCCAAATTTCTTCCATGTTTAAAGTTTTTTTACTTTGATAACTTTGCAAGTATTCTTCTATATCTCTACTTCCAAATACTCCTTCTGTATAACCTACAATTTCACATGCGAGTACATAGCTTCTTGCAAACCCTTTATATTTTCCAGAAGCAATTCCTGGAAATTTCACATACTTTTTTAAAGGTAAGTTTTTCCTTACCTCTTTTACAGTTTCTTCGATTATATAATAATTATCCAAAAGCCATTCTCCAGCCTGATGTATGCTTATTCCAAGCTTTAAATGTAAATTTAATAAATCATATGTTTTTGTTATATACTCAAAATTTTGAATTAGCACTGGTATTGGATATGTTGATTTATCAGCTTTATCTATTAATACATCATCAGATGCCATTTTCTCTAAATAGCTCTTTAATTGTTCTTTATTTAATAATGCTCCTTTTATATTTAATATTTTTGCATTCTTCAAAAGTTTTCGCTCCTCTTTAATGTTTTTTATTATCTTTTCCAAAAATGCAAAATTTATACAAAAAACTCTTAGAGTTTTACTCTAAGAGTTTTTTTGTTTGTTTCGGTTTTGCGTTTGGTTTTGGTTTTAATTTTGTTATATTTTAAATATAACCTGTTTTAATTATTCTTTCTTAGGTACAACAAATTTAATAATTAATATTATACCTCCAGCAAGAATTACTAATCCAATAAGTACTATGCTTAAGTTTGATTCAATATTGTTTTCAACAAAATCTATTAAACCTGTTGGCTCTTGTACTATAATTGTCTCTGATTTTGATGTACCTATTGTAGGAGTTAATGGTATTTTTTCTACTTCTTCATCAGGTGTTGTTTCTTCTTCATCTTCTGGAGTAGCTCCATCGTGTAATTCTGTCATCGTACGTCTCTTAGAAGATTCTTTTTCATGTTCACCTGTTACATCGTAACCAGCTAAGTCTACTACTTTACCTGCACTATTCTCTAATCTGATTAATTCTACCATATTTGAATAATCCGTTTCTGTTAAAACAGTTACTCCACTTTGTAGATTTACACTCAATACTGCTGTTTCTTTAGCATCTTCTCCTGGTGCTAACTCTTTCATTAAGTTATTTGCTGCTGCTTCTTCTGTTTCTCCTTCTGCACCTTCTTCTTCATCTACTGCAAATAAAACTATATTTTGTCTATCTAATAATGTAGTAGTATCTTCTCCTGGATCTTGTCCATCAGCTTCTTTAGCATTTATTAAAGCTCTGTGTGTTATAATGTATTTGTCAGCATATGGATGTTCTGCTCCTTCTGCTTTTTCAACAACTTCCCATTTATCTGATTGATCAGCACTACCTTCTTCTGGATCCTCAAGTGTTGCAAGCCACATTTGAAGTCCTGGATAATCTGCTATCATTTTTGCTTTATTTTTAACTGTCTTTGGCTCTTCTTCTGCATACCCTCTAATGCGTTTATATCCGCCTAATCTACTTTCATCATCAATCTTAAGTGATGTATCTCCGTCTTCTTCTTTCATTGGTTTCTTTGAATATTCATCTTCTGTATTGGCATTATTATGATATACGATGCATTCTCCATTACTTGTCTCATCATTTTCATAATATGTCATTTTGTCCGTTTCCTCTTGATAATACTTAATTGCTACAATTTTATCTCCTTCTTTGATATATGTTAGTTTCTCTACTACATCATCTGTTGGATCATCTTCTGTATCATTAATATCATCGTGTTCACTATCATTTTTAATGTAGAATTCATATGTTACTTCCATATTTGCATATTGCATATTCAATTCTTCCATCTCAACGATAACTAAACCATCTTTATAGTAAATATTATCATATGTAGGATCCTGTATTAGAAGAGTTGCATCTCCTTCTTGTGCACCTGATTTAACAATTTTTTTAACTCCATCTTCTTCTACAATCTCATATTTTTGCTTAGCATACTTATCTTCCCTGGTTAATGTTATTGTAAATTCCTTCAAGTTTTTATCAATTACAACATTATTACTTACTCTTGGAGTAATACCAAAGTCAATATGGTCTACTGAATATTGATACCATTTATTGCTATTTGTTCCTTTAACTTTATCACGTATATATTCAATTCTAAAGTCCATTGTTGACGTATAAGCATACATTCTATCATTATGCTTTCCATCTTCCACTTCCCAGTTTCCTTGATATGTAAAGCTTGAAGATGTCTCTGGGTTTTCAGGATCTCCCTCTGGTCCATCTGGGAAATCTTGTGTTACATCAATTTCACTCTTCATTTGAGTTAATCTTGAATATGCATCATCATATGCATCTGAATATCGATTTGGCAATTCTGCCATATCTTCCAACCTACCACTATCTACGTCAGCTATATTTTTCTCTTTATACCAATATACATCATTATTTGTATCTGGATTTCCAAGTGTAGATTGATAATACTGACCATTTAATAATAAGAAATCTGTTTCATCTGGTTCATACTCTTCACCTGTTTCTTTTGCCTCTTCTATCTTCTTCCTTACTGCATCTCCTACAGACACTTTACTTCGTGGGAAGTTACTTTCTTCTCCTGTTTCTTCATTAGTTTCTAACTCGTAATCACCATATGTGAATCGTAAAGTATACTTACCTGGCATATATTGTTTAAATATATATGATCCATCTTCACCTGTTTTAGTTACAGCTCTTACCCTTTGTGTTCCATCGGATGAACCCTCACCATTTGCTCTTAATTCAACAAGTTCTACTTTAATATCTTTTAAGTTGAGATCATCTGGATTAATCTCGCCACCTTCTACCTCATCTCCATATATTAAAGGTTCTTTTGTATTATCTTCATATCCTTGTTGTTGTAAAGCTAGTGCAGATTTTACTTCATCTGTAACTGCTTCCCAAACATTTCCTCTTATTGTTCTTCTGTATGTATTATCTACTATATCTAATTCAACATTCCATGCATCATCTTCTCTTGCATTTATTATATTATCTAAAGCAAATGTTAATTGTGTATCTAATTCTTGAGTTGGATTACTTTCATATTCGTATACAACTTTTCTGTAATCATCTAGTTTTTCATTAAATACATCTACATCAAAGTTTCCTGGTCTTGAATCTGCATCTAGATAACTATCTTTTGTTTGATATCCAGTTATTTCTGAATAGAAGTTAGCATCCCATACTCTCGATACTTTGCTATTCTCTCTATCTGTATTTATTAATCTTCTAAATGCTTGTTCAGGAGTTTCTCCGTCTTTTCCTACTACTTTAAACTTAATCTCAGCATAATATGCATCTGTTTGATTTGTCAATGCTTCTGTATTAATATCCAAATCAGTAGCATGTATTACCCTTTTATATCCTTCAGGAATATCTGTTATTGGAACATATGTATCAGTATTTGCTTGTCTCACTTTTGTTGTTTTTTCTCCATCAACTATCCTATATGCTTCAACTGGTTCTAATGATTCATCATAATATGTTGCAAATGCTATAGGTACAGTATCTTGATTAGATGAATTTTTTATCGTTACTCTATAATCTATATAATACTGCATTTTTTTCTCAGTATCTTCATTTAAGTTTTCATCATAGAATGCCAGACCTTTCTTTTCTTCCTCATCAGTAATTTCAACCTCTCTAACATTTATTGCATTTCCTTCTTCATCTAAATCTGTTATATATTTATATATATGTGTATTATCTCCATCTCTTGTAAATGCATAGGCATAATCCTCTTGATATACATATTGTGTATATTGTGAAGAACCAGTACCAAATTTATAATCTTCTTTATAGTCTTTTAATGTTATTTGTGAACTCATTACATCAGATATAAGGTTAAGATCTGTTCTAGCTCTTTGCACTAAACCTAAATGTATCTGTAATTGTCCTGGATATAAATATTTCTTTTCAAATCCAGCGAAATATACTTTTCCATCATCATCATTTATATTAGCTATATCTGTAAGGAAACCACTCCTAATACTAGTATGTGGATATTTACCACTTGTATTAGTACTGCTATAACCAGCACGTGCTTTAACCATTGAATTCCTTATATAGTCAATTTTTGCTTCAATATCTGGGTCATTATTTATATGGTTAGCTATTACGTCACTATATATACCTTCGATACTTGGGTATGAACGTGATTTACATATATAGTCATGAACTCTATCTGCTATTTCAACTTGTATACTTTGTAATTCATTATAATCCCATACATTTGTCCTTGGAGCAACTGCATTATATTGTTTTCTGCCAGATGTATCCACTTCTCCACCTTTTGAAGATCTATCCCAATTTGGCTGTTGATATGGTTGTTCCATTGCCCCCGGAACATCCGTTATTGCTTTATATTGCATTCCATTATATACAAATTCAACATGATACTCATGCATTGGGTCTAATCCATCAAATTCGTAATATCCATTTACATCTGTCATTGTAGGATTACAACGTATTTTACCTTCTCTTGGCATAAGTGTTGCGTAACCCCCATCTGTGTCGTCATAAAGCCTTACTTCTATACCATATAATAATGTCTCTCCGTCACTTAATAATCCATCTGCATTATGCTCCGTCTCTTTAGTCTGTTCATCATCTAAGAATACGTAACCGGCAAGTTTCATTTCAAATGGTCCAGGTTCCTCATGACCTCCCCAATCTCCTCCTCCGCTACCGGCAGTAGGATTTTCAGTATAATCTTGATGTTGTTTTACACTTACCCATCCCATATCATCGTCCATTACTAATTCTATGGCATCTTTGTAATTTACATCTACTTGTTCTCTAGAATTTTCTTTAAAGAAAGATTCTATATCATCATCATCACTTTGTAAATATTCTGTTAAAGCTCCTAATGCATCAACTAAAGTCATCATTTCATCACCAGTCATATCCTGGTCTTCAGATAATGCATGTATTTGCTCTAAGCTTAAACCATGTACTCTTTCTAGCCACTCATCTAGCCATTTAGTTATTTTTTCCCATGTACCAGCAGGCATTTCGCCTTCAAAATCATAATTTATTGTTCGACTAGAGTTATTAGTCTCCCAGTCATATGAAAATTTCATATTCTCATTTGATCCACCAGTAAACTCTTTTATATGATTTTCGTCTTCATCTAAATAATCTTGTAATGCATCTAGTGCTTCACTTAATTGTGATGCTTCGTCTACAGTCATTTGGTCACCAGTAAACGCATGTATTGAATTTAAGTTTGTTCCATAAGTACGTCCTAAATATGCATTTAACCACTCTTGTGATTTATTCCATGCACTCTCTGACATTTCTTTTTTCAACTCAAATGTTACATTTGCTGTATTTTCATCTGGCAACTGGTCTGCATACTCTTGCAAACTAGCTGACCATGCGTTAACAAATTCTAATAAATCGTCTACATTATATGCATATTTTTGTACAACCTGAGCAGATGTATTTTCACCATATTGTGTAATCTTACGTTTGCCTGTATCTTCAACACCATCTTCAAATGTTAAAGTAATATCAAAGTCAAATGAATTTACAGTATTGCTTGCTGATGAAGCATATACATGCATCTCCATAAATTCTAATGTTATTGTACCAGTAAATGAACCAAAATCTTCTATTGGTACTTTCATATTTTCAAAATCTGCTCCAGAAATTGTAAATATGCCATTTTCAGTTTGACCATGGATAATATTTTCTGGATCATCTACTTCTTTTCCGCCTGTAGGTGTATATCTAACATGTACATCAAATCCTGCCTCAATTGGGTTTCCATTTCTGTCTAACTTTCTTAATATCAATGTTGTATCACCAGAATGGTGGTTATACATAGTTGTTTTTACAAGTAATTTATCTCCACTAACTGTAGTATCTCCTCCAGAAGCAGATACTATTTCTCCATCATTTACTTCCACTGAAACAGTTGTAGTTCCACTACTCTTAACATGTCCTGCAGGTGCTACTTTTTCTTCATATATTATGGTTAATTTACCTGTAAATCCTTTTAATGTAAGTCCTAATGCTTCAAGTTGTCCACCTGTTATTTTAGCTATACCATATACATCTGTAATTCTTGTTATAGGTTTTGGTGTTTGGAAATTTACATTTTTGTCATCTTTGTTTTTACCAATTGCACTAATTGATATATTGAATTCTGCTCCACGTAATACATCATCTTCTACTGAGCATTTCTTTAATAATTCAAATGTTGGTTCTTGATATCTATCATCGTCTGGTAAGTATTTAATTAAAATTTGTTCTGTTTTATAGGTACGACTTGTACCACCATTTTCATCATGATACAAAGATAATAAGTCTTGTGCATTTGTAAAATTTGCTTCCCATCCTAATTTAAATCGTTTTGTATTATATCTATAAGTTACGAATGCATCATGTGAACAATCGTGTAGTATATTTACTCCCGGCCTATTTGGATCTTCCGTATAATAGTAACAATTATAATGTACATTAACACCTCTTTCATATTCTACAGATGCAACATCATATTTCCAGTGTCTTGCCAATCCATTATAATAACCAAGATGGGCTGTTACACTTTTTAAATATTTTAATTTAACTGTAATATATAGTCCTTTTAATTTCTCTGGTTTCATTTCTCCTCTATGTATTACTATATAAAATGGTTTATTAGATTCAAATCCCTTTGTTTTACCACCAGCTTCACCATTTGCAACATCTATAATCTTTTTAACTTCTCCCTTTTGATCTTCTGGTATACCCTTATCATATTTATATGCTATATCAAAGCTTCCACCAAGTTCTTCTATTGTTTTTTGTTCTTGATTATATACTTGTATTGAATCAATACCAGTAAATTTTGCAACATACCCATCTCTATTTGTAAAAGCATAAGAATCTTTAGTTGTATCATTTACTGTATAATCTATCCAAAATGGTCCTATTACATAATCTTTATTATTAGCATTTACCTCTACATTAATATCTTCTGTTTTATATTCAAAAGACTTATATTCTTCACCTTTAAAGTTTTCTTTTAATGTTCCTCCTATTTCTTCATTTTGCAATTCTTTTCCTGTATCTTGATTTATTTTTACTTTATATGCTTGTATATAATCTTTATATCCATTTTGCTTTCCTGCTATATCAAGAGCAAATTTAAGAAATTTATTTGCAAGTGACCTTAAACCTCCGTCTTCTTCTCCCCATACTGCTTTTTGTTTTTCATATGCAGAGAAATCTCCTCCTGCATAATTAAGGTCTCCGTCCAATCCACTCTGTGGAACTTCTCCTGGGCTTTCATATTTTTTACCCTGAGAGAATATAAATGCATTTACTGTATTAGTTTCTGTTTTTTCTCCGCCACCAAATAAGCAATAAGAATACATAGACGGATCCTCTAATCTCTTCTTTAATTCTGAATATTTCTGATATTCTGGTATTTGTTCTAACAAGTCATTCCATGTTTCGTAATAACTAGGGAAACAATCATATCCGCACCAATGTTCTGCTACTCCTTGTTGCACTTGTTTTGATATATCTAATTTGGGAGTTATCATAAGTTCTCCTGAATCACCTGGCAAATTCTCAGAAATTGTACCATATGATATACCTGCAACTCCTCTTTCATTACACCAAAGTGATTGTCCTTGTCCTGCTAAAACTAACCATGGTATAGTATCCCAATTTAAAGTTCCTCTTGAATTATATTCTACGAACAATTCAGCAACCGTTCCTCTTACACCATATTGTACACCACCTTCTGCTTTAGAAATTGTTGTTCCTGAAATTAATACTATTAAAATAATGAATGTCATTACCACAAAATTTTTTATTAATTTATTTACTTTTTTCATAACTTTACCTCCTTTCCCCTAAATTTTTTCTAATACTCTTTTATTAATTTCATAGGCTCCAAATGCAAATATCATAAGTAATATTAGCATTATTCCTATAAGCACAAGTGTCTCTCCTGTTTTTACTGCTATAATTACATCTGCTGTTCCAAAATCATCTTCTTTTTGTGCTTTATTTTCTGGTGTTGAATCTATATCTGTTACTCCAAGATTATTTGAACTTTCTGCTATTTCTGCATCATTTGTTGTTTGTCCTATATTGTCTGATGTCATTGTTTTTGTAAGTATCAATGATACTGTAACTTGTTCTCCTGGATTTATCAATCTATCATTTAAACTCGTTGTATAAATATTTCCCGATGTATCTAAATACCACTCAGGATTCATACTAGAAGTAAAACTCAAATCTTTTGCTTTATAATCAACTATCTTACTTGCGTATCCTGCAACTGAACCAGTATTCTTTACTGTTATTGTATATGTTATTGCAACAACTGAGCCTTTCAAGTTTTTCTCTGGTATTTCTACTTTAGCTAAATCTGTATTATTAAATTTATAGCTTTCTGTTCCTTTTGAATTACTTACTTGTACTAAACTTATTCCCTTTTCTAGCTCTAGGTCAAACTTAGGTCTATCAATTACACCAATATCTATATTTAATGTATTACTGTTTACAGTTAGTTTATTTGTAGCACCATAAGTTAGATTCTTTCCATTAATATTTAAATCCATATTTATTGCATCTGAATTTTTAGTATATTCTATTCCATCTGCTTGATATGTAGTTAAAGCATATTTAGCTGTATCATATTCGAATGCAACTATATATTCTCCACTTTTTACATTCAAAAAGGTATATATTCCATTTTGATCTGTCTTTGCTTGATTTATTAATGTTTTATCAGCACTATTTAATAGATATACATTCATGCTACCAATTAAGCTTTCATTTTCTTCTCTTCCACCATTTTTATTATCATCTATCCATGCTGTACCAGAAACTCTATATGTCTGTCCCTCATTTCCGATTTGGATTATTAGGATCATTTGGATTTACTGAAGTACTACTTGCAAGTATTGTATGTTTAAGACTATTTCCTTGAAATTCATTTAATTTATTATCAGTAGCTTTTATTTCATTTGTTATCTCTGTATCTGTTGCTACAGGCTTTGCTTTTCCTACAACATACATCTTTGCAATTTCATTTGTTTCCAAAGTAACATATGCCGATATTTCATTTCCACCAGAATATGGGATAGAATTTCTTTGTTCTTTTTGTGTATAATATGCTTCCACAAATTCTAATTCTTCTGGTAAAACATCAATTATATTCATTGCTGCTGTTTCTTTAATATTATTTTTTATAGTTATTTCATAAGTTATATTTTCTCCAATTGACATATATCCATCAGTTTTATCGCTTGTTTGTGAAATCTCAAATCCACCATGAGCTAGATTAATTGCATAATATGATTTTATATTACTTTCAAATGTTTTCTCACTTTCAGCACATGTTCCTTTAAACTTCAATTCAAATTCTTTTTCATATTCATCCTCTGCCAATTTATTCATTACAACAGTAATATTGATATATTTCTCATTCGACAATTCATCGAAATGATATGTTAGAGTTCTTGTTTTTTCATCAAATATTGCATTTTCTCCATATTCTTTAAGTGTTACACAATCTGGAATAACCCCTGATATATCTACATTTGTTAATTTTTCTTCACCTGTCACACGTATTTCTAATGTATTTACAATCTCCTCATCTTCAAATACCGAACGTCCATCACGATGGTCAATTAATGTCATTGTCATTCCTAGTGTTTCTACTACATCTATAATAGTATTTGTTCTGTTATTTGATTTAAACTCATCTTCATATCCTTCCACTTTTGCACTTACTTCTATTGATATTTTATTTCTATTTTTTAATTCTTCTTGTATTTCTCTATATTGTTTTCTTGATTCCTCTATATATTGTTGATATTTTTCAAACTCTTCTTGCATTCCATTAAAATCCTCTAATGTCATATCTGGATATATATCCTCTGCTGTTAATTCTTCACCTGCTTGCTGTTTTTTTCTTGCTTCATTATATTTATCTAAAACTTTTTGATTTCCTTTACAATCTTCCAAAGTTTTTTCTGGTAAAGGTTCTTCCTTTGGAATTTCTATAAATAAACCTGCTTTTATTGTAAATTTTACAGTTTCAGTTTTACCTATTCCTATCTCATCGATTGTAAAGGTAAATGCTTTATTTTCATAATCAACATCATATGTATTTGTAGTATTATTCCATGTTGCAAGATAAGCTTGATTAGGAAGATTTACTGTTAAAGTCACATCTGTTGCTGGCATTTTTCCTTTGTTTGTTACTTTTGCTGTATATGTAATAACACTTTCTTCTGCAATTTCAGCTTCATTTGCTACATCTGCAGTTAATTCAACAGCTAAATTTGGTCCTTCTCCTGTTGTTATTCCTACTGGTGTGCTTTCTGTACTTTCATTTGTTGATACTGGAGCTTGAGGATCTCTTGATTCCTCATCTGCACTTTTTGCATAATAAACAGCAAATGTGCTATATGCGCTTTGATTACTTTCCAAGTTTTCTGGAATCTCTACATCATAGTTGAAGCTTATAGATTCTCCTGTCTGTAAGGTTTTATTCTTTATTACTATCATATATGATTTTATATTGCTAAAATCAGTAATATCAGTTCTCCAATTATTGCCATCTCCATCTTGTTCTGTTGTTGCCTCTCCATTTTCACTATAATATACTGTGACATCATCTGCATTTAATCCTGATACAATATTTATTCCAGATAACATTTTTGCTGTAAATGTACTATTTAAGTTATCTTGTGTTTTTATACTTTTATTACCTTGAAATGGTGTTCTTCCTAATATTTTTATATTTTCACATGTATAGTTATAATTATTAGCTACTGTTATAGAAACTCTTGCTGTTTTACTTACAGTATTCTTTTGGATTTTACCTACTGCCATCTCACCACCTACTGCTGTTGCACTTTCTCCTAACTCATTGTATCCTGTCATTTGATTTATTGTCATCATTCCAACTGGTGCAACAAAATTTACATCTTTATTTTCTATAACTGTTTGTCCATTTTTTTCATTTACTACTTCAAGTTCTGCTTGCAATGTTCTACTTGGTGTTAGTTTATCTACTGATATATCTGTATCCACTATTAATGTAGCTCCTTCTGCCATTGCAACATCATTGTATTTTGTTTGTTCTCCTTCTAATGCTATTTCTATTACCTGTTTATTTGTTTCATTTACATACATTGTAGCTTCTTTTATTTTTAATTCATCTTCATATAGTAGTTTTACATTTTCCGCACTTATACCTGTTATATATTGAGGAAATGTTATTTTTATTTTTGGATTCTTATATAATGTACTATTTTCTTCTGTTGTTTTTAAATTTACTCTTACTTCTACTCCTTCATTTAATGCAACTGTTGAAAGTCTATCTTGGCTTAAAACTAAATCTGCTTTTGTTTCATCTTCTATTAGCTCTATATCTTTTCCTTGATTTCCTGATATTATTACTTGATCATCTTTGATTATATTGCAAATCAAATTTACCGAATATTTTGCAAATCTTGTAACTTGTTCTGCTGAATATTCTCCACTTTTTATTCCTCTTCCATTTTCTATTTCTAGTATACCTTCTGTTAAAGGTTTACTTGTTTCAAATATAACGTTTGTTAATTCTTCTTCATATGTATATTCTAAATTATCTTTATTTAATGTAACTAATAATGTGCCATCTTCTTTGTATATGTTTATATATCCCTCTTCTCCTAATAGTTCTTCAAAATTATCTTTATTTATTCTTGTATATTTATACACTCCTTTCGATGGGAACATATTACCATCAACATCTGTATATGTTGTTTCATCTTTGAATAATAATTTATCTACTAATTTACTATATCCAATATTAATATCTATTTTGTCATCAAATATTGTATCTTGTGCTCCTTCTGTTTTCATGTATCCTTTGTATAGTTCATTCTTATTTGTTTCTAAGTTTAAATTTATAATATCTCCTATTTGTTCTGTTAATTCTTTAGTTTCATTTACTTCTGCCTCTACTGTTTTTACTTCATCACTATAGTATTCTATTGATGTTTTCGTATTAAGAGCTACTTGTGTTTGAACATTTGATATGGCATTTTCTCCATATATACATGTAAGTAGTAATTCATCTTCAGCTTCTTTTTCCCATGAAAGCAATTCATCACTATTCTTTATTGTTAATTTAATTACTCCATTTTCTATTTCATAATCTTCATCAGTAAATACTCTTGTTTTTTCTCCATTTGTTGCCATCATTGAATTAGCAGTTAATGTTATAACTTCTGGTTCTTCATTATTTAATACTGGTATTTGTATATCAAAAGTTGTAGATTTTATTGGTAATTTATTATCTACTAATTTTGATTTGATAAGTGTTTGAAGAATCACTCCTCTACTTCCATTTACATCAAATGAAACATATTTTGATACTTCTTCTGTTAAAAGGCTTTCTACTTCTGTGCTTATTGTGCTTTCAACTTCTATTGTTTTATCTAGCCACATTTCCTTCCCTTCATTGTCAACATATTTTCCTTGCAATTTTACATCAGCCTTTTTAGAAATATCATCTACACTTATACTTGTTTTTTCTTCTATTTTTATAGGAACTTCAAGTATAACTGCTTCTCCTTTGTTTATTTTATTTAATGTTATTTTATTATCATCAGAAGATATTTCCTGGACTATGCTTAATTCTTCATCAGTTTCCTGTACTTTAAAATTAGCATTTTCTATTTTAATACTTGCTTCTGTAAGGTAACCTTCTGGCACTTTTACCTCCAAATATATTTTATCTTCTTCTTCTGGAGCTATTTTCTTACTATGTTTTTTTCCTACTCCATCTTGAAAATACGCATCAAAAGCTACTTCCGTTTTTCCAATTTCTGTTGATTGTTTCTCTAAATCATCATTAAAAACTGAAGCCGCTTCTACTATTTGACTTCCAAGCAAAGCTATATCTGCAAAACATAATAAGAATACAAGCATTATAGCTACAATTTTGTTAAACATTTCTTTGTCCATCGAAAATTCCTCCTATTTTCCCTTTATATATTTAATTATACATACTTTTTCTACTCTTTTCAATGAATTCCGCTCATTTTTCTTTGGTAATTTCTGCCATATATGTATTTTTTTGATATTAACATTCATAATTTTTTCCTTTATATATAGCAAATTTTTCTACACCTTACCTCTTTATTTACACTTTTCCTTTTTTCTCATTCATTATTTTACATTATTTTATATTTTTTTCAATAGGGTTTTATACTTGTCTTTTTTTATGGCTTATATAGCTTTACGGAACTTTATTTTTGTTCATTAAACGAATTTATTAAATTTACTTTACTTTTTAATTGCATTAATATTACATTTTCTAATTTTTCCTTAGGGACAAGTACATTCGGTAACTTATCATACGTAAATTGTGAACTACAAAAAGAGCACTTTTCAAATAAGTTTCCTTATTGAAAGTGCTCTTTCAAATTAGTATGTTCGTTTATAATGTTAGATTATTTTTTCTGTTTAACTATAACGAATTTTCTAATTAGTATTATACCTCCAGCTAATATTATCAAACCAACGAATACTATGCTTAAGTTTGCTAATACATTGTTTTCAAATTTTCCAATTAAACCTGTTGGCTCTTTAATAATTATTGTCTCTGATTTTGATGTACTTAATGTTGGTGTTAATTGTACTAATTCTTCACTATCTTCAGAAGGTATACCTTCTTTTAATTCTGTCATTGTACGTCTCTTAGATGATTCTTTATCAAATGAACCTGTTATATCATATCCACCTAAGTCTACAACTTTACCTGCAGAGTTATCTAATCTTATTAATTCTACCATGTTAGAATAATCTGTGTCAGTTAAGCTTGTTAATCCACTTTGTAAGTCTGCACTTAATACTACTGTTTCTATGCTTTCTTCTCCTGGTGCTAATGGTTTTAACAATTCATTCTCATCTACTGCAAGTAATACTATATTTTGCTTATCTAATAGTGTTAATTCTTCATTTGGTAATGACTCATGTGCTCTTTCTGTTATGATATCTGCATCTTGGTATGGTGTTTTACCTTCTTCGCTAGTTTTTTCTACTACTTGCCACTTATTAGACTGATTATTCTTTGTGCCATCTTCGTTTGTAAGTGTTGCAAGCCATGATTGTAATCCTGGATAATCTGCAATCTTATTAGCTGTATTCTTTACTACTTCTGGTTCTCCTTCTGCAAATGCTTTGATACGTTTATATCCTCCAAGTCTACTCTCATCGTCTATCTTAATTG
>CANQKB010000023.1 GCA_947624405.1 uncultured Clostridia bacterium
GATTATACTCCATCTAGGCTACCTGCAGGTAAGTCAATGGCAGTAGTGGAAACATATATGGCACATCATCAAGCACTTATTTTGCTTTCTATAAATAATTTGATAAATGATAATATTTTGCAAAAAAGGTTTATGGAAAATCCAGAGATACGAGGTGTGGATATTCTTTTACAGGAAAGAATGCCACAAGATATGCTAATAACTAAGGAGAAAAAAGAAAAGACTAAAAAGATTAAATATGTTGGTCTTGATAATTATGTTGAAAATAGATATAAGATTAAGGAATTTCCAAGAAGATGGAATTGCTTATCAAGTGAAAATTATATTGTGCAAATTAATGATAGAGGAGAAGGTTTTAGCACATACAATGGTATTTTGATTAATAAATATAAAGAAACAAGTAATGAGAAAAATGGTATTTTCTTTTATATTAGAAATAGAAAAACAAAAGAAGTATGGAAAGCAACTTTTGAAAATGAAGGAGATAAGTGTGAAGCTATCTTTGCAGGAGATACCACAAAACTAATAAAGGAAAAGTTTGGAATTGAAACTGAAATAAAAGTGATAGCAAGCCCAAGACTTGGAACAGAGATAAGAAGATTGTGTGTGCACAATCATTTAGAGGAAGATGTAGAGTTAGATGTCATTTCAATCTTTGAGCCAGTTTTATCGAAAATGGAAGACGATTTGGCACATCCTATTTTTAATAATTTGTTTTTGAAATATGATATAAGTTCAGCAGGTGACATTATAGTAAAAAGGAATGGAAAGAATCCTATGTGTATGGGTGTAAATTTGTTTTTAGAAGAAGAGGATAATAGTAAGACAGCATTTGAAATAGATTTATCGAAAGTTAATGATATATTATATGGGAATGCAGATTTTGAAAGTAAAGTAAAATATGTAACAGAAGGTTGTATTGCGATAAGTAAGAATATTACGGTAAAAGCAGGAGATGAAAATAAATTAAATTTGGTTATATCTGTTTCTAAGGACGAAGAAGAGATTTTGAAGAATTTGGAATATTATAAAATTGCTGAAAATGTTAAAAATGCATTTAATATTACAAGGGCTAATTTAGAAGAAGAAACAAGATATTTGAATTTAAGCAAAGAGAATATTCAGGCATATAATATGATACTTCCATATATTTTAGAACAAAATCCTATGAAATCTTTATATATGAATAAATTGAAGTATAGAGAATATAAACAAAGTGATTTATGGAAATATGGTATTTCAGGAGATTTGCCAATTATACTTGTTCAAACTAATAGTGTAAATGATGTTTATGTTGTTAAGGAACTTTTAAAGGTACATGAGAATTTGAGAGCAAAGGGAATTTTGGCAGATTTGGTCATTCTTGATTATGAAAAAAATGTATATGAAAGATATGTTAGAGACCAGATTATACAAGAGATTTGGAGCTTACAGATTGGATATTTGCAAAATGTGAGTTCAGGAATATTTTTGCTGAATGCAGGTGAAATTGAGGATGAAGATTTGCTGAAGTTTAGGGCTAATATTTTAATTAATGCATCTAAAGGAAGTTTGATTGAGGCGATTAAGGAACAGGAGGAGGAGTATATAAGCTATTTAGCGAAAGGAAGGAATGAACTGAATTGAAATTTGATAATAAGTATGGTGGATTTAGTGAAGATGGAAGAGAATATGTAATAAAAGTAAATAAGAAAATAAAACCTCCTACGGTGTGGAGCAATGTGCTTGCAAATGAAAAGTTTGGAACAGTTGTGACGAATAATTTAGGCGGATTTACTTATGCAAAAAATAGTAGGTTAAATAGAATAACAGCATGGGTAAATAGCCCAGTAAATGATATTCCATCTGAAATAATATATTTGAAAAATATTGATAATGATAAAATGTGGACATTAAATGCAAATGTTATACCTGATGATAATGATTATGATATAACATATGGTTTTGGATATGTAAAAGAACACCATATAAGTTATGGAATTATACAAGATATCGATATTTTTGTACCAAAAGATGAAAGTGTAAAAATAAATATAATAAAACTTAGAAATACCATAGCGAAAAATAAAAAAATAAAGCTTGTGTATTACTTAAAACCTGTTTTGGGTGAAGATGAGACAAAGACGAATGGATATATTAATTTAGAGTTTGATGAAAATAAAAATATATTATTTGCAAAAAATTTATATGGAGATGGTTTGTCAAAGAATGTATATGTTTCAAGTAATGAAAAGATAATATCTTATACAGGAAATAATTTGAGTTTTATTGGAAATGGTGGTTTAAATAATCCCAAAGGCTTGAAAGAAAAACATTTGAAAATGGAAAATGCATTAGGAGTTTCTTCATGCATTGCAATAGAACTTGAAATAGATTTGAAAGAGTATGAAGAGAAAAAGGTAGTTCTGCTTTTAGGAGAAGAGGATAAAAAAGAAACTATAGAAGAAATATCAAGAAAATATCAAATAATGGAAAATGCAGAAAAATCATATCGTGATACACAAAATAATTGGAATGAAATTTTAAGGAAAGTTCAGGTTAGAACAGGGGATGAAGAAATAGATTTTATGCTAAATGGCTGGCTTATTTACCAAACTATGGTATGTAGACTGTATGCAAGAAGTGCCTATTATCAATCTGGTGGGGCATTTGGATTTAGAGACCAATTGCAGGACAGCTTGTCATTAAAATATGTTTCGCCAGAGCTTTTGAAAAATCAAATTTTAAAACATGCTAGACATCAATTTGAAGAAGGAGATGTAGAACATTGGTGGCATGATGAGACAAAGAGGGGAATTAGAACAAAATTTACTGATGATTTATTATGGTTAGTATATTGTGTTTGCGAATACATTGAATTTACAGGGGATTATAGTTTACTTGAAATAGAGGTACCATATATTTCTGGTAATATACTTGCAGATAATGAAGATGAAAAATATGATGTGTATGAACAAAGTGAATTGAAAGAAAGCATATATAAACACTGTATTCGTGCAATAGAAAAATCACTAAATTTTGGTGATAACGGTTTACCTAAGATTGGAAGCGGTGATTGGAATGATGGATTTAGTACAGTAGGGAATAAGGGAAAAGGTGAGAGTGTATGGTTAGGTTTTTTCTTATACAATATATTAGATAGATTTGATAAAATTTGTGAAGAAATTGGCAAAACTGAGTATTTACAAAAATATGAGAGTATAAAGGAAAAATTAAAAATAGTGCTAAATGATAAGGCTTGGGATGGAAATTGGTTTAAAAGAGCTTTTATGGACGATGGAGAAGCACTTGGAAGTAATGCAGGGGAAGAATGCAAGATTGATAGTATTGCACAAAGCTGGGCCGTTATTTCAAATGCAGGGGATAGAGAAAAAGTTTATAAAGCTATGGAAAGTCTGGAAAAATATTTAATAGATAGAGAAACAGGGATAATTAAACTATTTGATCCACCTTTTGAAAAATCAAAATTAGAACCAGGATATATAAAAAATTATTTGCCAGGAACACGTGAGAATGGGGGACAATATACTCATTCTGCTATTTGGGCTATTATCGCATTTGCAATTTTAGGACAGAATGATAAAGCATATGAATTATACAAAATGATAAATCCAATTGAGCATTCTTGCACAGAGGAGAAAGCAAAAAAATATAAAGTAGAACCATATGTAATTGTTGCTGATATATATGGAGCATCTAACTTGCTCGGACAAGGTGGTTGGACTTGGTATACTGGTTCTAGCAGTTGGTATTACATGGCTGGTATTAAATATATTTTAGGTATAAAGATACACAAAGGAGTACTAAGTGTTAAACCTTGCATGCCCAGAAATTTTAAAGAATATTTCGTGAGATATGAGTATAAATCAAGTGTGTATAATATTAAAGTTAAAAATACAATCTATAGTGGTAAAGTACAAAAATTTATTGTTGATGGAAGTGAAATAAAGGATAAATGTATTAAATTGATTGATAATGGAAAAACACATGAGATTGAAGTAGAAATGTAAAATTTATAAAAATGGTGTGCCTATGCGGACTCGAACCACAATCGGTCGCTTAGGAGGCGACTGCTCTATCCTGCTGAGCTATAGGCACATAATCTTCTTTGTAGCTAATATGATTATAATTTTCATATTAGCTACTTTTAACTAAATTAATTTAATGAAACATCTAAAACATCATCATCTGTATTACTAGAAGTTTCTGTACTATCAAATAAAGTAGAATTGTTTTGATTATAAGTATTATCTATATTAGTATTTGTTGAGTTAGAGAATGAAGACATAACTGCAAATACATATCCTAAAGGTGTTGTATAAAGTAGAGGATTTTGCTCAGGAGCAACACCTAATTGTTGCATTTGTGCATCTGTTATACTTACAATTTGAGTTCCCATAAGTGTAAAGAAACTTTCTAATGTTTGGGCATCTAAATTATTTAAGAATAATGCGTTGTCGCTATCTAATGATTCCACTTCAACACTATTTACAAAATTTTTTTCTGTATTAAGGGTATATGAATATGATAATGCTTCATCATCTGCATCAACAGAAAATCCTAGAGTATATGTTTCTTGTGGCGAATTTGTTGATATATTTGAAAAGTTACTTACAAAATTTATATTTGTTGAAGAATCATCATCTACTGAAATGACATCAGCATTAAATGAATAAGCAATGTTAGTTTCATTTTGTTGTTTTTGTAAAGTAAGTGTAGTAGATGTATCTGATTCATTATAGCTAATCTTTAAATTGTTTTCTGTAATTTGAAGTATTACAGTATTCTCAGCACTGGTAGAATCTTTAAGTGTAATTATACCATTTTTATTAACAATTATATTTAGTGAAGTATTGTCTTGTGAATAAGTTGATTGATATTCTTTAATTTCACTGATAAAATCATCTATTTCCGTCTGCATTTCTTCTGTAACAAATTCTTCTGTTTTTAGTGTTTCAGCTATGTTTGATAATATATCGAATAATTTTGTAGTTGTTATTGTTAAAGCAAATTCATTTTCATTAACTTTAGAGAAACATGAAGCATCTAAAGTTTGTATTATTACTTGTTTGTATTTATTAATAGAAGCTTTGAAAGTTTCTGAATCTAGTGTAGAAGAGGTCTCTTCATATTCATTCAATGATATCATTATTTGTTCAATAGTTTCATCATCTACATCTAAATTTTCAAGTAGTTTGTCCAATTTATCAACATCTATTGCAACGTATTTTGTTAATAAACTTTCTGAAGCAAGACCAAATACTTTATTTATTTGTCTATATTCTATTGGAAGATAAACATCATTTGAGTAATTTAGTTTCATGTCTTGTTCATTTAGATTGTTTGCTCTATCAACTTTTCCTGAAAAAGTAATATTTACATCATTTACTTTGTCAATGTCTGTAAGAGCAGAGAATTCTTCAGGCATTTTAACATTTACTGATAGTTTTCCTTCGTTTTCATATGGAGTATTTTCTAATTTTGTGTAATAATCTGCTATTTCTTGGCTTTCTAATGTTTTTAGATTTCCTACAGCTTGACCAAAATATTTGTAGAATAATTGTTCATCTGTTTTTAAAAAGTCTGTTGTAAAATATGCAAAAACACCTCCACCTAAAACTAACAATAATAAAATAAAAATAATAAGTAAGATTATTATTAATTTTTTGTGTTTCATCGTAAATTATCATTCCCTTCTATATAAAGATATTGATTTGTGTCATTTTTAATAAAATATATTATACTATATAAAGTAGCATATTGTCAATATAAACAATGTGTGGTAAAATACGAAAAAAGGTAATTGTTTTTACAATTTACATCCTAACTAGCTAAGCGTGGAGGAATGTTTTAAAAATTGAAGTGAGTTCGACCTACTAATTTTTTTGCTTGTACAGTCTCAAATTCGTATCTGTAATTTAACAGTCCAAAATATTTTAAACGCCTTGGAGAACGCAACGCCACATTTTTAAAATCATTTCCTCAGGTAGCTTAGCGAAAATTAATCGTGGATTGTAATTAGAGGAGTGAGGCTTATATGAATGAAATTAGAGTTAAGGATATAGTAAAAGAAACTGGAGCAAAGTTGATATGTGGAGATGAAAATTTTGCTTTGGGTAAGATAAAGAAAGATACAAGAGAAATAGAGGCAGGAAATACATATGTAGGAATAAAAGGCGAAAAGTTTGATGGTAGTAGTTTTTTTGAAGAGGCAATAAAAAAAGGAGCAACAACTTGTATTTTGCAGAATATTGAAGCAGATTTTTCAAAATATGCTGATAAAAATATTTTAATAGTTCCAGATACAGTGATTGCTTTACAGCAAATTGCCAAATATAAAAGAAGTATGTATAATATACCAGTTGTAGGTGTTACTGGAAGTGTGGGAAAAACAAGTACAAAAGATATGATTGCAAGTGTACTTGGTATGCAATATAAAACTTTGAAAACAATAGGAAATTACAATAACCATATTGGAGTTCCTTTAACTGTACTAGGATTAGAAGACCATGAGTCTGCAGTTATTGAAATGGGAATGAACCACTTAGGAGAGATAAGAACAATAACTAAAGTTGCAAGACCAACAATATGCGTAATTACAAATGTTGGAACAGCTCATATTGGAAATCTTGGATCACGTGAAAATATTTTGAAGGCAAAGCTAGAGATACTTGAGGGAATGGATGAAAATGGGATAATTGTTATTAATAATGATAATGATATGCTACATAATTGGTATTTGCAAAATAAAGAAAAGAAAAATATCATAACTTATGGAATAGAAGAAGCAAGCGATGTAATGGCAAAGAATATTGTAAATTATGAAAATATGAGCGAATTTGATGTCGAAGTTGATAAAAATACATATAGAGTCCAAGTTAATGTTGGAGGAAATCATTTTATATTGAATACATTATGTGCAATGTGTGTAGGTTTAAAGTGTAATGTATCCTTAGAAAAGATTTTGGAAGGAATAAAGAATTTTGAACTTACAAAAAATAGAATGGAAATTATAGAAGGAATAAGTGGGGCAAAAATTATTAATGATAGTTATAATGCAAGTTATGATTCAATGAAGGCTTCTCTTGAAAATTTGGGAAGGATGAATGCCACAAGAAGAATTGCAGTATTAGGTGATATGTTGGAATTGGGAGAGTATGCAAAGGATTTACATGAAAAAGTTGGAGAAGAAGTTTATAAAAATAGAATAGATATATTGATAACAGTTGGTGAAAATGCAAAAAGATTTGGCATGCACAAAGAAAAAGTTTTTTCATATAATACAAATGATGAGGCAATAAAGAAATTAAAAGAGATATTAAGAAACGGAGATTGTGTGTTAATTAAAGCATCATATGGAATGAAGTTTAGTCAAATAGTAGAAAGCTTGAGAAAATGAGTTTAAAATAATAGTATTTATTTTGTAATTAAAGCAACTAGATAAATATTTTGATTGCCTATAATTAATTTAAGAGGGAGAAATTAATTATGAAGTTAGCAGTTATTTTTGGAGGAATGTCGACTGAACATGATGTTTCTGTTATATCTGGAACATCTATTATAAAAAATTTGGATAAGAGCAAATATGAAATAACATCTATATATATAGATGAAAGTGGAATATGGTATGAATATACTAAAAGTGTAGAAAAAATTGAAATTGCTAAGATGGGCGAAAAATTAGAGGATTTAAGAAAAATAGATAATGTTTTTGAAATGTTAAGAAAACAAGATATGATATTTCCAGTTTTACATGGAAAATATGGAGAAGATGGAACTATACAAGGGATATTTGAAATGCTAAAAATACCATATGTGGGAGATAAAGTTTTAGCATCTAGCATTGCAATGGATAAGGTTTATACAAAAGTTGTTATGGAAAAGGCAGGTATACAACAAACTAGAGCAGAGTACATAAGAAGATATAAGGATAAATACATATGTATAGATAAAGAGTTTAATGAAAAAATATGTAATTTAGATGAAACTTTGAAAACAATAGAATTAAAATTGAAATATCCAATGTTTGTAAAGCCATCTAATTCAGGTTCAAGTGTAGGAATAACTAAAGCAAAAGATATAGAAGAGTTAAAAAAAGCTATACAATATGCAAGTGAATTTGACAGAAAAATACTTATTGAGCAAGAAATAGAGGGAAAAGAAGTAGAATGTGCAGTACTTGGAAATGAAGAAGTTATAGCTTCAAGTGTAGGAGAGATAAAGTCAGCAGAAGAATTTTATAGTTTTGATGCAAAATATAAAAATGAAGAATCTAAGATTGTAATACCAGCAGAAATAACTAATGAACAAACAGAAAAAATAAAAAAATTAGCGATAAAAGCATTTAAAGCAATCGATGGAAATGGTTTGGCTCGAGTTGACTTTTTTATTGAAAATAAAACTGGAAAAATTTATTTAAATGAAATAAATACAATGCCTGGATTTACTGAAATTAGTATGTATTCAAAGCTTTTTGAAAATGCACGGAATAAAATATTGTGAATTATTAAATAAATTGATTGAACTTGAAAAAAAAGAGTGATATAATAAATGAACCATGAATTTGGAGGATGTTAAATGATATTTAAAGATTATTATAAAATACTAGGTTTTGAAACAAATAAATTAACAATTGATGAAATAAAAAATGCATATAGAGAGCAGGCAAAAAAGTTTCATCCAGATATGAATAATCAGTCTGGGAATTCGACTGAAGAACGCTTCAAAGATATAAATGAAGCATATAGAATTTTGTCTAATCCAGCTAGTAAGAAAAAATATGACAGAGCTTGGAATGCGAATATTGGGAAAAAGCTAAATAAAGAGAAAAATGCTAAAAATATGAATAGTAGTGATAGTTTTTTCGGAGAGGCTTTTAATATATTTTTTGGTGCTAAAAAGGAAAAAGAGCAGAAAAAGACTAAATCGAATAAGAAGGCTCAAATTAGAGGAGAAAATATAGAAACTGGTATAAATATTTCAATAGAAGAGGCTTTTTATGGGTTTAATAAAAAAATAGCACTTAGAGCAACAGATGGAAAAATGAAGAATTTTACTGTGAAAATTCCATCTGGTATTAGAGACGGAGAAAAGATAAGATTGATTGGACAAGGTAAGCCAGGACAAAATGGTGGTAAAAATGGTGATTTATTTATTAAAATAAATATAGACAAGCATAAGAAATTTAAGCTTGAAGGCTGTGATTTATATACATATTTAAATATAACGCCATGGGAAGCTGCATTAGGAACAAGAGTTAAAATCGAAGGAATTGATGGTAGCGAAATGGTGTATATACCAAAGGGAATACAGAGTGGAGAAAGGATAAAAGTACAAGGCAAAGGCTACAAAGATGGCAAAGGAGGAAGAGGAGATTTAATTGCTGAAGTGAGAACAATGGTACCAAAGCAGTTAAATGATGAAGAAACAAAAGTTTTTGAAAAACTAAGAGAAATATCGAAATTTAACCCACGTGAGGCTTAGATAGGTTGACAAAATGGTAAAAATAATATATAATTATGTATAGTAGAGTTTCGCAAAAGATAAACATAATTAGGAAAGAGGTATAAAAATGGAGATAACACAAGGCAAACATTTTAGTATCACAGATCCAAAAGGAATAAATACAGTAATATATCAAGTAAATAAAACAAAAAAAGAATATTTAGATAGATACCCTAAATACACATTAGAAAGGTTAGATTTCACATCAGAGTTAAGGGGTGAATCAACAAGAAAAACGTATTTTGTTGATGAACCAATACCAGAAGGAAATCAACTTGTAATCTTTTCTTTTGGCAAGGAAAAGGTAGTAATAAACAATGGCATTTTGATAGGTGATCAAGTTAAAATATCAAAGAAACCAATACCTTTTAAGTTTGATACATTATATTCAGAAGAAGAAATAGAATTTAAAGAATTTAATTATACCCCAAACCTAAAAAGGGCAATATCAATAATTGATCCTGAAACAGGGGAAGAAGTTAAGCCAAGGCTATATTTTGACGAGAAAACAAATGAAGTAAAAGGAAAGTGCAAATTAAAACCATATAAGTCTTATTTCGCATTTGAAATAAGAGAAAAATAAGGAGGATAAGTAAAATGGCAGAAAAGAGAAGAATAGCGGAGCCAAACAAAGATGAAAATTGGGTAATTGCTGGAAGCCAAATAATAACAGAAAAGGCGAAAGATAGAGGATTATCTAAGGAAGGACGTTCAGAAATTGCAAATAATTTAATGGAAGAAATTGCAAAGCAAATAGATGAAAAAGGAGTAGTACTTATCAAGGCAGAAAGTAATCAAGTCACAAGAGACGATAGAGGCACAATTGTAGAAAGAAGAAATGAAGAAGGTAAGATCCTAACAACTACAAAAAAGAAAGAGGATGCCGGAAAAGAAATTGATTAATAACTTCAATAATAGAATAATATAATCTTAGACAAATGAGAAGGTGAAGTGAATGAACTATAAAATAGAAGGAGCAATAAAAAGAAATAAGAATAGATTTATTGTTTTTGCGATAATATGGATAATAATGGTCATAGCTATTGTTATGCCAATAAGCTATTCACAAATGCTTGCAACAGTAAATGGAGAGTTTAACCTAGGAAAATTTATTGAAATATTTACTAGTGCATATTCAGATTTTGGATTAGTAATTGGTAATTTTGCTTCTTATGTTGGAGAATTTTTTAGTTTGTTATGGAAATTTTCTATTGTATATATCGTAGTATTATTTATAGGTTTTGTACGTACTGCACCAAAAAATGAATATTCGGATATTGAGCAGGGATCGAGTGATTGGGCAACTGGGGGCGAACAGTATAAGGTTTTAAGTAGAAATAAGGGATTAATACTTGCAGAACATAATTATTTGCCAACAGATAAAAGAGGAAATGTTAACGTATTGGTAGTTGGACGGTTCTGGTTCTGGTAAATCTGCATCATTCTCAATACCAAATGCATATCAAAAACTTGGATCATATGTTTTCACAGATCCAAAAGGTGAATTGTATGACAAAACAGCTGGTTATTTACAAAAAAATGGATATGAAATAAAAGTACTTAATTTAGTTAGACCACAAAATAGTGATGGATATAATCCACTTTTTCATATTGCATCAGAACTTGATGTAGATGTTATCGCAAATACTATTGTTAAAGGTCAAAAGGTGGAAAGTTCATCTGATCCATATTGGGATGATATGGCTGAGATGTTATTAAAAGCTTTAATATATTATTTGATGGCAACACGTCCAGCAGAAGAACAAAACTTAGCAAGTTGTGCAGAATTAGTTAGAGCAGCAAATACAAATGGTGGAAGTAACTTACTTACAGAGCTAATGAATCAATTACCATATGACCACCCTGCAAGGATGTATTATAAATCAATTGAAATAGCACCAGAAAAAACATATGGTTCTATTTTGAGTTCATTGCAATCAAAACTTGGTAAATTTGATTCAAAAGAAATTGCAGATCTTACATCAACTGATACGATTGATTTTGAAGAAATAGGTAAAAAGAAAACAGCAGTATATGTTATTTCATCAGATACGCATACAGCTTATGATTTCTTACTTACAATATTTTTCGCACAGATGATACAGCACTTATATGATTTTGCAGATTTACAAGGTGGTAGATTGCCAGTACCAACATTTTTTATCTTAGATGAGTTTGCAAATATAGGACAAGTACCAGATTTTGATAAAAAAATATCAACAAGTAGAAGTAGAGGAATACAGTTTAGTGTTATTTTACAGAACTTAGATCAGTTAGAGGCAGTTTATGAAAAATCATACGAGACAATTATTGGTAACTGTGATACACATGTATTTCTTGGAAGTAACTCGCAAAAAACTGTTGAATATTTTTCAAAGGCATTAGGAGAAAAGACAGTTGAAAGAGAAAGTATATCAGTAAATAGAGATAGACAAAATTTTAGACAAGGAAAGAGTGTGTCAGATCAAATAAATGCCAGAGCACTTTTAACTCCAGATGAACTTAGACGTTTTGATAATGATATGTGTATAATTTATGAGAAGGGTATAAGACCGGTAAAGGCAAAAAAATATTATTATTTTACAAAGCCAGAAGCAAGGAAACTTGCAGAGTTTACTTTAAATCATAATGAGCCAAGAGAAACGGGAAGAGGGGCTTGGAGAAAATACAATCCATATAACCCTTATGTTGAAGGAAAAGATAATAAGCAAGCACAGAATTTAAAAGTGGAAAGCTTAGATGATTTGTTTGAAGATGATGAAAAGATATATGATACACATGAAAAAGAAGTTGAAGCACCAGTTCTCCCACAAGAGGTAGAAATGACTGAAACATCAAAAATTCATGAGATAGATGTTGATTTAGAGAAAGAACTTGAAAAGAAATTCGATGAATTATGGGGAACAGATGAAGCCTAAAAAAACTCCGCAAAAGCGGAGTTTTTTTAAGCTCTTTTGTATGGTTTTGTTTCGTCAGTAATATTAAGGAGATAATCAACAGAAACATTATAAAATAGGGAAAGTTTTATGAGTACTAAAGTCGGAACATCATTTTTCCCGATTTCATATTGCGAATAACCCGTTTGAGACATATTAAGGTATTTGGCAACTTGAGTTTGAGTTAGGTCCTTGTCTTCTCTTAATTCTCTAAGTCTATTGTACATAAATATCATCATCCTTTCTGCATTTATGTGAGGTTAAAACCAATCATGATAATATTTTAAAACAAGTCCAATTGCTTCTTACTCTAGCAACGTAAAACAAGTTAAAAATAATAAACGTTTATGTCTTGTAGCATAGTGATAAATATTTTGTAACAATTCAGTAATTTTTTATATAAATAATAGCAAAGCCTGTAAAATAGTTGTTTTTACATTCACTTGGTGTCGCAATCTCCAATCTAAAATATTAGTATGTCGATTGCTCCAATTCGCACTCGCTTCGCTCGTTTGATCGCTTACGCGTTCATTTCAAAACAACTATTTTCAGGCTTTTTCTAAAATTCACTGAACTGTTACTTATAACAAAACAAAATTTCGCAAAAAGTATTGACATTTTATATTAGGCAGTATATAATACAAATAATGCAAAAGAAAAATTGTGAAAGGACTAAAGTTTGATATGAAATTTGTACATATAGCAGATGTGCATTTTGATATTCCATTTAAAAACTTACAATCAAGAGGATTAGCAGAACAAAGAAGACTGGAAGCTAGAAGTGCATTCAAAAGAGTAATTGATTATATACAAGAAAATAATATAGAATATCTTTTCATATGTGGAGATTTATATGAAGAGCAATATGTTAAGCAAAGTACTATTGAATTTATAAATAAATTGTTTGAGCAAATTCCAAATACAAAAATTTTTATCGTACCAGGAAACCATGATCCCTATTTAAAAAATTCATATTATAATAATTTTAAATTTGTAAAAAATGTTAAAATTTTTAAACAGCAAATTGAGAAAATTGAATTACCAAAAGTAAATATATATGGATTTGGATTTGATGATTTTTATATAAAGGAATCAAAATACAAAGAATTAAGAATAGAAGATAGAGAAAAAATTAATATATTACTTACACATGGAGATTTAGACGGAATCAAAAATAATGATGCAAAATATAATTCAATACCTAAAACAGAATTAAAAGGCTTAGGATTTGATTATGTAGCAATGGGACATATTCATAAACCGATGTATGATAATAATATTGTATATTCCGGCTCATTAATATCACTTGGATTTGATGAATTAGGAGAACATGGAATGATAGTACGGAGAAATAAATGAAATTACAAGAGAAGTAAAAACACGGTTTTGTTAGAGTAGATGAAAAAGAATTTAAAGAAATAAAAGTTGATGTAACTAATATTGCATCACAAGAGGAATTAATAGAGCATATAAATAGGATTGAAATACCTTCAAATTGTTATATAAAGATAGTGCTTATTGGAAATAACGAGATAGATATAAATACAGTTGAGATGATAAAGTATATAGAAAATCCTAATATAATAAAAATAAAAGTAGATACTTCAACTGCATTTGATATAAATATGATAGCAAAACAAAATAATTTAAAAGGGATTTTTGTAAAAAAATTACTTGAAAAGATAGAAAATGAGCCAGAAAATAGAGAAAAGTTTGAAAGAGCTATAGAAATAGGAATAAATGCTTTTAATCGGGAAATAAATACTTGATATTTATTTGTTTTTGCAAAAATTTTTAATATAGTATTATTGTAATAATTAGTATAAATAGTTTTTAATCTTAGAAGGGAGATTAATGTATTAATGCATATAAAAAAATTAAGAATTAATAACTTCGGCAAATTACAAAATAAAGAAATTGAATTAAAAAATGGTATAAATATAATATATGGAGAAAATGAGAGTGGAAAAACCACACTTCTAAACTTTATAACAAGTATGTTTTATGGGATAGATAAATTAAAAGCAGGAAGAGAAATGTCAAATTATGATAGATATATGCCTTGGCAAGGAGGAGAATTTTCAGGGAAAATAAATTATGAGTTAGATAATGGTAAAGAATATGAAATATATAGAAATTTTGCAAAAAATACTGTGCAGGTGTATGATAAATATGCAAATGATGTAAGTAAAGAATTTCAAATTGATAAAACACGAGGAAATTTATTTTTTTATGAACAAACTAAAGTGGATGAAGAACTTTTCAAAATGTCTATGGTAATTCCACAATATGAAGTAAAATTAAATGCAAAATCACAGAATATTTTGCTTCAAAAGGCTTCAAATATAATGCTTACAGGAGAAGATAATATTTCGTATCAAAATGTATTGCGGTAGAATAAATAAAAAGCAAAGTGAAGAAATAGGAACGGAGAAAAGTCCTACAAAACCATTTTATATAGCTAAACAAAGAGTGGAAATGTTGAAAAAAGAAAAACAAGAGATTGAAGCAATACTTCCTCAGAAATATGAAATAGATGAAAAAATAAAGAATACTAAAAAAGAAATACAAGAAGAGGAAATTACATTGAAAATATTACAAGAAGTAGAAAATTCAAAACAAGAAATGAAGCTAGAAGATGAAAAAATAAAAATAAATGAAAATGCAAAGGAAGAGCTAATTAATTCAGAAAAAGAACTTGAAAAAGAGTTAGAAAATATAAAATCTATTAAGGATGATAAGAAAAAATTCAATTTTTTATATATAATTGCAATTATATCATTAATAATTGCAATAGCATCTATATTTATAAAGAAATATGTTATAACCATTATAGGTGGGGCAATTGCATTGTTACTTATGGTGATAGCGTTTTATATACATTCTAAAGAAAAAAGAAAAATTGAAGAATTAAAAGAGAATGAAAAGAGACAAAGACGAGAAATATCAAATAAGATAGAATTAATACAAAAGGAAATATCAAATAAGGAAAATGCAATAAAGATGTCAAATCAGGCTAAAGAATTAAAGCAAACTATTATGAAGGAGCAAATAAAAAGAAAATATGGTGTAAATATGCTTGATATTTTAAGTGAGGATATAGGAAATAGTGAGTTAATCCAAGAACAAAATTATATAAATGAATTGAAATTAAATTTAAATAAATATGAACTAAATAAAAAAATGATAACAGAAAAAACTGAAAATTTAACAAAAATTGAGGAAGAATTAAGTTGCAGTATAGAAGAGTTAGAGGAACTTTCAAAATATCAAGAGGTTTTAGAGATTGTAAAAGAAACTTTAAATAGTGCTTATTGTGAAATGAAAGAAAGTATAACACCTAGGTTTACTAATAATTTGTCAAATGCAGTTAGTAATATAACAAATGGAAAATATAAAAAAGTAAAGTTAAATGAAAATAATAATTTAATGTTGGAGGCAGAAAATCGGTAATTATGTAAATGCAGTTGCTTTAAGTGAGGGAACAATAGATCAACTTTATTTGTCTCTTAGAATATCGAGTATAGATGAACTTACTAAAGAAAATATGCCAATAATATTGGATGAAACTTTTGCTTTTTTTGATAAAAATAGATTGAAAAATGTGCTAGAATTTTTAAGTAAAGAGTATAGCAATAAACAAATTATTATTTTAACATGTACAGAAAGAGAAATAGATATTTTGAAATATTATGATGATGTGTTAATGCTATAAATTGACAACGAGGAAAAAAGATTATATAATATATAGCATGAATAAAGTATATTAGGTACTTTTTGAGATATTTTAGGAAAGGAGTGTATGAATATTTAAATTTTAAATATCATACAAAGTTATTATGTTTCAAAGATTAGAAGATGTTGAAAAAAGATATGATGAATTAACAGTAAAAATCAGTGATCCAGAGGAAATTGCTAAAACAAGTTCCTGGCAGAAGCTTATGAAAGAGCATGCAGAGATTGCTCCAGTTGTAGAAAAATATAGAGAGTATAAAAAATTAGAAAATACAATAAAAGAAAACGAAGAACTATTGAAAGATCCAGAACTTAAAGAACTTGCACAAGCAGAAATAGATGAGGCAAAGGAAAGATTGCCAAAAGTAGAAGAAGAATTAAAAATATTGTTAATTCCAAAAGATCCTGATGACGATAAAAATATAATATGCGAAATAAGAGCAGGAGCTGGAGGAGAGGAGGCAGCACTCTTTGCAGGAACATTATTTAGGATGTATTCAATGTATGCAGAAAAGAAACATTGGTCAATAGATATTCTAAATGAAAATGAAACAGAATTAGGTGGATATAAAGAAATTACTTTTATGGTTAATGGTAAAG
>CANQKB010000024.1 GCA_947624405.1 uncultured Clostridia bacterium
ATTCCTGATAATTGGAATCTTCCTAATGTTTTATTATATGCTGCCATTTCACGTTCACCTTGTAAAACATGAACTTCTACACTTGTTTGACCATCTGCTGCTGTTGAGAAAATTTGTGATTTTTTTGTAGGTATTGTAGTATTTCTTTCAATTAATTTTGTAAATACTCCACCATATGTTTCAATACCAAGCGATAATGGTGTTACATCTAATAACAATAAGTCTTGAACATCACCTGAAAGTACGCCACCTTGAATTGCTGCTCCTATTGCAACACATTCATCTGGGTTTATACCTTTATCTGCATCTTTTCCTGTTATTTTCTTAACTGCTTCTTGAACACATGGAACTCTTGATGAACCACCTACTAATAATACTTTGTGTAATTCTGATGCTGAAATTCCTGCATCTTTTAATGCTTGATTAACTGGTCCTATTGTTGAATCAACTAAATCTCTAATTAATTCTTCAAATTTTGCTCTTGTTAATGTTATATCAAGGTGTTTAGGTCCTGTGCTATCTGCTGTAATGAATGGTAAGTTGATATTTGTTTGACCTACTCCTGAAAGTTCTATTTTTGCTTTTTCAGCAGCTTCTTTTAGTCTTTGCATAGCCATTTTGTCTTGACTTAAATCTATACCTTGTGCTTTTTTGAATTCTTCTACTAGATAATCTATAATTCTTTGATCAAAATCATCTCCACCTAATCTGTTATTTCCAGATGTTGCTAAAACTTCAAATACACCATCACCAATATCTAGTATTGATACATCGAATGTTCCTCCTCCTAAGTCATATACCATTATTTTTTTATCAGTATCTTCTTTATCCATACCATATGCAAGTGCTGCGGCTGTAGGTTCGTTTATTATTCTTAGAACTTCTAGTCCTGCTATTTTTCCTGCATCTTTTGTTGCTTGTCTTTGGCTATCACTAAAATATGCTGGAACTGTTATAACTGCTTGTGTTACTTTTTGTCCCAAATAATTTTCTGCATCTAATTTTAGTTTTTGAAGTATCATTGCTGATATTTCTTGTGGAGTAAATTCATCTCCTTCAATTTTTACTTTTCTGTTTGTTCCCATGTCCCTTTTTATTGAAATAATTGTATTTTCGGGATTTGTTACAGCTTGACGTTTTGCAATTTGTCCTACTAGTCTTTCTCCATTTTTTGAAAATGCTACTACAGATGGTGTTGTTCTATTTCCTTCTGCATTTGTAATTACTACTGGTTCTCCTCCTTCCATAACTGCTACACATGAGTTTGTTGTTCCAAGGTCTATGCCTATTATTTTTCCCATTTTTTCCTCCTTACTTTTGACAGTCGAACAAATGAAAACCTTCGCATTACGTCGTTAATCTTCGTTAAAAATTTTTCGACAACCACTAGGTTAGTCTCAAAATCTTTTAACTCGATTGCCTAGTACTGCTCGCTTTTGATTTATTCTCTGTCTCACTTTCTTTATTAATATTTTTTTATTACTTTTTCTTTTGATTCTTAAAATTTATATTTTTTTAATTTTGACTATTTTATATGTCATAATGCTTTTGATTTATTCTCTGTCTCACTTTCTTTATTAATATTTTTTTATTATTTTTTCTTTTGATTCTTAAAATTTATATTTTTTTAATTTTAACTATTTTAGTATATTAGATGTTAGTGTATTAGTTTATTAGATCTACCTACAGTGCTTTGCCATAACTCCAACTTCTCACTTCTAACATCTAACTTCTAATTTGCTACAACAACCATTGCATGTCTAATGACTTTATCACCGTATTTTGTAACCTTTTCTAAATTCTTCTTTTATTTCCTTTTCTCCTAGTTTTTCATCTTGAACCATACTTACTGCTTCGTGTAGTTCTGGATCAAAAGTTTTTCCTATGCTTTCTATTTGCTTTACTCCAAATGAATTAAGTACTTCAATGTATTGTTTCAATACTAAGTCTATTCCTTGTTTATAATTTGCATCTGTTGTTTCTGCACTCTCTGCTTTTTCTAAATTGTCTAAAACTGGAAGTAATTTGCAAACTATATCACCTACTATTGAATTGTACATTATTTCTTTTTCTTTAGCATTTCTTTTTTTGTAATTATCAAATTCTGCCATTATTCTTTTTAATCTATCTGTTGTATTATCTAATTCTTCTTGTATTTTTTGCATTTCAGGTGTTAATATTTCTGCTTCTTCTTGTATATTTTCTTTATCTTTTTCTTTTTTCTCCTCCATATTTTTATCATTCCCTCCTGTAAAATTTTTATTTATTATCATTATCAAAGTCTTTCAGTTTTTTACTAATATATTTCATAACTGAAATTACTTTTGAGTAATTCATTCTTTTTGGTCCTATAATTCCTATTGTTCCAACATCTTTATCTCCTATAGAATGTTTAAATGTAACTATACTAAAATCTTTTAATTCTTCGTTGTCATTTTCATCTCCAATATATACCTTAACATCTTCGGCAAATCCACTATCTAAAATATCTACCATTAATTCTTTCGTATCTAATATGTTAACGAAATTTTTTGCTAGTTCTAAGCTCTTAAATTCTGGTAATTCAAATGATTTATTTGCTCCTTCAAGATATATTTCTTCCTCTTCTATTAACTTTTTCATCTGTTCTATTATCGGTCTTATTATATTTACACTATATTTTAATTCTCTAAAGATATATTCTTCAAAACTTGTATCTATCTTTTCAAGTGGTTCACCTTTTAACTTATTATTGAAAAAGTAATTTAATGTATCTACTTGCTCATTTGTTATATCTTCATCAAATTTTATGATTGTTTCACGAACTAATCCAGTATCTGTCATTATTATTCCCATTAGCATTCTTGAACCTAATAAGACAAATTTTATTTCTTCTATAATTTGTTTAGATGTTTTTGGACCTATGCTCACTGTAGTGTAATGTGTAACTTCTGATAATGTCGTTGCTGCTATTTTTGTTAGTTCTTCTATTCCTGTTGCTTTTGATTCTAATTTTTCCTGTATATATTTTATATCTTCTAAGCTTATATTATCATATTTAAGTAATTCATCAACATACAATCTATATCCTTTTGCAGATGGAACTCTTCCTGCTGATGTATGTGGTTTTTCTAAATATCCATCTTTTTCTAATTCTGCCATGCTATTTCTTACTGTTGCAGAACTAATATCTGGTTCATATTTTTGTACTATTACTGCTGAGCTAACTGGTTCTGCTGTTTCTATATATTCATCTACTATTTCTTTTAATATTTTTCTTTTTCTTTCATCAAGCATGAACCTCTCAACTCCTTTTTAGCACTCTGTATTTTTGACTGCTAATATCATACAATATTTTTTAGCACTTGTCAAGAGTTTTTGCTAATTTTTTTAAATTTATTATTTGTTAAGTAGAATTTATAAGAAGCCTGTAAAATAGTTGTTTTTACATTCACTTGGTGTCGCAATCTCCAAATTATATTTTAATATGTCGATTGCTCCAATTCGCACTCGCTTCGCTCGTTTGATCGCTTACGCATTCATTTCAAAACAACTATTTTACAGGCTTTGCGATTATTTATATTAAATTTCACTGAACTATAACTTGTATTTCCCATAATTTTTTTGTATAATATACCTGAGAAAGGGATTTTATGAAAACATTAATTGTAGAAAATAAATTTAATAACAAAAAACTTATATCATATCTTGTTAGTTTTTTTCCAAACGCTTCACAAAATACATTTTACAAAGCTCTTAGGAAAAAAGATATTAGAATAAATAACATTAAAGTCACTGAAAATGTGATAATTCATACAGGAGATGAAATAAAAATATATATAAAAGATAAATATCTCTTTAATTTTAATCTAAAAATTGTTTATGAAGATGATAACATACTTGTTGTGAACAAAGAAAAAGGAATCGAAGTAACTGGGAATAATTCATTAACCGAACTTCTTTGTAGCACTTTGCATAATGCCAATATTAAGCCTTGTCATAGACTTGATAGAAATACAGAAGGACTTGTAGTTTTTGCAAAAAATAATACTGCATTAGAAATACTTGAACAAAAATTCAAATCAAAAGAAATTGACAAATTTTATAAATGCATGGTTTTTGGTATATTAAACAAAAAGCAGGATATTTTAAAAGCATATCTATTCAAAGATAATAAAAAATCTCAAGTATATATCAAAGATAAAAAAGAAACTGGTTATAGAGAAATTATAACTGAATACAAAGTATTAGAAGAAAACAAAGCTCAAAATTATAGCATTCTTGAAGTTGTTTTGCATACTGGACGTACTCACCAAATACGTGCACATTTAAACCATATTGGTCATCCTATACTCGGTGATCGGAAAATATGGAGATAATAGAATAAATAAAAAATTTAATCAAAAAACACAAAATCTACGTGCATATAAATTAAGATTTAATTTTACAAGTGATAGTGGAATTTTAAATTATTTGAATGGTAAAGAAATTATTATTTAAGCAGAAATTATTGCATATTTCAAGTAAATTGTTTAACTTAAAATATTTGCTTTTTGCTAATGGTAGGTTGGTATTTTCTAGTACCAAATTTTAAATAGGAATTAATTACTAAAAGCACAATAATATTCTGCTTAAATTTGTTTAATTCACACTATTCATCATCATCGTGATATTCATAGCTTCCACACATAGATTCATCTGGTGTGCATGTTTCACAATCATCAATAGGTTCTACAATTATTTGATTTAATTCACATTCTTGTTTATCACAGTTATTATATCTACAACTGTTAACTGTACAATTAATTTTTTGATTCTTATCCATTTGTATATACCTCCTATTATTTTTGTGATTTTATTATTTGTTGTTTTTATATTTTTATAATAGATATAATTTCCAAAATTGTATGAAAAATTTTTAAAAAAAGTGTTTTATTTTGTCAATTAATATGATAAAATAATTAAAAATTGAAAAATTTAGAGCTTTGCTCAGATGGAGGTTTTATATGGAGTTTAAAAAATGTGTACGTTGTGGTTCTTTTTTTGTAACTGATGGTGATGTTTGTCAAAACTGTATGCCTAAGGATAAATTAGATATAATGAAATTTCAAAACTATATTGAAAATAACGCAAATGATTCAGCAAATACAATCTCATTAAATACTGGAATTAATTTAAGGAATGTAAATAGATATTTAAATCAAGATAATAGATAATATTTCTTTAAAAAATAAACTATACTTCAAAGTTTCATGTTGTTTCTTGTACAATGAAACTAGGGATTTTATCAAACAATAAAATTAAAGCCTGCAAAATGCTTGCTTTTGCAGGTTTTAATTTTAAAATTCATTTTTTATACGAAATTTGTTAAACATATATTTCTAATTTCATTATAATTATCGCATTCTTCATTTCCTTGTTCTAATTTTTACTATTTTTATCAATTCTAAGCTTCTTCGTAAAATGCCTTATACGTACGGAATGCACTATACACATCAAACTTACTTGCAACTTCATAAGGTGAATGCATTGAAAGAACTGGCACACCACAATCAATAACCTCTACTCCTTTATTTGCTAGAATATATGCAATAGTTCCTCCGCCGCCAACATCAACCTTTCCAAGCTCTGATACTTGATAGCTTATATTATTTCTTTCAAGAATACCCCTAACTCTAGCCATAAATTCTGCATTTGCATCAGAACCTCCTGCCTTACCTCTTGAACCTGTGTATTTATCAAAAGACACTCCATAAGACATATATGCACTATTTGTTCTATCTGATACAGAAGCAAAAATTGGGTCATATGCAACACCAACATCTGCTGATAACATACTAGAATTACAAAATACTTTATTCAATAGATTTGGTCTATTTTCACCTGATTTATTTAATAACTCAGATACAAAATAATCAAAAGTTTGTGATTCCATTCCAGTATTTCCCATACTGCCAACTTCTTCCTTATCTGCTAAGATACATACTGCTGTTTTTCCCTGTACTCCTGCCTCTAAAATAGCTCTTAATGAAGTATATGCACAAACCTTATCATCTTGGCCATATCCTGCAACCATACTATAATCAAATCCAAGACTTTTTGCATTAAATGCTGGAACTAGTTCTAATTCAGCACTTAAAAAGTCAGTTTCATTTATTCCATATCTTTCATTTATCAAATTCAAAATATTTAATTTTACTTTATCCTTAACATCTTTGCAACAATATGGCATATTTCCAATAAGTAAATTTAAATCTTCACCATTAACCCCATCACTTAATTTCTTTTGCATTTGTTCTTTTGCTAAATGAGGCAATAAATCTGTAATTGTAAATATTGGATCATCTGATCCTTCTCCAATATTTACTTCTATTTTTTCTCCGTTTATTTTAACAATTACACCATGTAAACTAAGTGGAATAGCTGTCCATTGATATTTCTTTATTCCTCCATAATATTGTGTATTAAAATATGCAAACTCTGTATCTTCATATATTGGATTTGGCTTCAAATCAAGTCTTGGTGAATCTATATGTGCCCCAACTAAATTTAAGCCCTCTTCTAACTTTTTCTCTCCAATAACTGCAATATACATGCTTTTTCCACGATTACAATAATAAACTTTATCACCTGCTGAAATACTCTCAACTGAACTAATATCTTTAAATCCGTTTTCTTCTAACACTGCCTTTGCATTTTTAGCAAATTCTCTTTCTGTTTTTGATCTATTTAAAAATTCCATATACTCATCTGAAAATTTAAAAATTAATCTCTTATCCTCATCAGTTGCACATTCCCAACCTGATTTTTTGTTATTAAAAAGCTTATCAGCTAAACCTTTTCCTTCAATATTTTCACTCACTTTTCATCAATCCTTTCTTTTAAAATTTTTTCAATATTTGACCACAGTTTGACAACGCAAGATGCTGCTTCTTCTTCGAATTTATACGTTGAAGCGAAAAAGAACAATATCCCCATCCTGCATCACATAATCTTTTCCTTCTGAACGTAGCAAACCTTTTTCCTTTACAGCATTCATAGAGCCCTCTCTCATCAAATCATCATACGAAACAATCTCTGCTCTAATAAATCCTCTTTGTATATCTGAATGAATTTTTCCAGCAGCATCTGGGGCTTTGGTTCCCTTTTTTATTGTCCATGCTCTAACTTCTGGCTTTCCTGCTGTCAAGAATGACATAAGTCCAAGCAAATCATAACTTGCCTTTATAACCTTATCAAGTCCAGATTCTTCAAGTCCAAGTGCTTCTAGCATTTCCTTTTTATCTTCTCCCTCTAAGCTCGATAACTCTTCTTCTATTTTTACACAAAGAGGTATTACTTTTGCATTTTCAGTTTTAGCATGTTCCCTTACTTCATTTACAAATTTATCAGTATCAACTGACGTAATTTGTTCTTCGCTAATATTCGCTATATATAGTATAGGCTTAATTGTAAGCAAATATGCATCTTTTACCACTTCAAACTCTTCTTCTGTAAAATCTATAGTTCTGGCAGTTTTACCTTCTTCTAGAACTTTTTTTACTTTTTCAAATACTTCAACTTCAAAAGCATATTTTTTATCAGCTTTCAACATTTTTTTTGCCTTTTCTATTCTTTTTGAAACTGTTTCAATATCTGCTAAAATAAGCTCTAAATTTATTGTTTCAATATCTCTTAGTGGTTCTATTTTTCCATCTACATGCACAATATTTGAATCTTCAAAACATCTTACAACTTCGCAAATACTATCAACCTCACGTATATGCGATAAAAATTGATTTCCTAGTCCTTCTCCTTTGCTTGCTCCTTTTACCAATCCAGCTATATCAACAAATTCAACTACTGCATGAGTGGTCTTTTCTGGTTCATACATTTTTGTAAGATTATCTAACCTTTCATCTGGAACTGCACACATACCTACATTTGGTTCTATTGTACAAAATGGGTAATTAGCACATTCTGCACCAGCATTTGTTATTGCATTAAACATTGTGCTTTTTCCTACATTTGGTAAACCTACTATTCCTATCTTCATTAAAAAAATCATTCCTTTCTAAATTGCATAAACTTATTATATTGCCTTTTTGTAATTATTGCAAGCTTTAATTTAAAATTTCTATATTAAAAAATCAACTTCATATTCTCCACTACCAATATACAGCTCTTTATATTTACTATAAAGAATTTTGGCTACTTTTTTGTATAAATCAAGAAAAACGTGATATAATCACGTTTTTCTGTTGGATTTTCGTGATTATATCACGTTTTTTCTATTTTTCCTCCACCAAGTACAATATCTCCAATATAAAATACTGCTGATTGACCAGGTGTAAGAGCCCTTTGTGGTTCTAAAAAATGCACACGTATCATATCATCTTCTTGTACAATCTCTGCCTTTGCAGACTTAGTGGAATATCTTGTTTTTACTTGAACTTCCATTTTATCTGTTATTTTATCTACAAGTAACAAATTAATATCATTAACTAAAATTTCATCTTTGTATAATTCCGCTTCTTCCCCAACAATAACTTCATTTTTCTCCATATTAAAACCTAACACAAAAAGTGGTACTTTATATGAAATACCTAAGCCTTTTCTCTGCCCTATTGTATAATTATACAAACCTGTATGCTTTCCAAGTACCTCTCCTTTAGAATTTACAATATTTCCTTCTTTTGGTTTTATACTTGAATTATTTTCCAAAAACTTTTTATAATTTCCATCTGGGACAAAGCAAATATCTTCGCTATCTGGCTTATTTGCAACTTTCAAGTTATTTTCCTTTGCAATATTTCTAATCTCCTCTTTACTTGAAAAATCTGCAAGCGGGAAAATCACATGTTCTATCAATTCCTTTGGTATGCTCCATAAAACATAACTTTGGTCTTTACTTCCAGCATTTGACTTTTTTAATACCCATCTTTTATATTCTTTGCTATATTCCGTTTTTGCATAATGTCCTGTTGCAATATACTCACATCCAAGCTCTTTTGCCTTTTCATACATAAAACCAAATTTCATATATTGGTTACATTCAATACATGGATTTGGAGTTTTACAATTAGAATAGCAATCTATAAAATCATCTATTATGTATTTTTTAAATTCACTTTTAAAATCATATGTAAAATGAGGAATGTCAATGGATTTACATACATTTTTTGCATCTATATATGTATCCATATTGCAACAACTACTTCCTTTAAATAACTCTAATGTTGTGCCAATCACATCATATCCATGTTTCTTTAGCAAAAGTGCAGATACACTACTATCTACTCCTCCACTCATTCCTATTAATACCCTTTTATTTGACATAGTATTCAATCCTTTTTATTTTAAACTAATTTTAATATATTGCTAAGTATTCCAAAAATAAATATTGAACTTTACTAAAAAAATCCCCACAAAACACCAATGCAATATTCCAATTATTTATTAGACTTATCTAATATTCCTTCTAAAGTATGCCAAGCAAGAAGAGCACATTTAACTCTAGCTGGCATATTTGCAACATTTTTAAAAGCAATAGCATCTTCAAGCAATTTAAGTTTCTCCTCATCTGTTTTTTCTCTTTTTATCATAGCAATAAAAGTTTGGATAATTTTTTTAGCCTCTTCTACAGTTTTTCCTTTCAAAGTATCAATCATAATTGATGTAGATGCCTGAGAAATAGCACAACCATGTCCTAAAAAAGCCATATCTTCAATAATGTTGCCATTTAGTTTTAATTCTAAAGTTATTTCATCTCCACAATTAGGATTATGCCCCATTTCTTCAAAATCTGGATTATCCAATTTCTTTTTGTTATATGAATTCATGCTGTGTTCCATTATTAAATCATTATATATGTCATCCATAAAAAACCCCCATTTTTATCTTAATTTACACAATATGCTGATTATTTTTCTACATCTGGTTTTAAAAACTTTTTAAATATATTATAAGCCTTATCAAGTGCTGCAATAAGCCTATCAATATCCTCCTTTGTGTTGTAAATATACAAACTTATCCTACAAGTAGAATCTATCCCTAAATACCTCATAAGAGGCTGAGCACAATGATTACCAGACCTTACGCAAACACCCTCACTATCAAGAATACTTGCTACATCATGAGGATGTACACCATTTATATTAAATGAAATAACACTAGAATGTTTTTCTTTATTAGGTGTCATATATAAAGTTAAATAATCTAATTTAGATAAACGCTCTCTTGCATATGAAACAAGCTCATTTTCAATCTCTTGTATTTTTCCATATCCTATATCTTCAATATAATCAATAGCAGAGCCAAGCCCTATTACACCACCAACATTTTGAGTACCTGCCTCAAACTTATTTGGAAGAGGTGCATATGTTGTATTATCCTCATAAACATACTCTATCATATCTCCACCCATTAAAAATGGTTTCATACTATTTAAAATCTCTCTTTTTCCATATAACACTCCCACTCCAAGAGGTGCTAACATTTTATGTCCGTGAGAACACTAAAAAATCAGTATCCATCTCTTGTACATCAATTCTCTCATGTGGTATGCTTTGTGAAGCATCAACAATAACAATAGCTCCTTTTTTATGTGCAAGCTTGATAATCTTTTTCACATCATTTATAGTTCCCAAAACATTTGAGACATGTGTAATTGCAACCACTTTAGTTTTATCTGTAATCTTCTTTTCTATTTCTTCATCAGATATCTCGTAATTTTCATTTATATACATATAGCTCAATTTAGCACCAGTTGCCTCACATACCTTTTGCCATGGTACTAAATTTGAATGATGCTCCATTATTGACAAAACAATTTCATCGTCTTCTTTTAAGTTATCTAATCCATATGAATAAGCAATCAAATTCAAACTTTCAGTTGCATTTTTTGAAAATATTATTTCTTCTCTATGTTTAGCGTTTATAAATTCTTTTACCTTATCACGTACACCTTCATATTTTTCAGTTGCCTCTATACTTAAAGAATAAGCTCCTCTGTGGGGATTAGCATTATATTTTTTGTAAAACTCATCTACTGCCTCTATTACTTTATATGGTTTTTGTGTCGTTGCCCCACTATCAAGATAAGCTACATCTCTATTTACTAAAACAGGAAAATCTTTTCTAATATCCATTTAATTCAACCTTTCATTAATTTCTTCTAAAATTTCATTTTTTAATTCTTCATCTTTAATCTTTTCCAATATTTTGTTAAACCTTGCCCTGACCAAAAGCTTCATAGCTTCTTTATATTCAAAGCCACGACTCATAATGTAGAATAATTCTTTGTTTCCTACCTTCCCTGTTGCTGAGCTGTGATTTCCTTCTACATCTTCTTCACTACAAAGAAGCATAGGCAGAGCGATTGACTTTGCATTATCTGAGAGTAACATGCAAAATTCATTTTCATTTCCTTTTGCCTTTTTACATCCTTTTTTAAAATCTATTGTACCCTTGAAATGCTTTTTAGACCTGTCTTTTAGTGCCCCTTGTGCCTCTATTTCTATTTGTGTCTTTTCTCCTCTTAATTCTCCAATGTAATTTAAATCAAATAATTGCTCATCTTTTCCTAAATATATTACATCAATATTATTCTTAGCTTCATTTCCATTCAATTTAGAATAATAATTTGTAATACTATTTTTTCCTCCAAAATCAACACCTATATAATTTAAAACTGCACCTTCATCAATCTCATTCTCAATACTTAGTAAATTAGTAGAACTTGTATTTAGCAAATTAACAACTACAATATTTATATTTGCATTTTTTTCTGCTTTTATTCGTATAATACTATTTTTATAATTTACCGTATCATCTTCTGATTTATATTTTAAAACAATATTCGCCTTGCTATTTTCTTGTGCAATAATTTCAATATTTTGTATTAAATTTACATTTTCATCATCAAAATTTGCTACAATTTCTACTTGCTCCTTTACTTTGCCTGCAATCTTTAATTTTAAAGTGTGATTTGCATTTTCTTTTACCTCATTTATTTTTTCTTCATTCATCCCATATTTTAACTCAAAATTACTTATAGCATTTTCTACTTCTACTTCTTCAGGTAACATAACTTCAATGTTTTCAAAATCTTTTAACATATTTTTTAAACTTATATCTTCAATTTTTATATTATTAATATTAAAATTTCTTGCTGTTCTTACAGGCGTTTCATTTAATTTTATCATTATCCAATAGCTCCTTCTAACTCAAGATTAATTAAATTGTTCATCTCAACTGCATATTCTACTGGTAGTTCCTTTGATATAGGGTAAGCAAAGCCTCGTACTATCATAGCTTTTGCATCTTCCTCTGTTAATCCCCTACTCATCAAATAAAATATTGCTTTATCACTAATCTTTCCAATCTTTGCTTCATGTGAAAACTCCACATCATCAGTTCTAATATCATTTACTGGTATTGTATCTGATATAGAAATATCATCAAGCATTAAAGACTCACAAGATACTGAAGACTTAGAATTTTTTGCATTTTCATTTATCCTCACAAGTGACCTATATGTGCACTTTCCACCATTTTTTGAAATTGACTTGCTATTTACTACACTCGATGTGTTTTTTGCATTATGAACTACTTTAAACCCATTATCGAGGTTTTGTCCTGTTCCTGCCAAAGATATACCAGTAAACTCTGTTTTTGCACCTTCTCCATTTAAAATACTCATTGGATAAAGCATTGAGATTTTAGAGCCAAATGAACCAGATACCCAATCCACCTTTGCATTTTTTCCAACTAATGCTTTTTTTGTATTAAGATTTAACATATTTTTTGACCAATTCTCTATCGTAGAATATCTTAAATATGCATTATCTTTTACAAAAAGCTCAACACATCCTGCATGAAGATTCACTTTGTTATACTTTGGTGCAGAACATCCTTCAATAAAATGTAAACTTGCTCCTTCGTCAACAATAATTAAAGTATGTTCAAACTGCCCTGATTCTGGTGAGTTTAACCTAAAATATGATTGAAGTGGTATATCTACCTTTACTCCTTTTGGCACATAAACAAATGAACCACCTGACCATACTGCTCCATGAAGTGCTACAAACTTGTGATCATTTACTGGCACGCATTTCATAAAGTGGATTCTAACTAAATCTGGATACTCCCTTACTGCTGTTTCCATATCTGTATATATTACCCCTTGCTTAATTAATTCTTCTTTCATACTGTGATAAACAACTTCAGAATCATATTGTGCACCAACTCCAGCAAGAGAAGTTTTTTCTGCTTCTGGTATTCCAAGCTTATCAAAGGTATTTTTAATATCTTCTGGTACATCCTCCCATGAAGAATTTAATTTTGATTTTGGTCTTACATATGTTGCAATTTCATTCATATCAAGCTCAGATAAATCTGGTCCCCATGTAGGAAGGTCTAAACTATTGTATACATCTAAAGCCTTTAACCTAAAATCTCTCATCCATTCTGGCTCATTTTTTTGCTTTGAAATTTCTTCAATTATTTCTCGTGTTAAACCTTTTTGGATTTTAAATTCGTATTCATCTTTATTTTTTATATCATAGATATTTCTATTTATTTCTTCTAGCTTCTTTTTTTTCATGTAATTAAATCATTCCTTTCTAGATAATTAATTTAGAAAGTGCAGGTAACATTTCCAAGAATATCCCTACATCAATTTTCTCTCCTTCTAAATTGACTGAATAATCAAATCATGCTATAATAATTATGTAACACGTTGACTGCTTTTTTTGAGAAAGGAGGGAGAGTATGAAGAAGAAAACCATTGACGCCATTATCTATGTGGCGTTGATTATAACTCTCTTCAGTGGCTTCGTGTGTGCCTTTATATTTGGAACACTCTTTGAAGCCATCGGTGGGTTGTGCAGATTCATTTCTGCCACCCGCTGACTCCTAAGCAAGCCTCCCTCTTATCAGGGTGGCTTGTTTATTTTAAATATTTACTATATCCATTATCCTCAATATCTTTTGCAAGCTCTGCTCCACCTGTTTTAACAATTTTACCATTAACTAAAACATGAACATAATCTACCTTTAAATTGCGTAAAATCTTCGTATTATGAGTTATTATCAAAACTGCATTCTCCTTATTTTTAAACATATCTATTCCTTTTGAAACAGTATTAATTGCATCTACATCGAGCCCAGAATCAGTCTCATCTAAAATCGCAAGTTTTGGATTTAGTACTAACATTTGCAATATTTCATTTTTCTTTTTTTCTCCTCCTGAAAAGCCCACATTCAAGCTTCTTTCCATATTTTTAGGATTCATATTTAATTCATTCATATACTTTTCAAGCTCTTCTTTAAATGCAAATACTTTCACTGGTTTACCTGTCACTTTATTTTTTGCATATTTCAAAAAATTTGTAACTGATACTCCGTGTGATTTCTTCTGGTAATTGAAAAGACATAAATACACCTTTTCTTGCAATTTCATCTGTCTTTGCATTTGTTATATCTTCTCCATCAAAAGTTATACTTCCTGCCACTTTCTTATATTCTGGATTATTTAAAATAGCATTGGCAGTAGTGCTTTTTCCAGAACCATTTGGTCCCATTATGACATGTATTTCTCCTTTATTTATCTCTAAATCAATTCCTTTTAAAATCTCCTTATCCTCTGCATTTACATATAAATCCTTTATTTGTAATAACATATCTTTTACCTCTTTCTTCTTAGCTCTCTATATTATTTCAAAAATACAAAATTGATTTAATTTTCAAATTGTATCTTTTTCAATTTATATTAAAAATGTGCCTATTTCCCATTTTTTCTTCTAGCACATTCTCTACATCTTTCTTGGTTAATATCATAGTCACAATTTAAATCATTCATACCTAATTCCTTATGTACGTATTTTGCCAAATTATTTATCGTATTATCCGTCATTACTGATTTTATTTTTTCTGCTTCTATCGAAGCATCATTTTCCGTTAGATTTAACACTTCTTTCAAAAACAAATAAACAATGTCATATGTTTCCAATATTTTTTTTGCAAGATTTTCTCCTTCTTTCGTTAATTCTATTGTTCCATAAGATTCATAATTTAAAAGTCCATTATCTTTTAAATTATATATTGCTTTATTTACACTAGGTTTTGAACAGTTCATTTTGTTTGCAATATCTGTTACTCTTATGTTTCCATTTTGTTTTTGAAGAATATACATATTTTTTAAATATTCTTCTCCGTGCTTTTGTTATCATTTTAAAATTCATTCCTTTCCTGCTTTTCCTAAAACACAGAAATGAAAGTTTATTTACTTTCAAATTATCTTTTTTAAATTTGTTAGTTACGGCTAACAATTTATATTATAATACCACATTTCCCTGTTGTCAAGAGAAATGTGGTTGAGTTATATATTTAGTAGCAGATTAAGAAGTGCATAGGTAGTTATAACGGAATTTTCCTGCTCTAAAAGTTTCTCCACAAAAATCATTCATTGCAACTTCGTGACAATACGTAAGCCACTCGGTTGGTGCCGCGCACATCACTAGTGTGGGTAATTTCAGTTCGTTAGGCACCCAAACCTTCAAACGCAAGGAAGCTTCTCCGTACTGGATCTACAGACAGAGCGACTTTGCAAGCTTGAGGGTAAGTCACTACAGAGCAATCTGGGGCTACATAGCAGCCTAACTTGTTGGCCAGAAAGATACACTGGCTGCAGTCCATGTTGTAGTACACCTCTACAGCCTGGAAGCAATAGTTACAGGAATCAAATGTGACTGTCTGATTGGTAATTTCTGAAAGTGGATAAGTTATACACAAGGTTCCTGCAGTTCCTCCATGTTCTAGTGTGCATAGAAAAGTGTCCGTTGTCTTAAATTTTTTGTTAAAACCTAGTGACGACCTACCCGACCCGAAGCAAGTTAGATGCCATGGCGTATCCTCGCGACGACCTATTCCGAGAAATCCGCCTAGCCCCCACCATGTGCGCAGTTCGTAACAATCCGTTGAGCACGGTATGACCAGTTCCCTATCTATCAATGTGAAGTCTTCGGATAATGGAGAACACTCTACATTAACGTAGTAATTGAAAGCATTCGCAATGCTGTATCTCTGATAAACGTACTGCTTCGTACGCGAAATGTCCATTGAAACGGAGGATGGGTTTCCAGCTACATCAAACGCCGTCAAATTTATGTTTCTGCATCCTGTAGAGAGGTCACAAAGAAAACCGATGGTTATTTCTTAAAGACAAGCTTCTCTCGTCCTTACGGTCATAGAAGTTGTAACAATAAAGTCCACTGCCATTTCCATCACTAGCAGAAACACATACTTCTATTTTATTAACATCATTAGGAATATACGTAACTGAATCAATCTTTGGTGGTGTTCCATCTCTGTTAAACAAATTCGTTCCACTACATGCTGACTTCGTATCTCCATTTGCAGTCCATGCCTCAATTCTATATGTTCCATCTGTATTTAACGTATTACTTTTATCTTTATTCAAGTTAAATTGTATATTATTTCTTCCTGATGCTATGTCAATGTAGCTTTCGCTACCTACTGTTCCATTTGCATTTACCTGATAATATATCCTATTTGCTGTACTATATTGTGCTCCATCTGTTATTGTAACTTTTACATTTCCATTATACCACTGATTTAAAAATGTTGAATTTTGTGCCGCTCCTTCTGTTGTAAAGCTTATTGTTGGTGCCTCTAATACTTGTTTTGTCGTTACTGTCTTTTTATTACTATCACTTGTTTCTGTCTTATGCTCTGCATTATCATACGCTATTGC
>CANQKB010000025.1 GCA_947624405.1 uncultured Clostridia bacterium
CCTACTGCATTTTTTAATATATTGCTACATCCTAAAACTGCATCAACTGTCTCTCCTAAAAGTTTTCCGAACAACTGGTATTGTACTTGTAACTACTGCCTTTGTTGTCTTTACTGTTAGTCCATCTACTGAACTTGTAAGTGTCCCGTTCTATAGATAAAACCCCTACAAATATTGTTAAAATTATTCCTAGCACCCATATTACACTTGACTTGAAAAATTTAGCTAATTTCCCTATTTGTATTTTATCTGATATTTTTGATACAATACCAAGTGCAGTACCTATCAAAACCAATGGTAATAATATTGTTGTTATGAAATTTCCAATAAATGTTATTATAAAAAGTAAGACTGGTTGTACTGTTGAGGCTGTTACCATATTTCCTGTTGTTATCATTAATGCCAAAAGTATTGGTAATAATGAATTTATAAAACCTACCAAATCGTTTATAGTATCTTTAATTAAAACTATTACCCCTGAAAAGCTTGTCATAATCAATGTTACAATTAATATGTATTGCACATAATATGTTATTTCACCTGTTTGCCTATTTCCCATTCCTTCACTTATACTTTTTATTATGCTATGTATTATTATAATAATTAATATGTATCCAAGACTTCTAATTGTTTGTGCGACCTCTGTTCCAAGTATTTTAATTAATCTTCCTGTTATACCTTCTAATTTTATTTCTCCTGATAAAGCATTTTTGTACATTTCTTTCATGTCAATTCCTTCAAATGAATCTTCTGTATATTCTTGTGCTTCATTTATTAAATCCATTATTCCGCAGTTCTTCTTCTTGCTCTTGTATTATTTCTTCTGTATCTATCACATTTGCATCACTTGCAAGCACAACATTTTTGTTTACTAAAATAATGAAAATTAATATCATGAAAATTGCTTTTTTCATTTGTATATCCTTTCATAGATTTTTCTCTATGGCAATATATCTAAAACAGTTTGTAACATCGAAGAAATTATTGGAATTGACATTGATATGATTATGACCTTACCTCCTAAATCCACTTTTGAGCCAATTGCATTCTCACCTGAATCTTTACATATCCCGTACAGCAAATTCCGTTAGAATGGCAATTCCGGTGATTTTAATAAGTATTTTTAGGAACTCTTTACTTCCATTAATTTTTTCAGCGAAATCGTTTATAAAAGTTATTATCCCGGCTCAGTTTGTCCACAAATAGAAATATTATTAATGTACTCGTAATTAGTGATATGTATATTGCGAATTCTGGTCTATATTGTTTTATAATTATGCTAATTATAACTGCAGTTAGTGCTATGCCAACTATTTTGACTATTTCCATTTTTACCAATTCCTTTCTAGTATAAATCAAATACGCAAAATAACTTTCTATTATAAATTAAACATTGTTCTAACTGTATCAAATAAATTACTAATTTCTTGTATCACCATCGTAAGAACTATTACAAGTCCTGCAAGTGTTGTCATCATCGCTTGATCCTCACGCCCTGCTCTCACTAATACCTGATGTAATACTGCAACTAATATTCCAATTGCTGCAATTTTAAACAATAAATCTATATTCAAAGTTTCGCCTCCATTCTCATGACATTATATAAGAATTATCACTATTGCCATACCACATATTATCCCTAAACTCCTATATAATTTTTCATTTTTCTTTTGTTCTTCTTCTGCTTTTTCTATTTGCTTATCAATGAATTTCTCCATAAGTTCTATTTCTGTAATTTGCCCTTCAACATTCGTTTTACCAAGCATTTTTTCGAGATTTTTAAGTATTCTTATGTCTTCTTCATTCATATTTGTATGTACATTTTCTAACGCATAGTGCCAAGCTTCACCTGCTGACATTTCTTGCATTTTTTCTTTGGCTATTTTAAATATTTTTCCAACTTCGCATGAAAATTCTTGTTCTATTTCTTCAAATATTTTCGGTAATGATTCATATGTATAATTTATCTTTGTTTTGAGTATATTCAATATGTTCCTAATTATGCTTAAATCATTTGCTCTATATTTGTATTTATTGGCTATAGTTATTCCTAAACTTGTCGTGCTTAGAAATACACCCATTAATGTTATGTATTTTATAAATATCATATAACCCCCATATAACATATATATTCACTTTTTTATTTTTTAGAACAAAATTTATATTATCCTTATACTAATTTACATAGCTTTTCATCTTCTTTTAGGTAAAAAAATAATCTTTTCAAAAAGTTTTGCTTCAATCATTTCCTTAAATATAGGATTAGACTTTAAAGTTTCGTAATCCTTACCATGTGCTGTAAAAATGCACTTTACTCCTGAACATAAAGCATAATTTATTGCTTGTATATCTTCCCTATTTCCTATTTCATCAGAAACAATAACCTGTGGCGACATGCTTCTTACAATCATTTCTATTGCGATACTTTTTTTCAAATTATTTATTACATCAGTCCTAATTCCTAAATCATTACTAGAAATTCCTTGGCTTGTTGCAGATAGTTCTCCTCTTTCATCTGCCACTCCAACTGTTAATCCTAAAAAATTACATTCTTTTATCCCATTACTTATTTTCTTTATCAAATCTTTCAAAATTGTTGTTTTACCACTTCCTGGAGGTCCTACTATTAACGTATTATACACACTATTATTTTCCTTATCTAATATTTTTTCTATTATTTCATTCGATGCCCCTTCTATTTGTCTTGCAATTCTAAAATTTAAACTTGATATGTATTTTATATTTTTAACCTTTCCATTTTCATAAACTGCTTCTCCAGTTATACCTATTCTATGGCCTCCTTCTACAGTAACAAAGCCATTGCATATTTCATTTTGATATGTGTATATTGAATTATCACATATTATTTGCAGTATTTTGAGTAATTCTTCTTGTTTTATTATATATGGTATGATTATCTCTTTTTCAGAAAGTCTCAAAATAATTGGCTTATTTACTCTAAATCGCATTTCTTCTATTTTTTCATAATCAGCTTGTCCCTGCAGATTCTCCTCAATTACACATGCTATTTCTCTTGGAATAAAGTTTAATATATGCATTTTATTATCCCTTTCTTATTAAATGCTATTATTAATATATGCATAAAATAAAAAAATAGAAGAAAAATTTTATTAATTTCTCTTCTATTTTTATCTTTTATAAAATAATCATTGCATCGCCAAAACTAAAAAATCGGTATTTTTTCTTTACTGCTTCATTATAAGCAGACAAAATATACTCCCTTCCTGCAAAAGCTGAAACAAGCATTAGCAAAGTGGACTTAGGAAGATGAAAATTTGTAATTAACCCATCTATACATTTAAATTTATACCCAGGATATATGTAAATTCCTGTATCTTCTTCTGTTTCATGAACCATTCCATATGTATCTGCAATACTTTCTAATACTCTACAAGAAGTAGTACCAACTGCAATAACCCTTTTACCATTAAGCTTTGCATCATTAATCTTATCTGCATCTTCTTGCTTTATATAAAAATGCTCCGTATGCATTTTATGTTCTTCAACATTCTCTTCTTTTACAGGTCTAAAGGTGCCTATTCCAACATGCAAAGTTACTCTTGCAATTTGTACCCCTTTTTCCTCTATTTTTTTCAATAGCTCTTCTGTAAAATGAAGCCCTGCAGTTGGAGCTGCGGCAGAGCCTTCATACTTTGCATAAATCGTTTGATACCTATCTCTATCCTTTAACTCCTCATGTATGTATGGTGGAAGTGGCATAAGTCCAATTTTGTCTAATATTTCATTAAAAATTCCTTCATATTTAAATTTTACTTTTCTAGTTCCATCTTCCAAAATATCAAGTACATCTGCTTTTAATATTCCATCTCCAAATATAACCTCTGTACCTGGTTTTAATTTATTCCCTGGTCTTACAATACATTCCCAAATATCACCTTCAATTTGTTTCAAAAGTAAAAATTCAATATTAGCACCTGTTGTTTTTTTACCATATAATCTTGCAGGAATTACTTTTGTATTGTTAATAACCAGACAATCTCCAGCATTTAAGTAGTCAATAACATCTAAAAAAACCTTATGTTCAATGGTCTGCTTTTTCCTATCCAATACCATAAGTTTTGACATATCTCTTTTTTGTATTGGAGTTTGAGCAATTAATTCTTCTGGCAATACATAATCAAACTCTGTAACTTTCATCTAAACCTCCATTTTATAATCCTCTTTTGGATTTTTCTCTATATCACATATAATTTTTTTTATTTCATCAAACCTTCTATAAACTGCATTCGGCACACTTTTGTATATGTATTCTTTATCTCCATCTAAAAATGCTTGTCTTATTTTAGTTGAAGATACTGCATTAAACATATTTTCTCTTTCAAAGATTTTTAATTCTATTCTATGTTTTACAGTTTCATCTCTAAGCCAATCTTCTATAATTGCTCTATCATCTGAAAAATACATTGAAAAATGCTGTTGTTCTACTGCAGATACAATATTATAATATAGATACCTTCCCCATTCAGGATTTGAAGGCAAATCATTTTCCATTGACCAATCTGGCAATTCTTTTACAATTATCCTATCTCTATCTCCATTTTTATATCTTTCATTTAATGCTTCTAACAAAATCTCACGTCTTAATTCTATCTTTAATGGATTTCGTAATGTTCCATATTTATTTGTACTTCCTATTAATATTGCAACCTTATCATTTTCAGCTAGTGCTTTATCAATCATTCCAAGATGTCCATTATGCAAAGGCTGTATTCTTGTTAAAAATGCTCCTGCTTTCATCTTATATTCTCCAATCTAATCATATTGTTATAGTTAAATTTATTTTAATTAACTAATTGAAAAGCCTGAAAAGTTCATCTTATACTTAAACAATTCTTGTTATATCGTTATACATTACAAATATAGATAAACCAATAATAAATGCGAATCCTAGCATTTGTATTTGTAATGATGTTTCTTCTTTTAACGGCTTTCTCTTAATTGCCTCAATAACATAAATTAAAAACTTACCTCCATCTAAAGGTGGTATAGGCAAAAGATTTGTAATACCTAATGATAAAGAAATAACTGAAAACAAATATATAAAATCAGCTATTCCTGTTGTTTGTGCAACAATCGTAGCTACTCCAACTGGGCCTGCTAAATCATCTACAGATGCTCCTCCAGTAAATAGCATTTTCACACTATCAAATAAAGCTCCCATAAAACCAATCGTACTAGACATTGCAATTTGTACATCATACATCACTGCAATTAAAATAAAGTAGATAAGTAAACCAAAAACAATATTAACAACTGGTCCTGCCAGCACGATTGCCATTTTCTTTAGAAAACTTGCTTTACTAAAAGAACCTTCAGCCTCTGAATATTCTTCTTCACCTTCCATATTAACAAAACCACCAAGGGGAATAATTCTTAGAGAATACTTTGTGTTTTTATATTCTTTACTCCAAATTGTTTTGCCAAAACCAACAGAAAATTCATTTACCTTAATTTTACAAAGTTTAGCAACAACAAAATGTCCACCTTCATGTATAATAACTAAAATTCCAAGTAGAATCAAAGTTTTAACTATTGCAAATAAAATATTTAACATCTTGCCTCCTAAATATTCATAAGTAGCACATACGCAACAGGTGCTATAAACAAAATACTATCAATCCTATCTAATAATCCACCATGTCCCGGTATTAGATTACTATAATCTTTTATCTCATTGTATCTTTTAATACTTGATGCAGAAAAATCTCCTATTTGCCCTACAATACTTAGTACCAAAGAAACTAATACTATATATATATATGATATATTTGCATAAAAATACGTATTGCATATCACTGTATAGACAAGTGATATTACAATTGCACCTATAGTCCCACAAACACAACCTTCAATTGACTTATTAGGACTTACTCTACTAAACTTATGCTTTCTTGTATTAAAAGCACAGCCACCTAAATAAGCAAATATATCTGTTGCCCAACCTGCAATTATTACATACCAAATTAATATATCTCCATTATCAACTTGTCTCAAAATTGGCAAAAACATTATAAAAACAGGTATATACATAATTCCAAAAAGCGTAACCGCTCCATCTACAATGTTTTTTTTCATTCCTGAATTAAGTATGCTTAAAAATATTACAAATACAGCAAATACCACCACTGCGAACATCATACTCATCATATCAGCATCAACAGTTAAAAGTGATGACTGCAAATGAAAAAATCTTAATACTGCAATACTTGTAGCAACCAAGTAACCTATCCATTTAATAGGTTTGGCTTTTTTTCCCTTTTCAAAGGCTTCATAATATTCTTTTATACTAATTATTGCAACAATAGCAAAAAAGACATCTATAACCATGGCATTACCAAAAATTAATAATGCCACAACTGCTGGTAATCCTATCACAGTTGTCAAAATCCTTTTTATATCCATAGGGTTTATTTTCCTCCGTATTTTCTATTTCTCTTTTCGTAAATTTCTATAACTTCATCTAAATCTTTTTCATCAAATTCTGGCCAATACTTTTCTACAAATACAAATTCAGTATATACTAATTGCCATGGCAAAAATCCACTTGTTCTCATTTCTCCACTTGTTCTAACTAATAAATCTGGATCTGGTATACCTTTAGTATAAAGATAACTAGATATCAAATCTTGGTTTATATCATTTATATTTATTTTATTATCTACAGTATCATTAACAATTTTTTGAACTGCTTTTGTTATTTCATCTCTTCCTCCATAATTAAGAGCAATACAAAGTGTGAGTCCAGTATTATCTTTAGTTCTTTCTTCAGCTTCTTTGATACTTTTTTGTAATGCTTTAGATAATACACTCTTATCACCTAATATTTTTATTCTAACATTTTCTGTATTGTCTGTTGTTATAACTGTATGTAAATAAACATTGAAAAGTTGCATAAGATTTCCTACTTCTTCTTTGCTTCTTTTCCAATTTTCAGTTGAAAAAGCATATACTGTTAGATATTTTATTCCAATTTTATTTGCATATTTTGAAATTCTTTTAAGTGCTTCTGCTCCCTCTTTATGCCCAAGTTTGATACTCAAATTATGCTCTCTTGCCCATCTTCTGTTTCCATCCATTATTATCGCAATATGTTCAGGTAGTGCCATGTTTACTTCCTCCCTATTTTGCCCATATTATACACTCATAATTTCTTTTTCTTTTGTAGCAAGTATTTCATCAATTTTTTCTATTTTCTTATCTGTTAATTTTTGAATCTGTGTTTCTGCTGAATGTAAATCATCCTCTGTTATGTTTCCATCTTTTTGTTCTTTTTTTGCATTGTCTAATCCTTCTCTTCTTATTGAACGAATAGAAACTTTTGCTTCTTCTGCAACTTTTTTTATATCTTTTACAATTTCTTTTCTTCTTTCTTCATTTAATTCAGGGAAAGCAAGTCTTATAACCTTTCCATCATTATTTGGTGTAATTCCTATATCAGATGCAAGTATTGCTTTTTCTATTTCTTTTAAAATACTCATATCCCAAGGTTGTATAACTATTAATCTTGCTTCAGGAACTGATATTCCTGCTACTTGGCTAATTGGTGTTGGCACTCCATAATAGTCTACCTTAACTTTATTAAGTATTGCAGGGTTTGCTCTTCCTGCTCTTACTTCTGCGAAATTTTCGGTTAAAACACTTATTGTTTTATCCATCTTTTCTTCAATATTACTAAAATCCATTATTTCTCCTCCTTTTATTCTACCACAGTTCCTATGTTTTCTCCTTTTATAATCCTTACAATATTTTCAGGATCATCTATTCCAAAAACACGTATTGGTATATTATTATCTCTACATAGTGATGTTGCAGTTGAATCCATTACTTTTAAATCTTTATTTAAAATATCAATATATGATATTTTATCATATTTTACTGCTGTACTATCTAATTTTGGATCTGCTGAATATACTCCATCTATAGTTTTTGCAAGCAACATTACTTCTGCATCAATTTCAGCTGCTCTAAGTGCTGCTGCCGTATCTGTTGTAAAATATGGATTACCTGTTCCACAAGCAAAAATTACAACTCTACCTCTTTCTAAATGTTTAGTAGCCTTTCTTTTTATATATGGTTCAGCAATTTGTCTCATTTCTATTGCTGTTTGAAGCCTTGTTTTAACTCCTCTTGCCTCTAATGTATCTTGAAGTGCTAACCCATTCATTGCTGTTGCAAGCATTCCCATATAATCAGATGTTGTTCTTTCCATTTGATGTCCATATCTGCCTCTCCAAAAATTTCCTCCTCCTACAACGATTCCAACTTGCACTCCCATGTCAACTATTTTTTTTATCTCATCACAAATTCTCCCTATTACTTCTGCGTATACTCCTGTTTTGTTATTTCCTGCAAGTGCTTCTCCACTAAGCTTTAGTAAAACACGTTTGTACTTTATTTTCTCCATTTTAACCCCCATAAATTGTTATTATAAATTATCGTATTTATTGTATCATACTTTTTTACATTTTTGTTAATTTTTTCAAAATTTCTTAAATTTTTTTGTAACAGACAATCAGTAATTTTTTATATAAATAATAGCAAAGCCTGTAAAATAGTTGTTTTTACATTCACTTGGTGTCGCAATCTCCAAATTGTATTTTAGTATGTCGATTGCTCCAATTCGCACTCGCTTCGCTCGTTTGGTCGCTTACGCGTTCATTTCAAAACAACTATTTTCAGGCTTTTTCTAAATTTCGCTGACATGTTATAATTTTTTATTACTTTTTAACCCTAAGCATTAACAATCTTTAATTACCTTTTTAACAAATTATTAATCAAGATAGAACTAGAAATTTCAAGTTCAAGCTCAGTATTGTATACATACTCTGCTAGTTTACATCGTGTTTTCTCATCTAAAGTATCCACATCAACAATTTTTCCAGATTCAATCTCATACCAATTATTATCACAATAATAATAGTTCTCTGTTACTATATCATGATTCGAAATAGAAGCTATTTTTTTATTTGAAAACATACTATCTCCAAGAGAGAAATTGTCTTCAATTCCAGAAACTTCAAGTAATGTAGGTTTTATATCTATTTTGCTAACTGGATATTCTATCTTTTGACTTTCTATTCCAGGAATTTTCATTCCACAAAGTACATTTACGAAATTAATTTTGGCATCAATTTCATTATATTCTGGATTAACTTGTTTTATAAATTTTTGCATTTCTTCTTGATCCATATCCATTCCATTATGATCCCCAAAAACAATCAATGTTAAATCATCATAAATACCTTTTTCCTTTAGCTCATCTATAAAAATACCAAAAGCATAATCAGCATAATTTACTGCTTCTAAGTAATTTCCAAAAAATGTACCTAATAGCTCCTCTCCTACATCTATACTCACTTTACTATATTTATCATGAATACCTGGTAAATCAAACCCTATATGTGAAGATGCTGCAATAAGATATGCCATAAATGGATTATCATATTCTGAAAGTTTTTCTACTGCTTGTCTATAAAATAGTTCATCAGACAAATAATTATTTATTTTCTCTGATTTATCTTCAAAACTATCTAAAAATACCAATTCATCTACTCCACATCTTTGATATACTGCATTTCTATTCCAAAATGATTTTACATTTCCATGCATATATGCAGTATGATATCCAGCTTTTTTATACAAACTCAAAATATCATTATTTATGCTTCCAGCATATCTACTAAAAGCTTCTCCATTATCTAATGGGTACATTGATGTTATTACAGAATACTCAGAATCTGCTGTTGTTGAGTAGCTTTGAGATATCATTTCAGTAAATTGTATGTTTTCTTTCAAAAACCTATTTAAATTAGGTGTTATTTCTTTTCCATTTATTGTCCTATCTACAACAAAATTCTGCACAGATTCAAGTTGTAATATAATTACATTCTTTCCGCTTCGCTATATTGTACATTTCTTCATTTTTTTCAAATTTTTCATTATTATAATTTTTTAAATATTCATAATCTTTGATCATATCATCATATTTTTTATATCTTGTTGTATTTTTTTTATTCAACTCATTATATATATCAAATACATGATAGCCATATATTGATCCCATTGCTACTTGAGTAGTCTTTGAATAATGCTTTGATTTCATTCCCCAGACTGCTTTATCAATTTTTCCATATGTAATACAAAGTACTAAAACAGTACAAATTAACCCCATTAGAATGTTTCGTTTTTTCTTATTTCTTACAATTCTTCTAACTTTTTCTCCATTTTGTGGCTTGTTTGCAATATGCCAAAGTAAGAAAAGTATTAGAATATCAATAAAATATATCAATTGTTTAGGGCTTAGTAAATAAATTATTGCTCCACCTATTTCCTCTGCATATTTTAAATACATTACTTGCGAAATTGATAACATATTAGACGAATAATTAAAATATACATTATCTATAAATAAAAGTACACTAAATATGATCTCATATATCATCACTCCGTTTGAATCTATTTTTGTCTTTTTTTATAAAAAGAAGTGGCAAAACTGAGATTGATAAAGTAATAATTGTTATTAAACTTGTGTAATCAAAAAAATTTATTCCTTCAATTTGTTCGTTTAAAACATCATAATTATAATCTCCATCTAAACCTGTTATATTAAATTTACTTAAACTTGCTTCAGAAATCGTTAAACTATAAAAGTATATCGTCTTTATCCAAAGTAAAAGAACAAGCAAGACAATTATTAGCTTTGATTTTAAGAAAGTTTTTAGTAAAAATTTAATTTTATTATCACTATACTTGTAATTTTGTATAAAAATTTTGGGTTTACTAAAAAAATATTTTATCCTATCTTTTAATGTTTCCTTTTTAATAATATATTTTTTGTTTGCATATTTTCTAATTTTCCTTTTAAGCGTTTTTTCCATAACCTATAATATTTTTTCTACCTCTCTAAAAATTTCCTCTCCTATATCTTCTATTGTTCTTAATACTCCATCTTTTACGCATTTAATTTCATCCCACGAGTAATCTTTTGCAACTTTACAAGCAGCTTCATAGCTATCTTTTAAATGATTTATATTTCTTTCGTGTATATCTTTTACATCACTTTGATCAATTTTATTCTTTCTATTTTTTATAAGTTTTTCAACTTGTTCTATTGGCATATTTAAAAAGAAAATTTTATCTGGAACTGGTATTTTATATATATTAAATTCTAAATCCCATACCCAATCTAAAAATTTTTTTCTCTCATCATCATTTTTTATTTTTCCAGCTTGATGTACCATATTAGCTGTTGTATATCTATCTGCTAATATTAATCCTCCATTTTGATAATACTCTTCTAATTCTTTTTTATATGTTGCATATCTATCTACAGCATAAAATGTTGATGCTACATATGGGCTTATTTTTTGTGCATCTGTGCCAAAATCTCCATTTAAATACATCTTTACCAAGCTTGACGATTCTGAACTATAATTTGGAAAATCTACTCTTTTGAATTCTATATTTTTTTTATTCAATTTATCTTGCAACATTTTCATCTGTGTTTCTTTTCCACTACCATCTGTACCATCTATTACTATTAATTTTCCCATTTTTCCTCCATATATTATTTCCATTTTTAAAGCACAGTAAATAATTTATTACTGTGCTTTTTAGGTTTATTTTATATTTTAATTAAACAACTTTGTTCCAGAACCAATCTAGGCTATTATCAATACTCTTTTTATTCCTATATTTAGCTTCTATATCATCTATCCACAAATATGACATATATGTCATTAAAACAAATCCAAAGTCTAGCACAATTGATATAGATAACACTTTTTGATATATTATATATGTATCTGTCCATACGAATAATTGTAATGTATGCATTACTAACAAAAGTAAACATATTATTAAAGCAATTGCTGGAACTACTGCTCTTTTTATTTCATGTCCTAAAAAAATCGCACATATTACCGCTGCTAAGCAAAGAATGGCAGTAAATGGTTGTGTTAAATTTATAACTGGTATTACCATTTTGCACCTCCCTTTTTCCTTTGTTATTTATTATATTATTATAATAAACTTATCTTCATTACAAAAAATTATAAAGTATTTGTTACTGTCTCTTTTTGATTATTTTCATTTGTTGTTTGGCTCATTTCATTATTTTCTTCATTAGTTATTTCTGATGACAATATTTCTTTTAATGTGTCACTTTGTACAACTTCTTCTGGTATTATTTCCTCTGTTATACTTTCATTTGAAGTAATTGTGTTTTCAAGTATTTCTGTATCTTCTTCTTTTTTGTTTTCTTCTGCAACTAGCTCTGGTTCTGGTTCATGTTGCATTTCTTCTGTCATCCATTTAACCAAATTCAAATTTTGTACATCATATATCATTTCATGTTTTGGCATTATCCTAAATGTATATCCATAATTTCCTCCTGAAGAAAGAGTAATCTTAGCTCTATATACATTTTCTTCTTTTGGTACAGGATCCATTGGTGTTATCTTTATTTCTTCTAATGTACCATTTTCCAAAACTCTTCCTGAATATACTTCTACTGATATATTATTAGGATTTATAGCTTGTATATCAACTTTACATCTAACTTCAATAGTATTTCCCGCATCTATAGTTACATTGTTTAAATTTTCTAATTGGATTATTCTTATATTATCCCATCTATTTTTTATGTCATCTAACCATTCATTATATCTTATTACATTTTCTAAATCTGAATAATATTTATTGTACAAATTACATAATGGAATATACATTTTTTGAGTATAATCCATAAGCATTCTAGCTGTGCTATATTGCCATCCTGTTGATGTTATTGAATTTTTCATTAGCCTTATCCAATCGTCTGAGTAATTTTTTCCTTCTGCAATATTGTAATATGTTGGAATAATTTTGTTTTCTAGTGTATCATATATACTTTGACAATCTTCATTATCTTGTACTTCATATGAATCATAATCTTTATTCTTTCCTATTATCCAACCATTTTCTTTATTGTATCCTTCTACCCACCAGCCATCTAAAATACTAAAATTCAAAACTCCATTAACTGATGCCTTCTGTCCACTTGTTCCTGATGCTTCCATTGGACGTCTTGGATTGTTCAACCAAACATCTACACCACTAATTAAATATCTCGACATTCCCATATCATAGTCTTCTAGGAAGAAGATTTTTCCTTTAAATTGTGGCTTCATGGAAATTTCATGTATTTGTTTAATTAAATCTTGTCCTTCAATATCTCTTGGATGTGCTTTTCCTGCAAAAATTATTTGTACTGGTGTTTTACTGTTATTTAATATTTGTGTTATCCTTTCTAAATCACGGAAAATTAATGTTCCTCTTTTATATGTTGCAAATCTTCTTGCAAATCCTATTGTTAATGCATTTGGATTTAGTTTTGATACTATATCCATTATTTCTTCATATCTCATGCCATTTCTTCTAAGTCTTGCAATTGTATTTTGTTTAACTAATTTTAATAATTTAACTTTTCTATCATAGTGTGCTTTCCATAATTCTTCATTTGGTATATTATTTATTTTATCCCATGTACGTGGCAAATGGATATTATCTTGCCAGTATGGTGATAAATATTTATTAAATAGCTCTTTCATATTTGGTGCAAGCCATGTACATGTATGTATACCATTTGTTACATATCCAATTGGTGATTCATTTGCCGAAATATCTGGCCAAATATCTCCAAATAATTCTCTTGAAACTCCTCCATGTAATTTACTTACTCCATTTTTCTTTCCTGCTATTTTAAGTGCAAATATTCCCATATTAAACCCAGGTTCTAATTCTTCTTTTGGATTCATTCCAAGTCTTAAAAATTCTTCTCTTTCTATGCCAAGTCTTGGCCAGAAATTTTTGAAGTATTTTTCCATTAATTCTATTGGGAATATATCATTTCCTGCTGGTACTGGTGTATGGGTTGTAAATACTGTTTTTGAAGATACAATACTCATGGCATTTCTAAATGATATTTTCTTTTCTTCTACTAATTCTCTAGCAAGTTCTAGTAACATAAATGCAGAGTGTCCTTCATTCATATGATATACTGTAGGTTTTAATCCTAATTTTTCAAGAAGGTTTGTTCCTGCCATTCCAAGTACTATTTCTTGTCTTATTCTTGTTTCTTGATCTCCACCATATAAATATTTTGTTATTTCTCTAAAATCTTGGTCAAGATTTTGCTCTATATCTGAATCAAGCAAATATAACTTTACTCTTCCTACATTTACCTGCCATACTTTTAGATATAGTCTTTTTCTTTGTATTCTTGATTCTACTATTAAATCATCACCCATTTGATTTTTTACACTAGTTATTGGCAAATCTTCTAATTCTATATCTCTATATACATTTTCTTGTCTTCCTGCATAATTTATTACTTGATGGAAATATCCTTTTTTATATAAAAGTCCAACTCCTACAAGTGGTACTCCTAAATCACTTGCTGCTTTTAAATGATCTCCTGAAAGTATACCAAGCCCACCTGAATATATTTGCATTATTTCGTCTAATCCATATTCTGCAGAAAAGTATGCAATTAAGTCATTTTTGTTTTCTGGAAATTTCTTTGAAAACAACGTATTTTTACTATATATATACCCTTGGAAATTGCTTACAATTCTATCATATTCTTTTAGGAATTCTGTATTTTTAGCATATTCTTCTAGTTTTTCTTGTGGAACCATTTTTAAGAATTTTATAGGATTTTTTCCTATATTTTCCCATAGATCTATGTCTATCATTTTAAATAGTTTTAAAAAATCTGTGTTCCATGACCACCATAGATTATTTGCAATGACTGATAATTCTTCTATTCTTTTAGGCAACTGTGGATTAACTGTTATTTTATTGAATAAATACATTGCTTTATTCCTCCTTTGTAGCTTAATAATTTCTTTGGTATTTCATTTTTTATTGTGTAATCTATCTTTTTGAATTTCTTTTTTCTTCTAATATATTATCTATTAAAATGGAAAAAAAGTCAATGTTTTATAAAAAAATTTTAAAAATTTATGGGTAGGTAACGTAACGTCAATCAGCTTGCATTTATTGCACCCACATGATCTAACTCCACATCCATATACTGTAGGTCATAATTATCATCTAGATAAGGCCAAGATACTGTCTTACTAAGCTGATTCAACCACGTTTGTTCTACTTCTAGTGAGGTAGATCCAATCGGGTCATCTCCATTAAATCCTAAAGTACCTCGTTGTAACTTTATATGTTCATTAAACCATGTTTCACTCCCAGATACATAGGAGAATACTAGACCACTATTAGAATATATACCTCCAGCAGTATTGATTATGAAATTTTCTGCTCTAGAGATGTTAAAGATCGTATAGTTACATCCTTGACCGAGCAAATAGACTTGACTCATCTTGAAGGCTCAGTTTAACCTCTGCCCCTCCTATTCCTAGCTCTATGCAAGCACGGATGTTTGACCCAGCGAATACAATCGTTTTTCCTTGTATGTTAACTTCTCCAGAACAAAGCGTTATTGCTCCGAACGTTCCTCGCGACACTCGTTGAGCGTTTTATTCCTCCAGCAACAACAGAATTTCCTGTAATGGTAAGTTTATTTTCGAAGTCTTTATAGAAGTCGCCGAACTTTGAAAGCGCAATCCTGATGGCTGATTATTTTTGAATCATTAATCACCGCATCAAGAGTATTATACATGGTTATAGTTGGGTATCCATTAGCTATTAATGTAGAAGAATCTACTCTAAAAGATGATACTTTGCCGGCTAAGCGTTACCGCATGAGAGCCCCTGCTTTGGTATAAATATGATCTAACTATACTCACTGTATTTCCATTTCCAACTTGTAAGCAGTCGGTGTTTCCAGTAGACGTAATGTTTGAATCTAATATTGTAACATCGCCTCCGCCCTCTACTCTTACACCGTCCTTCAATTGTACTTTTTCCATTAATGGTTAGCGTTCCTGAGCTCTGCCACTTTACGCAATAGGAAGTCTGTCC
>CANQKB010000026.1 GCA_947624405.1 uncultured Clostridia bacterium
CTTAGCGGAATTTGGCTGTGAATTGTAATTCAACTAAATAAAAAAGTAAACTTAAAGGTGGTTATGTATTGCTTTTTTTACAAAAAAATGATAATATATACTTATTATGAAAAATAGGAAGTAAAGAAATGATGAATACAATTTTATTAATAATAGGACTTATATTATGTACAGCAGGAGTTATATTTATATATGATGCAAGAGATATAGCAAAAAAAGTTTTTGGATTTGGAGACCAAAATGAAGCTACAAGTGGATTGAAAATCTTAGGCTTTATAATGGCTTTAATCGGAGCACTAATAATATATTTTAATTTGTAAAGGGAAAAAATGAAATCAATAAAACAGTTAAAAAAAGAAGAAAAAATAATTGCAATAATAATAGCTTTAATGGTATTAGTGGTAATTTTAGCAGTAATATTAATATATAAAACAACACATGTACAAAATAATAACTTTGCAATAAATAGTCAAGATGTATTGTTCATTAGTGAAAATGACGAAAATGTAAATGAAGAAGAGAATCTGCTAAATGTTGAATTAGAAGAGCCAAATAAGAATTTAGCTGAAACACCAAATACTGAACAGCCAAACGAACCAAATGAGGAAAAACCAGAACCAAAAGTGGAGGCTCCATATTATATTAAGGTAAATAATCAGGCAAATGTCGTGACAGTGTATAAAAAAGGTAACAGTGGAAAATACACAGAACCTATAAAAGCTATGGTATGTTCTGTTGGAAGAGATACACCAACAAGTGGAGTATATGGGATGTCAGATAAATATACGTGGAGGTTATTAGTGCGGAAATGTATATGGTCAATATGCTTGCAGAATAACAGGGCAAATTTTGTTTCATTCTGTACCTTATGCACAAAAAAGTAAAAATTCGCTTGAGTGGTGGGAATATGATAAACTTGGTACATCAGCCTCACTAGGGTGTGTAAGACTTTCTGTTGCAGATGCAAAGTGGATATATGATAATTGTGTATCGGGAACGATGGTAGAATTTTATCAAGATGCTTCACCAGGACCACTTGGAAAACCTACAGCACAAAAAATAGGAGAGCAAGAAGCTGTAAGAGATTGGGATCCGACAGATCCAGATGTAAATAATCCATGGAAAAATTATACCCCAGTTGAACCAACAGATAATAATCAGGAGCCAGAGGTAAAACCAGAACCACCAGAAGAAAACAAAGTAGAACAAAATAATACTGTAGTGCCAGAAAATAATCAATCTCAAGATAACAATGTAGTAGAAGAGAAAAATAATAATGTAATGCAAGATAATACAGTTACAAATAATAACACACAAGATAATAATGAGGCAATAGATACAAATGTGGTGCAAGTTAATTAACAGAAGTGTTTGCAAAGAATATAATTAATTTATGGAGTGATGAATATGTTAGATAAATATAATCCAAGTGAATTTGAAGAAGAACTTTATAAAAATTGGAATGAAAAAGGATATTTTAGAGCAGAAGTAGATAAGACAAAAACACCATATACAATAGTTATACCACCACCAAACGTTACAGGTAAATTACATATGGGTCATGCACTTGTTATGACACTTCAAGATATATTAATTAGATACAAAAAATTAAGAGGGTTTAATACTCTTTGGATACCAGGAACAGACCACGCAGCTATTGCAACAGAGGTTAAAGTAGTTGAAAAATTGAAAAAAGAAGGAAAGACAAAAGAACAAATAGGCAGAGATGCTTTCCTTGAAGAAGCATGGGCTTGGACACACGAATATGGTGGTACAATAACAAAACAGCTAAAATCATTAGGTTGTAGCTGTGATTGGACAAGAGAGAGATTTACTTTAGATGAGGGACTATCAAAAGCTGTAGAACATGTATTTATAAATATGTATAAAAAAGGTGCAATTTACAAGGGTAATAGAATGATAAATTGGTGCCCTAATTGTCATACATCTTTATCAGATGCAGAGGTTGAAGAAGAAGAAGAAGCTTCACATCTTTGGTATATTAGATATTATACAAAGGATAAAAAAGAATATGTTACAGTTGCAACAACTAGACCAGAAACTATGCTTGGAGATACAGCAGTTGCAGTAAATCCAGAAGACGAAAGATATAAAGATATGATAGGAAAAACAGTAGTGGTTCCAATTGTAAATAGAGAAATCCCAATAATTGCTGATGAATTTGTTGAAAAGGAATTTGGAACAGGTGCAGTAAAGATTACGCCATCACATGATTTTAATGATTACGAAACAGGTATAAGACATAAATTAGAGCAAATAGAAGTATTCGATGAAAAAAATATAATGCTAGATTTAGTATCAAAGTATAAAGGAATGAATATTTACGAAGCTAGAAAAGAGATTGTAAAAGATTTGCAAGAATTAGAAGTTCTTGAGAAGATAGAAGATTATACACATAATGTTGGGAAATGCTATAGATGTCATAATACTGTTGAGCCTAGGATTTCTATGCAATGGTTTATGAAAATGGATGAATTGGCAAAGCCAGCGATAGAAGTAGTTAAAGAAGGTAAGATTAAATTTGTGCCTGATAGATTTGAAAAAACATATTTTCATTGGATGGAAAATATAAAAGATTGGTGTATATCAAGACAAATTTGGTGGGGACATAGAATACCAGCATATTATTGTAGAGAATGTGGAGAAATTGTAGTTGAAAGTCAAATGCCAGAAAAATGTCCAAAATGTGGATGTAAGCATTTAGATAGAGATGAGGACACATTAGATACTTGGTTTAGCTCAGCTTTATGGCCTTTCTCAACAATGGGGTGGCCTGAAAAGACAGAGGATTTTAAATACTTTTTCCCAACAAGTACGCTTGTTACTGCTTATGATATAATTTTCTTCTGGGTTGCAAGAATGATTTTCTCAAGCATAGAATATACTGGAAAGATACCTTTTGATACAGTATTTATGCATGGATTAGTACGTGATGCACAGGGAAGAAAAATGTCTAAAAGTTTGGGTAATGGAATTGACCCAATGGAGATAATAAAGGAATTTGGAGCAGATAGTTTAAGATTTTCATTGGTACAGAATATGACACTTGGAAATGATGTAAAATATTCTGCAGAAAAAGCAGGAAGTGCTAAGAACTTTGCAAATAAAATATGGAATGCTTCTAAATTTGTTTTGGCTAATACAGATAAAAAAGCTTTGGAAAATTACAAAGAAGAAGAATTAAACATAGAAGATAAGTGGATATTAAACAAGTTAGATAAACTTGTAAAAGAGGTAACAAATCATATTGAGAAATATGAAGTGGGAATTTCGGCAACGAAAATATACGATTTTATTTGGAGTGAATATTGTGATTGGTACATAGAAATGTGCAAACCAAGATTATATGATGAGAAAAGTGAGTCAAAGAATACCGCAATATATGTATTGAATTATGTTTTAGTTACAGTGCTTAAATTACTACATCCATTTATGCCATTTATAACAGAAAAGATATATGATGAACTTGAGATAAAAAAAGAACAAAGTATTATGCTTGAAAAGTGGCCAGAAATAAAAGAAAAGTTTGCATATGAAAAAGAAGAAAAAGATGTAGAACTTATTAAGAGTATAATCGTAAATATTAGAAACATAAGAGCTAATATGAATGTGGTTCCAAGTAAAAAGACAAAATTAATATTTGTAACAAGTAAATATCAAGAATTAATCAAAGAAACTTCAAGTTTCTTAGAAAAGTTGGGATATGCAGAAAAAATAATAGTTCAAGAAGATAAAAAGGATATTCCAGAAAATGCAGTATCAATTGTCCAAGATGGAATAGAAGTATTTATTCCATTTGAAGAATTAGTTGATGTGAAAAAGGAACTAGAAAGATTAGATGCAGAAAAGAAAAAATTAGAAGCGGAAGTTGAAAGAGCTAGTAAAATGTTAGCTAATAAAGGATTTGTAGAAAAAGCACCTAAAGCTAAAATTGATGAAGAAAAAGAAAAACTAGAAAAGTATAAAGAAATGTTAAAAACAGTAGAAAAAAGAATAAAAGAACTTCAATAAAGAATACAGAATATATACAAAGGAAATAATAATAATAGGTGGTTAGATGGATCTTTTAGTAGAAATAGTGAAATGTATAGGTTTGGCGTTGATAGTTGTATTTATTTCAAAGGAAATACTTGTAAAATTACTTAGAAAAATTGCAGAAATTTTAGATTTAACACCCAAAGCAGTTGGTAATATTGCAGGGGTTGCAACATCAATGCCTGAACTACTTACGGTATTTTTCTCATCATTACAAGGATTACTTAGTACTAGTATATATAATATTTTTAGTTCCAATTTAATAAATGTAGTTCAATATTGGGTGTCTGTAATGTTAAATAAGAATCAAAAAGAATTAAGAAATAGGGCTATAAAAACAGAGTTGATACTAGTATTTATAACAATATTAATTCCAGCAGTAATGGTGATGTTTGAATTTGAAACTAATATTATTATTGTTCCAGTATTTATATGTGCATTTGCTTTGTTTTATAAAGTAAGAGCAAATGCCTATAAAGTATATAATACAAAGGAAATTAGAAGTGAAGAAGTAAAGAAAATTACAGAAGAAAAAAGGTGGATAAAACACAAAAAGAAGAAAGAAGTTATAACTATTATACAATTAGCTCTTGTAGGTTGTGCTCTATTTTTAATAGGAAATTTATTAGGAGATTCATTAGAAATTTTGTGTAGAGATTTTAATGTGCCACAATATATAGTAGGGGTGATTTTAGGAATTGTAACAAGTATACCAGAACTTATAACTTTCGTGGAATCTCAAAAGTATCATGGTAAATTAAATGGAGATTTAGAAGGAGTAATCGAGGCAACGGGTAATCTATTTGCTTCAAATACATTAAATTTATTTGTGATTGAAAGTATAGGAATAATAACATATACAATAGTTACTATATTGTGATGAATGGAGAGGTAATGTTAGAAATTTTAAATGATACTATTTTAGATAGTTTGAAACTATTGCCATTTTTATTTATTGCATATTTAATTATGGAATATATAGAACATAAAATAAGTGATAGTTCAAAAGAAAAAATAAAAAAATCTGGAAAATTTGGCCCTGCAGTTGGAGGGCTTCTTGGCATATTTCCACAATGTGGTTTTTCTGTTGCTGCAACAAATTTTTATGCGGCTAGAATAATTAGTTTGGGAACTTTAATTTCGGTGTATTTGTCAACATCTGATGAAATGTTACCAATATTGATATCAGAAGCTGTATCAATAAAATTGATAATTGGAATACTTGCAATAAAATTTGTACTTGGTATGTTTTATGGATTTTTGATTGATTTTATTGTAAGAAGAAAAGATAAAGAAGAAGAAAAAATAGTGGATTTATGCGAGGAAGATAATTGCCATTGTGAGAAGGGAATCATTAAATCTGCTGTCCATCATACGTTAAATATATTTGCATATATATTTATATTAACTTTAGTTGTAAACATATTGGTAAATATTATTGGAGAAGATACTCTTAAAAATCTTATGGCAAATACGAAATTTTTTGAACCTATTTTTTCAGCTTTGATTGGTTTGATACCAAATTGTGCCTCATCAGTAATTATTACGGAATTGTATTTGTCAAATATTATAAGATTCGGTTCACTTATTGCAGGACTTTTAGTTAATGCTGGAGCAGGTACACTAATGCTATTTAAAATAAATAAAAATTTAAAAGAAAATATAGCTATAATTGTTGTATTATACATATTAGGAGCATTTAGTGGTATTGTAATAAATTTGTTTGTGTGATGATGTTATAATAGGAGGAAGTTAAAGTGAAATTAAATATAGTAATGGTAGAACCAGAAATACCACAAAATACAGGGAATATAGCAAGAACATGTGCTGCAACAGGTTCGAAACTACATTTAGTGCATCCACTTGGATTTAGTATATCAGATAGATATTTAAAACGTGCAGGGTTAGATTATTGGGATAAGTTAGAAATAGAAGAACATATATCCTTAAATGCATTTTTAGATAAATACAAACCAGAAGAAAATCATATGTATTTTGCTACAACAAAGGCACAACATTGTTATACAGAAGTTGATTATAGTGGATTTGATGAAGTTTTTGTATTATATGGCAAGGAAACCAAAGGATTACCAGAAGAACTTTTGCAAAAATATATAGATAACACAATAAGAATACCGATGATTGGTGATTTGCGTTCATTAAATTTATCAAATTCTGTTGCAATCATTACTTATGAGATATTAAGACAAAGTAATTTTGAAGAGTTAAATCAAATAAGTAAATATTTTAATTAGGAGTGAGAAGAATGTATGCATATATAAAAGGAAATTTGGAAATGAAGTTAAATGATAGTGTAGTAATAGAAGCAAATGGAATAGGTTATAAAATATATATGGCACAAAACGCTATGGACAAGCTTGGAAGTATAGGAGATACAGTAAAAGTACATACACATTATCATGTAAGAGAAGATAATATTAGCTTATATGGATTTTTGACGAGTGAAGAACTAAATATGTTTGAACTTTTGCTGTCAGTCAGTGGAATAGGAGCAAAATCAGCATTAGCAATACTTGCAAATATTGATCCACAATCATTTGCAGTTGCTGTTATAACAAATAATGAAGCAAGGTTAACAAAAATCCCTGGACTTGGTAAAAAAACAGTAGCTAAAATGATTATTGAGCTAAAAGATAAATTAAAGAAAGTTGAATTAGAAGAAAAAGAAGAAAGCAAAGCTATAGTTAATGTAGATGAAAACGTAGCTGATGCAATTTCTGCACTTCAAGTTTTAGGATATAATAAAAAAGAAATTGAAAAGGCTTTTGAAAAAGAAAAGTTAGAAGCTTTAACTGTAGAAGAAATTATCAAACGTGGGCTTGCAATATTGAATAGAAATTAAGTTGGAGGAAATATGGAACTAGACAAACCATTGGCATATCGAATGATGCCAAAAACATTAGATGAATACGTAGGACAAGAGCATATTCTAGGAGAAGATAAGATTTTATATAGGACAATCAAAGCTGATAGGTTATCAAGTATAATTTTATGGGGACCACCTGGATGTGGAAAAACTTCGCTTGCAAAAGTTATAAGCAATACAACAAAAAATAAATTTTATAGATTAAATGCAGTTACATCTGGTGTAGGAGATATAAAACAAGTTGTTGAGGAAGCACAAAATTTGCTTATGAATCCATCTGGAAGATGTATATTATTTATAGATGAGATTCATAGATTTAATAAACTTCAACAAGATGCTTTATTACCTTTTGTTGAAAATGGAACAGTTATTTTAATTGGAGCAACAACAGAAAATCCATATTTTGAAGTAAACAAAGCCTTAATTTCAAGGTCAATGGTATGTAAATTGGAGCCTTTGAGTGTAGACGATGTTTTTAAAATTTTGAAAAATTCATTGCAAAGTGAAAATGGGTTGAAAAGTTTTAATGTGAAGATAGAAGATAGCACATTGAGAAAAATAGCAGAGACTGCCGATGGAGATGTAAGACATGCTTTAAATGGATTAGAGGTTGCAGTTTTGACAACTAAAATGGATGCAAATGGATATGTTACAATTACCGATGAAATAGCAAAAGAAAGTGTTTCAAATAGGAAGGTTATATTTGATAAAAATGGAGATAGTCATTATGATAATATAAGTGCATTTATAAAGTCTATGAGAGGCAGTGATCCAGATGCTGCAATATTTTATTTGGCGAGAGCATTAGCTGGTGGTGAAGATCCAGTTTTTTTAGCAAGAAGAATTGTGATTGCTGCTGCTGAAGATGTTGGAATGGCAAATCCAAATGCACTTGTTGTTGCAACTTCTGCAATGCAGGCTGTTAATATGGTTGGGATGCCAGAGGCTAGGATAATACTTGCAGAAGCTACAGTTTATGTTGCAACTTCACCTAAATCTAATTGTGCATATTTGGCAATTGATAAGGCATTAGCTGATGTTAATACGAAGGATACTGGAACAATTCCTATGCATATTAGAAATGCACCTGCTTCACGGAATGTCTGAGTTTGGATATGGACAAGGCTATAAGTATCCTCATGATTTTCCAGGACATTTTGTGGAACAGCAATATTTGCCAGATAAAATGCTTGGAACAAAATATTATATTAAAGATGATACAGTAAAGTAACAGTTCAGTAATTTTTTATATAAATAATTGCAAAGCCTGAAAATAGTTGTTTTTACATTCACTTGGTGTCGCAATCTCCAAATTATATTTTAATATGTCGATTGCTCCAATTCGCACTCGCTTCGCTCGTTTGGTCGCTTACGCGTTCATTTCAAAACAACTATTTTCAGGCTTTTTCTAAAATTCGCTGAACTGTTACAAGTAAAAAATAAATTCCTCTATAAAATGCTTGCAAAGTTAAAATATTTAGTATAAAATAATATCGAATTAATAAAAATATTACTATTGGGAAAAATAGTAAAAAAGGAGGAATTTTTATGTCAGTTAAAATAGGAATTAATGGATTTGGAAGAATAGGAAAACTTACATTCCAAGCTGCACTTGAGAAAGGAGAAGTAGAAATTGTTGCAATAAATGACCCATTCATCGCAGCAGACTACATGGCATACATGTTAAAATATGATACAATTCATGGTAAATTTAGTGGTGAAGTAAAGGGAGAAGGCAACACATTAACAATAAATGGAAAAGAAATAAAAGTATATAACGAAATGGATCCAAAAAATGTACCATGGGGTGCTGATAGAGTTGATATAGTTCTTGAATGTTCAGGAGTATTCACAACAATAGAAAAAGCAAATGCACACTTAGAAGCAGGTGCAAAAAAAGTAATTATAAGTGCACCTTCAAAAGATGCACCAATGTTTGTAATGGGAGTAAATAACGATAGTTACGATCCATCAATGAATATAATTTCAAATGCTTCATGTACAACAAACTGCTTAGCACCATTAGCAAAAGTTATCAATGACAATTTTGGAATTAAAGATGGACTAATGACAACAGTTCATTCAATAACAGCAACTCAAAAAACAGTTGATGGAGCATCTAAAAAAGATTGGAGAGGTGGAAGAACAGCATCATATAATATTATTCCATCATCAACAGGTGCTGCAAAAGCAGTTGGAAAAGTTATTCCATCACTTAATGGAAAACTTACAGGAATGGCATTTAGAGTACCTACAACAGATGTATCAGTAGTTGATTTAACTTGTAACTTAGAAAAGCCTGCAACATATGAAGAAATATGTGCAGTAATTAAAAAAGCAACAGAAAATGAAATGAAAGGTATTATGGAATATGTAGAAGATCCAGTTGTATCATCAGATTTTATACATGATAGTCATACATCAATATTTGATGCAACAGCAGGAATTGCATTAACAGATACTTTTGTAAAATTAGTTGCTTGGTATGATAACGAATGGGGTTATTCAAATAAATTAGTAGATTTAGCAATATATATTTCAAACAAGTAAAATAATTGTAAAAATTGGAGTTTTTTAGCTCCAATTTTTAGCGTATCTAGAATGAAAATTTACTAGCTATATGGAAAAAATAATTTTTATACTGTAGCTAGAATATAACATTTGTTAGGAGGAATAGTTTATGAGTAAAAAAACAATACAGGACATTGATGTTACAGGAAAAAAAGTATTAGTTAGGTGTGATTTCAATGTACCACAAGACGAAAACGGAAATATTACAGATACGAGAAGAATAGTTGGGGCACTTCCAACAATAAAATATTTATTAGAGCATAATGCTAAAGTAATATTATGCTCTCATTTAGGAAGACCAAAAGGAGAAGTAAATCCTAAATTTTCACTTGAGCCAGTTCAAAAAGAACTTTCAAAAGAACTTGGAATAGAAGTAAAACTTGCAAGTGATATAATAGGAGAAAGCGCAAAAACACTTACAAGTAATATGAAGGAAGGAGAAGTAGTTTTACTTGAAAATGTAAGATTTGATAAAAGAGAAGAAGAAAATGATAAGGAATTTTCAAAAGAACTTGCAAGCCTTGCTGAAATATATGTAAATGACGCATTTGGAACAGCACATAGAGCACATGCTTCAACAGCAGGTGTATCAGAATTTTTACCAGCAGTATCAGGATTTTTAATAGAAAAAGAATTGAAATTCTTAGGAGATGCATTAAATAATCCAGAAAGACCTTTTGTTGCAATTTTAGGAGGAAAAAAAGTTTCAGATAAGATAATGGTAATCAATAATTTGCTTGAAAAAGTCGATACATTAATAATTGGTGGTGGAATGGCATACACATTTTTAAAAGCACAAGGAATGAATATTGGTACATCTGTATGTGAAGATGATAAAATAGAGTTAGCAAAAGAACTATTAAAAAAGGCAGAAGAAAAAAATGTAAAATTAATATTGCCAGAAGATGTTGTAATTGCAAATGCGTTTGATGAAAATGCAGAAAGTAAAGTTGTAAAGGCAAATGAAATTGAAGATGGTTGGATGGGAATGGATATAGGTCCGGCCACAATTTCAAAATGCAAAGAAGTACTTCAAAATGCAAAAACTATTATGTGGAATGGCCCAATGGGTGTATTTGAAATGAGTAAATTTGCATGTGGAACAAATGAAATAGCTAAAATTTTAGCTTCACTTGATGCAACAACAGTAATTGGTGGAGGAGATTCGGCATCTGCTGTTGAAAAAGCAGGAGTTTCAGATAAAATAACACACATATCAACAGGAGGAGGAGCTTCATTAGAATTCTTAGAAGGAAAAGTACTACCAGGAATTGATTGCTTAGAAGATAAATAAAATTGTTATATAAAAGTTTATAGGTAACCTTTTAAAAACCTAAATATATTATGCAAGGAGTGTATGAATATTTAGAATTCATACAAGAGTAATATGAGAAAAAAAGTAATAGCTGGAAACTGGAAAATGAATATGCTTCCAGATGAAGCGATAAATTTTATACAACAATTAGAACCACTTGTAAAAAATACGCCAAATGAAGTGATTCTTTGCGTTCCATATACAGACTTGTTTTATGTACTATTAAATGCACAAGGAACTAATATAAAAGTAGGAGCGCAAAATATGCACTTTGAAGAAAGCGGAGCATATACTGGAGAAATATCAGGCAAAATGCTAAAATCAATAGGTGTAGAATATGTAATTATAGGACATTCAGAAAGAAGACAATATTTCGCTGAAACAGATGAAACTGTAAATAAAAAAATAAAATCAGCTTTTGCCAATAATTTAAAACCAATTGTTTGTGTAGGAGAAACGCTAGAAGAAAGAGAAACAGGAAAAGCAATAGAGAAAATTACACAGCAAACAAGACTAGCATTAGAAGGGTTAGAACCAGAACAAGTCAAAAATACCATAATTGCATATGAACCAATATGGGCTATTGGAACTGGAAAAACAGCTACATCTGATGATGCAAACAATGCAATAAAAAAAATTAGAGAAGAAATTTCAAAAATATATGGAAATAATATAGCAGAATGTGTTATAATACAATATGGTGGAAGTGTAAAAAGTTCAAATGCCAAAGAACTATTCACAAAATCTGATATAGATGGAGGTTTAGTTGGAGGGGCAAGTTTGAAAGCCGATGAGTTCGCCAAAATTGTAAATTATGAAGAATAGAAGAGAGGAATAAGAGCAAATGAAAGACAAACTAACCATGCTAATGATATTAGATGGATTTGGAATCAATACAGAAGAAAAAGGAAATGCAGTTAAACTTGCAAACACACCTAATATTGATAAATTAATGGAAACATGTCCTACAACAAGAATATTTACAAGTGGATTAAAAGTTGGATTACCAGAAGGACAAATGGGAAATTCAGAAGTGGGGCATACCAATATTGGGGCAGGTAGAATAGTTTATCAAGAACTCACTAGAATTACAAAGTCAATTGAAGATGGAGATTTTTTTAGTATAAAAGAATTTAATGATGCTATTGAAAATTGTAAAAAACACAATTCAAAATTACACATTATGGGGCTTTTATCAGATGGAGGAGTTCATAGTCATATAAGACATCTTTATGGACTTTTGGAAGTTGCAAAGAGAAAAGGTTTTGAAAATGTATATATACATTGCTTTATGGATGGAAGAGATACACCACCTGCATCAGGAGAAATGTATATAACAAATTTAAAAGAGAAAATACAGGAAAAAGGACTAGGTAGAATTGCAACAATATCAGGTAGATATTATGCAATGGATAGAGATAAAAGATGGGAGAGAATAAAACTTGCATATGATGCAATGGTTCATGGAGAAGGAAAGAAGATGACAGATGAAATATTAGCCGTTGAAAAATCATATGAGCAAGAAGTATTTGATGAATTTATAGAACCAATTGTAATGTGTGATAGTGAAGGAAATCCAGTTGGAAAAATTGAAAAAAATGATTCCGTTATATTCTTTAATTTTAGACCAGATAGAGCAAGGCAAATTACTAGAAGTTTAGTAGATAAAGAATTTGATGGATTTGAAACAGAAAAATTAGACTTGTGTTTTGTTTGCTTTACTCAATATGATGAAACAATGCCAAATGTAGAAGTTGCATTTAAGCCTACAAGATTAAAAAATACATTTGGAGAATATATTAGCAAAAAAGGATTAAAACAACTTAGAATTGCAGAAACAGAAAAATATGCGCATGTTACATTTTTCTTCAATGGAGGAGAGGAAAAAGTATTCGAAGGTGAAGACAGAATTTTAGTACCTTCTCCAAAAGTTGCAACATATGATTTAAAGCCTGAAATGAGTGCATATGAAGTAACAGATAAATTAATTGAAGCAATAGAACAAGACAAATATGATAGCATAATATTAAATTATGCTAACCCAGACATGGTAGGACATACAGGAATATTGGAAGCTGCAATAAAAGCAATAGAAGCAATTGATGAATGTGTAGGAAAAGTTGTTAATGTTGTAAAGGAAAAAAATGGCGTATTATTAATTACCGCTGATCATGGTAACTCAGAGCAAATGATAGATTACAAGACAGGTGAGCCACATACTGCACATACAACAAATCCAGTTCCTTTAATACTTGTAGGAAAAGATGATGTTAAACTTAAAGAAGGAAAACTTGCTGACCTTGCTCCAACGATGTTAGATTTAATGGGATTAGAGAAACCAGAAGAAATGACAGGTGAAACTTTAATTGTTAGATAAAGGAGAGAAGCTTAAGTGGTAGAAGGTAACGATATAAAAAAGGCACATGAAGAAATCCAAAAAAAAATATCTTTAATGCTACCAGAAAAATGGGATAGCTTGTATCTTTATGCTTCTGTAGTTGAAAGAGCAGGTTCACTTCAAACTGGAGAAATGTTTTTCTATTATTTCCCAAAGGGGGTTTTGAGGAAGAAACCTATTAATGTATATGAAATCCCATCAAGATTTAACATCGATGAAAAACAATATTCTAACTTTGTAAATGATTTATATAACAGTATTAAAAATTTAAGAAAAGTCTGTATTGAAGAGGGAGAAAAACCTTGGAGTGAAATAACAATTACTATAGAAAAAGTAAAATATAAGGCAATATATGGATATGAAGATTTAAATACTAATTTATTTAATCATGATGAAAGACACATAATATGGAGATACAAATATTTAGGTGTACCGTATCAAAGTTTAAATAGAGTTGAAAGAGATATTATCAATGAATACATGAGAAGACCAGAAGAAAGAACATATACATATGAGCAATCTATATATTCAAAAGATTCAAATAAAAAGCTTGAAAAAGTGAAATCAATAGAAAAAAATTTAGAATTTGTTACAGAAGATAAAATTAAAGAAATGGAATTTAAAAGTACGCATGTACCAAAAAATCAGTTATTAAAGTGAGGAAAATCTTATGTTTTGTAAGACTAATATAGATTTTACCTAAATAATAATTTTAAGAAAGGAAGTAAATACATGAAAGATTATTTAGAAATTTGTAATGTAGAAGCACTAGAAGTGCTAGATTCAAGAGGAAATCCAACTGTACAAGTAACAGTTGAAGTTTGTGGAGGAGCAACAAGTGTTGCACTTGTTCCATCAGGAGCATCAACAGGAAGTTTTGAAGCAGTAGAATTAAGAGATGGAGATGCTTCAAGATACTTAGGAAAAGGAGTTTCAAAAGCAGTAGATAATGTAAATACAATCATTGCTGAAAATTTAGTTGGAATGAATGTATATGATCAAATAGGAATTGATCAAATGTTAATTGATTTAGATGGAACAGAAAACAAAGGTAAATTAGGAGCAAATGCAACTTTAGGAGTATCTCTAGCATGTGCAAAAGCAGCAGCAGCTTCATTAAATATGGAATTGTATAACTATATTGGTGGAACAAATGCAAAAACTATGCCAGTTCCTATGATGAATATTTTAAATGGTGGAAAACATGCTGACAATACAGTAAATATTCAAGAATTTATGATAATGCCAGTTGGTGCAAAATCATTTACAGAATGTATGAGAATGAGTGTAGAAATTTATCATACATTAAAGAAAGTACTAAAAGAAAAAGGATTAGCAACAGGTGTAGGAGATGAAGGCGGTTTTGCCCCTAACCTTTCAAGTGATGAAGAAGCTTTGAAATTAATTGTAGAAGCTATAGAAAAAGCTGGATATAAACCAGGAGAAGAAGTAGTACTTGCACTTGATATTGCAAGTACAGAAATGTATGATGAAGCTAAAAAAATAGGTAAAGAAGGTTCATATTATTTCTGGAAAACTGATGAGTTAAAATCAGTTGATGAAATGATAGATTATATAGCTAATTTAACAGAAAAATATCCAATAGTTTCAGTAGAAGACGGACTTGCAGAAGAAGATTGGGAAGGCTGGAAAAAGCTTACTGATAGACTTGGAAGCAAAGTTCAATTAGTTGGTGATGATTTATTTGTAACAAATATTAAGAGATTACAAAAAGGAATTGATTTAGGTGTTACAAATAGTATATTGATTAAATTAAATCAAATTGGAACACTTACAGAAACATTAGATGCTATAGAACTTGCTAAAAAGAATGGCTATACAGCTGTTGTATCACATAGAAGTGGTGAAACAGAGGATACAACTCTTGCAGATGTCGCTGTTGCAACAAATGCAGGACAAATCAAAACTGGTGCACCATGTAGAACAGATAGAGTTGCAAAATACAATAGATTGCTTAATATAGAGCATGATTTGGAAGATATTGCAATATTCCCAGGAATGAAAGGTCTAAATAGATAATAGTAAAACATAGTTATTTTTCACTAAGCTACGTGAAAAATGATTTTAAAAATATTTTCTATGATTAGCTAGTTAAACTGCAAGTTATAGTTAATATAAAATTTTATGAAAATCCCCACGGAAATAATTTCCGTGGGGATTTAGTACCCTTTAGAGAGTCAGCTTCTCTTCTGCAACGCACATGTCGCAGTCGATAAGCTTATCTCCGATTTTTATCCGTTTGTATTGCGGATAAAAATCAACTTCTTCGCCTAAGGGGTGCCAGTCTGTGACTTTCAAAAGTTCGTCGAAAACGACTAATTTGAAAGCCACGAACCACCGGAAACCTTGCTCCGTCTCGATAACTAAAGCAGGAATTCCCTTAAAGTTGGTGTCAATCGTACCTTTCAAGCTTTTTGACACCTCCTTCCTTCAAATTCGCTTCTCTTGAGAAACGTAACATAATTATATCATATTTTATAGAGATTTACAAGTTACTATTCACAGCCGATTTTCGCTAAGCTACCTGAGGAAATGATTTTAAAAATGCGTCGTTGCGT
>CANQKB010000027.1 GCA_947624405.1 uncultured Clostridia bacterium
AGTATATTACAATGAAGACTATGGAACAGTTTTTGTAGAATTTGTAGGACAAGGAGATAGTTTTCCAAGCCTAGAGAGTGAATTTACAAAGTCAAAAGTAACAATAACATCATACACAAAAGGAACAGCAGAGAAAATAGAATTAATCTATAGAGGAGAAGTAAAGGAAACAAGAGGAAAAGATGAAATTCAAAGTGGAAGTGTAGCTTTTAATGTAGAGGAATATGGAACAGGATGGTACAAGATAAGAGCAACAGCTAGTAATGGAAATGTAAGATACAATTGGATAAGAGTAGCAACATTAAATGGGAAATTAACACCACCACATATTGCATTAAATCCAGAAAAACCATCAAGTGGTTGGTACAATAAAAATCATGGACAAGTAACAGTAACAATAACGACCGAGAATGAAGGAGCAACATTAATCCACTATAGCTTAGGAGGAGCAAGTTTAGAAAACGGTGCAACAGAGGGAACTGATACAGAGCATGGAACAGAAACAAACAGTGGGAATGCAAAACAGCCATTGACATTTACAATAGAGAAAGAAGGAACAAGTACAATCACAGCATGGGTAACAGATGATGAAAACTCAGAATCAGAAATAGCAAAAGAAGAAGTAAAGATAGACAAAACAGAACCAAATGAAATAGTATTGACAGCCAAAGGAAAAAATAGAGGAGACAAGAATGAAAATGGTTGGTACAAAGAAGAAGTAGAAATATCGATAAGTGCAGAAGATACACCATCAGGAGTTGCAGGATATTATACAAAAATAAACGAGCAAAATAAAAGTACAGATTTAAAGAATCTTGATGAACCGATAAAAATAACAGATGAAGGAACAACAAATGTAACAGTATACGTAGCAGATAAAGCAGGAAATGAAAAAGAACAAAGTACAGAGATAAAGATAGATAAGCAAATTCCCAATAAACCAATATTGTCAGTATCAAAAGAAGGAGCAAGAGAATTTACATTAACAATAACAGTAACAGACCAAGGAGAGCAAGAGAAACAATCAGGAATAGACAAAGTAGAAGTAATAGTAACAGATACAGCAAATCAAAAGCAAGTATATAAAGAAACAATAACAAATGCAGATAAAAACAAAAAAGATTTTAGTGAAACAAAAGAAATAACAGGATTAGAAGCAAATAAGACATATAGCATAATAGCAGTAAGTTATGATAGAGCAGGAAATAACAACACAAGCGAAGCAGGACAAGGAAGGACAAGATTAGTATTAGAAGCACCAACAATAACAATAACACCAATAGATGAATGTAAAAAGTATGAAAATAATTGGTATGATGGAAATATAAGAGTAAAAATAGAAGATACAGCAAAAGACACAACTGCAACAGAAATAAAATATAAAATAACAGAAAATGGTACAGAAATTACAAATACAGAAAAAAAATTCAATCAAGAAACACATGAAATAGAATTTGATATAAAGAAAGAGACATATCAAACAGATGGAGAATTTGTAATAGAAGCATGGACAAGTGATGGAAAAGAAACATCAACTAGAAGTGATACAGAATCATTTAATAGAGATACAGAAGTGCCAGAAGTTCCAACAGTTTCAGTAGATGCTAATACAGTAAAACCAACAGAATTTACAGTAACAGTAAATGCAGAAGATAATAAAAATAATGGAACACAATCAGGAATAGAAAAATGTGAAATAAAGGTAGAAAAAGAAGACGGAACAGTAGTAAGTACACAAACGATAAATAATCAATCAACACAAAATAGTATAACATCACAAGAATGTAATATAAGTGGATTAACGCCAGGAGTAGAATATACAATCTATGCAGAGAGTACAGATAGAGTAGGACATACAAGATCAACAAGAGATACAGGAAATAAGTTAACACAAAAGACTACCCAGAAACTAGAGACACCAAAAATAAAATTTGAACAGATTACATTCCCAAATAATGTAGACAAAGGACCAGTAGGGGATTGGTATAATGGAAATGTAAAAGTAACAATAACAGATGATACAGATGGTTCAACAGCAAAAGGAATAAAATATACTATAACAGGAATGAATGGCGAAAATGATAATAGTGAGAAAATAGCAGATTTTGATACAAATTCGAAAGAAATATCATTTACTATAGAAACAGATGAAATAGGTAAAAATAATGGGAATCATGAGATAAATGCATGGACATATGATGAAGGAGGAAAATGTAAAAGTCCTGTTCATGGTACAATAAAAATAGATACAGTTGCACCATTAGAACCGAAAGTAGAAATAAGAGCAGATACAATAACATCCACAGGATTTATAGTAACATTAAGTAATGTACAAGATGGAGGGACAGAAGGAAAATGGTCAGGAATACAAAAGTGTAATATAATATTAGAAAGTGATGGAGATAAAGAGACAATAACAATAAATGAAACAGACACAAATAATTTAAATGGAGATAATCAAATAACAGGGAAGAGAGGAGGACAATCATTTACAGTGTATGCAATAGCATATGATAAAGCAGGGCATAAGACAGAAACGACAAGTGCAAATAAAAAAGTAGTAAAAACAAAGCAAGTATTACAACCACCGACAGTAAGTTTTGAAACAGAAGGGCCAGCAGAAAATTCAACATTTTTAAATTGCTGGTATAACGGAAATGTAAAAGTAACAATAACAGATGGAGCAGAAGGAAGCACAGCAAATAGGATATATTATCAGGTGAATGCAAATGGAATATTAGGAAGTATGCAGTGTGTTGATATACCAAAGGGACAAAATAATATAACATTTAACTTGAATAAAGATTTAGAAGATACAAATAAAACAGATGGAAATTATAGGGTAATGGCTTGGACGAGTGATGGTTGGGAATGTTCTAAAAGCAATGGTTTATCAACATTTAAGAGGGATGGTTCAAATCAGTTGATTTGCATAACAGAGATTGTACCTGTAGATTTACATTCTTTACGTATTGAGTATCAGTCGTTCAACTATCGGACCAGCTTGGGCAGGACAGGGGTACGTCTCGATCGACCTAGTACGACTTGGAACTGGTGATACTGGTGTAGTTGAGGGGGAAAATCATCTTACAGGAGCGTTTTCGTATCCTCTAAGCTTGTCTTTTTGTTCTAAGGAAATGTGTAATTATGTTACTGGTGATTATGAGTTTTGTGCACTTTCGGATAAGGAGGAAGGTAAAGATAACGCTGGTAACCCTACCATAGTAACACCTTCAACCTTTACTGGGCGTACAAAGAAGTATAATTACACAGTGTGGGATGTTTCATCAGTAACTGAGTATATAGAAAACACACAATTTAGTGGTACACCAAATATTCATGAAAATTATACAGCCGGATCCGGAAAGTTTACTTATGAAAATTGGGAGTTAGTTTTTGCGGATTCTTATACAACGAGTGACGTGGGCTATTTACCTGCAGGAAATTGTGTGTCGAGATGGGGAGACTTTTATTGTGCTGACTGGCCTACTTGGAGTAACCGATATCGGACCTTGGTATTGGAATATGTGCTGTAGTAGTCGTCAAATCGATCCAGTGAATATTTTATTTAAATTTTGTTATGTTGGGACTACTGGAACTTTTGCTAGGGGCGATTGTTGGCAAATTTCAACATGCTATACTCCAATTGGGGCATTTGAACCAGTTGAGAGAAAAAAACAAGGTTCTCAATATAAATGTTCATTCTTATCCAATAGATGCTTAACTGAAGGTTTAAACACATCTGAAGGCCAAGAAGAATGGCTAGTGCGAGGAGATGATGCATAGGGTGAGTGACATTTAATCCAATTTGAATAAATATAAGTGGTTAATAAAAAGGCGAACCTAACAAAATAGTCGCGAGCTAGTGAATTAGCATTAGTTCGTGGCTATTTTTCAATTGTTCCTTGAAAAATGTGTGAAATGTTCGCAAAAGTCATTTGAATTTGGTGAGAATAAGTGGTATAATACAAAAGTAAAGTGAAAAATTGAATTCACTTAAGCAATTAAAGTATATAAGTAGAAAAGTACAAGATTTTGTATCTAAAAATAAAAATCGATAGAAGAAACAAGAAAGGAAGGCGTTTAATAATGAAAAATAACAAAATGTATATAAGTGAAAGTATAGAATATATTGGTGTAGATGATAAAAATATTGATTTGTTTGAAAGCCAATATGTATTACCAAATGGTATATCATACAATTCATATTTAATAAAAGATGAAAAATATGTAATCATGGATACAGTAGATAAAAGAAAGACTGATGAATGGTTAGAAAATCTAGAAGAAGCATTAAGTGGAAGAAAACCAGATTATCTTGTAGTATCTCATCTAGAACCTGATCATGCATACAATATTGAACTATTGGCTAATAAATATCCAGATATGAAAATTGTAGGAAATGATAAGACTTTTGCATTTATACCACAATTTTTTAATATACAAAATTTAAATGAAAGAAAAATTGTTGTAAAAGAAGGAGACGAGCTAAATATTGGAAAACACGTGCTACAATTTTTCATGGCACCAATGGTGCATTGGCCAGAGGTAATGGTAACATATGAAAAAACTGAAAAAATACTATTTTCAGCAGATGGATTTGGTACATTTGGAACCATAGATACAGATGAAAAGTGGATTGAAGAAGCAAGAAGATATTATATAAACATAGTTGGAAAATATGGTATGCAAGTCCAAGCTTTATTAAAGAAAGCTAGCACACTTGATATTAAAATGATTTGCCCATTGCATGGACCAGTTTTAAAAGAAAATTTAGAATATTATATTGAAAAATATAATGTTTGGAGTAGTTATAAACCAGAAGAAGAAGGTGTTTTAATAGCATATGCTTCAATTCATGGAAATACAAAAGAGGTAGCAAAAAAATTAGCAGATATTTTAAAACAAAAAGACATAAAAAATGTTGTATTAACAGACCTTGCAAGAGATGATATGTCAATTGCCATAGAAAATGCTTTTAGATATGATAAAATGGTATTAGCATCTTCAAGTTATAATTTTGAAGTGTTCCCACCAATGGATAATTTTTTACGTCAACTAAAAGGAAAAAATTATCAAAATAGAAAAATAGGAATAATTGAGAATGGAACATGGGCTCCAACTGCAGGAAAGTGCATTAAAGAGGTTTTGGATTCTATGAAAGATTTGACAATTTGCGAACCGATTGTAACTGTTAGGTCAAGATTGAATGAGGAAACAGAAAAGTGCCTTGAAACATTGGCTAACAATTTATTATAAAAAAATTGGAATAAATATAAAAAATGTGTTATACTAGGATAGGAAAAGGTGGTGAATATGAATGGAAAAAGTTATAAAAGTTGAAGGAATGGCTTGTAATGCATGTGAAAACAGAGTACAAAATGCATTAAAAGAAATGAATGGAGTAGAAGAAGTAAAAGCAAGTCATGAAAATGGAACTGTAACAATAAAAGGAAATGACAACATGAATATAGAAGAAATAAGTAGCAGAATAGAAGACTTAGGATACGATGTAATAAAATAGGTGGAGGATGAGCAATGAAAAAAATAATTTTGGCAATAGATGGAATGACTTGTTCAGCTTGTTCTAATGGGCTAGAAAAATATTTAAATAAACAAAATGGAATAAAAATAGCACAAGTAAACCTTGTAATGGCAAATGCTAGCATAGAATATGATGAAAAAATTTTGACAGTAGAAAAATTAGAAGAATTTGTAAAACAAGCCGGATTTAAATCATTAGGAGAGTTTAAAGAAATAAAGATTGAAAAGCAAAGTAAAAAGGAAACAGTAAAATTTATAACTTTTACCGTTCTTGCTATTTTACTTATGTATATATCAATGGGACACATGATTAACTTACCTATAATAGAATTGCTTAATCCACATACACATAGTACAAACTATATGATTACTTTATTAATAATAACCATAGCATTTTTGGGCTATGGTTTTGACATATTAAAAAACGGATATAAAAATTTAATTCATAGAACACCAAACATGGATACATTAGTTGGAATAGGAGTACTTGCAAGTTTTTTGTATAGTTTATACAATATGTATATGGTTTTTAAAGGAAATCATCATGAGGTCATGAATTTATATTTTGAATCATCTGCAATAGTTATATATTTTATTAAATTAGGCAGATATATTGATGGAATAAGCAAAGATAAGACAAAAGAAGCAATCCAAAAATTGGTTGAAATAACGCCAAAGTCAGCTGTAATTAAGCGTAATGGAAAAGAAGTAAATGTTACTATTGACGAAATAGTAAAAGGCGATATAGTAGTGTCAAAACCAGGAGAAAAAATTGCAGTAGATGGAAAAATAACATTAGGAAAAGCACATTTAGACGAGTCTTTTATAACAGGCGAAAGTAAGCCGGTTTCAAAAGAAGTACGGAAGTACAGTAATTGCAGGAAGTATAAATTATGATGGATATATTGAATATGAAGCTGAAAGGATTGGAAAAGAATCAACAATATCAGAAATAGTTAGGTTAGTTGTTGAAGCAAGTAACACCAAAGCACCAATTGCAAGAGTAGCTGATAAAGTATCTGGTGTTTTTGTGCCAGTTGTTATATTAATTGCAATATTATCATTCATTGGATATTTGGCCTTTGGGCAAGGAATAGATGAGGCTATAACAACTTTTGTAACAGTATTAGTTGTTGCATGCCCATGCAGTCTTGGTCTTGCAACACCTCTTGCAATAGTTGTAGCAGAGGGATATAGTGCAAGTAAAGGAATACTTGTTAAAAAGAGCGAGATATTAGAAAATGCGAAAAAAGTAGACACAATAGTTTTTGATAAAACTGGTACTCTAACTTATGGAAAGCTTAAAATATCAAAGATAATAAATTACGATACAATAGAAGATAGTGAACTTATGCAAATTGTAGGAAGTATTGAAGAAAAATCAACGCACCCAATAGCACAGGCTTTTAAAGAATATTTGGAAGAAAACAAACTTGAAAAATTAGAAGTAACGCAGTTTGAAAATATAGCAGGACTTGGAATTAGTGCAAAAGTTGAATCAAGAAATGTTTTACTAGGAAATGCTAAAATGCTACAAAAATATAATATAAAAAATGAACATGCAGATAGTGAACAAATTTTGGCAGAAAAGGGCAATAGCATAGTATATGTTGTTATTGATAATAAAGTTTCAGCAATTATAGGAATAAATGATATAGTAAGGGAAAATGCAAAAGAGGTTATTGAAATTTTAAATAAGAACAATATTCAAACAATAATGTTAACTCGGAGATAATGAACAAACAGCAGAAAAAATTGCTAAAGATATTGGAATTACAGAGATAATACCGAATGTTATGCCAAGTGAAAAGGCGAATATGGTAAAAAAATTGAAAGCAGATGGAAAATTTGTTATGATGTGTGGTGATGGAATAAATGATAGTCCAGCATTAACGAGTTGCAATATAGGTGTTAGTGTAAATACTGGTACAGATATAGCAATGGACTCATCAGATGTTATTCTTACAAAATCTGATTTAATGAGTATTATAAATCTAATAAATATTAGTAAAAGGACGATAAGAAATATAAAGCAAAATTTATTTTGGGCTTTTTTCTATAACTTATTAATGATACCAGTTGCTATTGGAGTACTAAAACCATTTGGAATATCGATAAATCCAATGATTGCAAGTTTAGCAATGGTATTAAGTAGTATTACTGTTATATTTAATACTTTGAGATTAAAATTTGAAAAATAAACCAACAAACTATCCTTGGAGCTGTTGAAATAAGCACATTTATGCAAAAACAGTTTATGGATAAGGAGATGAAAGAATAGAAAATTTTACTCACTAAATGTAAGCACTTTTGTAAATTCTTTGTGAATAAAAATTCACAAAAGACGATAAAACAAGTAAAAACAATAAAAAACGAGAAAAAAATTCCTTATTTATCAAAAAAAACTATTGCAATAATCTAAAAAAATTGTTATTATATATAGAGAAAAATTAATAGGAGTATTATGTCCAAATGATAGAATTTAGAAATGTAAATAAAAAATATGGAACAGGCATTGAGGCAGTAAACAATGCTAATTTTATCATAGAAAAAGGAGAATTTGCATTTTTAGTAGGAAGTTCAGGCTCAGGAAAATCAACATTGATAAAGCTTATTTTGAAAGAAGAAGAACCATCATCAGGAAATATAATAATAAATGGTAAAGATACTACATTCCTAAAAAAAAGCAGAATCCCATATTTAAGAAGAAGCATGGGAATAGTTTTTCAAGACTTTAGATTACTTCCAGATAAAACAGTATATGACAATGTTGCATATGCTATGTATATAGTGCGTGCAACACAAAGGCATATTAGAAGACAAGTACCTATGGTATTATCACTTGTAGGGTTAAGTGGAAAAGCAAAAATGTATCCACATGAATTATCACGGAGGAGAACAACAAAGAGTTGCTCTTGCACGTGCATTAGTGAATAATCCATCAATGCTAATTGCAGATGAACCTACACGGAAACTTAGATCCAGATACGGCATGGGAAATAATGAATTTACTTAATGAAATTAACATGAGAGGTACTACAGTAATTGTCGCAACACATGCAAAGGACATAGTTGACAAGATGAAAAAGAGAGTTATAAAGATAGAAAAAGGCAACATAGTAAGAGATGATAAAAAGGGTGGTTATGATAGTGAGATATAATATTATGAGTTATTTGGTAGGAGAAGGTTTCAGAAATTTGTTCAAAAATAAGAAATCAACGAGTGCTGCTTTAACTATAATGTGTTTAGCTATGTTTATGTTTGGAATTTTCTTCACAGTTGGCGAAAATATAAATTATGTTATGGAACAAGTAGAATCAGAGCAAGGTATGAAGGTGTGGCTCAAGCATGATGTAAATGAAGAGCAAATAGAAGAAACAGAAGAAAAATTGAGAAATATGGATGCTATAAATACAGTTGAATATGTTTCAAATGAAGAAAATTTTAATCAGTATCGAGACTTTTTAGGAAAATATAAAGATGAATTAGATGGAATTGAATCATATTTCCAAGATTCATTTTTAATTACACTTACTGATTTATCACAAAGCTCTTCAGTAAAAACTCAAATTGAGCAATTTCCTGAAGTTGAAGAAGTAAATGCAGGAGATGAAACAATAGAAACACTAATAAATATTACGAAAGCATTAAGAATTGCCACATTTGTCATATTGGTTATTTTAATATTTATTGCAATATTTATAATTACAAATACAATAAAACTTACAGTTCATGCTAGAAGAAAAGAAATATCAATCATGAAATATGTTGGAGCAACAAATAGTTTCATACGTTGGCCATTTATTGTAGAAGGAATTATAATTGGGTTAATATCAGCATTTATAACGGTATTTATAGTAGGGCTTGTGTATAATTTTGTAACAAACGGAATGATACAATCAGCAACATTCCAAAAACTAGAATTGAAGTTATATACATTTGCAGATATGTTCAAACTATTATTAACAACATATATAATATTGGGAGCTGGAATCGGAATTATAGGAAGTTCCATTTCGATGAGAAAATATCTAGAGGTATAGGAGGTTATACATATGAAAAAGAAGTTCATAATGATAGGATTAGTAATAATTTTAATTGTTGGAACTGTGTTGCCATTTACCTCATATGCAGCAACAGAGCAAGAATTAAACCAACAAAGAAAGGATATTGAAGAAGATATTAAAGAAGCACAAGAAAGACAGGAACAGATAAAAGGAGAAGTAAGCGAAACACAAGAAGAGATTAATAAGTTGAATGATGAAATTAGCCAAAAAGAAGCTGAAATTGCAACGATAACAGCAGAGTTAAATCAATTAACAGATGAATTAGACAAACTTACAAAGCAATTGAATGAGGCACAAGAAAAATATGATGAACAATTTGATTCATTATGCAAAAGACTTGCTGCTCAAAATAAAAGAGGTAGTGTATCATATTTAGATGTTCTTCTTGGATCAAACAGCTTAACTGATTTTATATCAAACTATTATATGATAGAAAAAATAGCAGAATATGATGCAGAATTATTAAGTGATATTGAAGAAAATAAAAATACAATAGAAACTTCTAAAAAAGAAGTAGATGCTAAAAAAGAAGTTGTAGCACAAAAACAAAGTGAATTAAAAATTGAAGAAATTTCATTAACAACAAAGAAAACAAATAAAAACAAATATTTATCACAATTAGGACAAGAAGATCAAGATTTGCAAAAAAGTATAGATGAATATAATCAAAAATTAAAAGAAACTGATGAAGAATTAAGTAGATTAGCAAGAGCACAAGGTAACAATGGTGGAGGATTTGTATATACTGGTGGAAAATTAAATTGGCCAGTCAGTGGATATCGTATATCTTCGTATTTTGGATATAGAGGCTCAGCAGCAACGGGAGGCGTAGGTACAGCAAATCACAATGGATATGATTTAGCATGTGCTCATTATACTCCAATTTATGCAGCTGAAGATGGCGTAGTAATAAAATGTATAACAGGTTGTACACACGATTATCCAAAAACTTATGCAACTAGATGTTACTGTGGTGGTGGATATGGTAATTATGTAATGATAAGTCATGGTAATGGTTTGGTTACATTATATGGACATTGTTCTTCTATAAATTTAAATGTAGGTGATACTGTAACTAGAGGACAGAAAATAGGAGAAGTAGGATCATGTGGTTGGAGTACAGGGTACCATTTGCATTTTAGTGTAATTCTTAATGGTACATATGTAAATCCAGGTAATTATTTAGGATAATATAAAATTAAATTCACTTAAAGGGAGACTTTTAAGTGAATTTAATGTAATTATATATAGAATTTATAAATAAAATAGTAACAGGAAGAGAGAGGTTTTGATGAAGATAAAAAATAAAGAAAGAATTTATAGAGTTTTTATGTTATTGTTTGTGATGGCATTAATTTCTTTTGTAACAATTACATTATTATCATATAATGGTTCTCTAAATCTTCTTACTTTAAATAGCAAAAATGCGAATAATACAACAAGAAAGCTAGATGCAATGCTTGCAACAGTTGCAGAATTGATTGAGGAAAAATACATTGGTGAAATTGATGAAGAAAAATTAATTGATGGAGCACTAGCTGGGATGGTTAGTTCTGTTGGAGATAAATATACAGAGTATTACACAAAAGAGCAATTAGAAGAATTTAGAACAGAGACAATTGGAAATTTTGTTGGAATAGGCATATATATGCAAGCAGATAGAGAAACAGGCATAATTTCTGTTATAGAAGTTATGAAAAATTCTCCAGCAGAAGCAGCTGGAGTGCAAATTGATGATATTATATTGAAAGCAGATGGTGTTGAATATACTGCAGAACAAATAAATGAACTTGCTTTTAATGTAAAAGGACAGGAAGGTACGAAAGTGACTTTGACAATAAAAAGAGGAGAAGAAGTCTTTGATGTGGAAGTTACAAGAGGTACAGTTCATGTTAATTATGTAGAAGGAGAAATTTTAAAAGAAAATAACATTGGATATATTTATCTTAGCAAATTTGATGAGCAATCAAGTATTGATTTTAAAAATAAATATGAAGAATTAATTGCAAACGGTGCAACTTCCCTCATCATAGATTTAAGAGAAAATGGCGGAGGGATTGTTGATGAAGCATTAGATATTGCTGATTATATATGTGAAAAAGATGATGTTTTAATAATTACTATTGATAAGGAAGATAAAGAAGAAATAAAAAAATCAGAAAATGATCCAATAATTAATATACCAGTTGTGGTGATTGTAAATGAAAATTCTGCAAGTGCCTCAGAAATATTAGTTGGAGCACTGAAAGATAATAAAAAAGCTGAAATTGTAGGAGAAAAAACTTTTGGAAAAGGAGTTATTCAAGACCTTATTCCATTAACTAATGGTGGAGCCTTAAGGGTTACTTCTGCAGAATATTATACTCCCAATAGAGAGAAAATAAATGAAATTGGTATCGAGCCTGATTATGAGGTAAAACTTGATGAGAAAAATCCAGATGTAGATGAACAGTTAAACAAAGCTATAGAAATTTTAAAAGAAAAAACGGCAAACTAAAAAAGAGGTATTCCCATGTTGGGGGATACCTTTTTGTTTGTTAAAACCCCCAGCTATGCTAGGGGAGATTTACTTCTTTTCATATTCCTTCAAAAGAGGTTGAATTTGTTTTCCTTTTAAAGCCTCTTCAATAGTAGGAATAACTAAATCAAAATGAGCAACTAATGAATTAGGTTTTTTCTCATAATCATCTTGCCCAAAAGGTACAAAATAAACATATTTCAAATTCATAAGTTTCATTATATTTTGACCACTTAGACCAAGTCCATCATTTGTAGAAACAGCAACAATAATTGGACTTTGATTTCTAAGAGTAGCCTTAACAGCGAGATTTGCAGCATTATCAGTAATACTATTTGCCATTTTAGCCATAAAATCGCCAGTTGCAGGAAGCACAAGCATAGCATCCATTTTATACATAGGACCAAATTTTTCTGCTTCGACAATATCTTTTACAATTTCTCTACCGAGAAATTCTTTCTACCTCTTTAACAAAATCTTCTGCTTTGCCAAAACGTGTATCATAATCTACGACTTTGTTAGAAAGCACAGGGTAAAGTTCATAACCAGAATCTTTTAACTTTTCAAGTACACCTAAAACCCTTTTTAAAGTACAGAAAGAGGCAGTAATTACTACTCCTAATTTCATCTAAACTCCATTCCTTTCTATCAATAAGTTAGATGTTTTACATTAACTTATTTTTCAGAGATTTTAGTAATATTTTGGAGGCTTCTTCTGGAGCAAATTTACTTGGTATACCTGGATATAGATGATATTTTACGTGTTTATATTTCTTAATAATTTCCTGATTTACTCCATAAGGAGCAGATGCAATATCCAAAATATATGGTACATATTGATATTTTAAAGCTTCTTCAGGAATAATGTTATATGGAATTGTATTTATGACAACATCAACAAGTTTGAAAACTTTGCAAATATTTTCATCATTTAAATGGTAAAATTCTGTAACATTATCTTTTATAATCAATTCTTTTGGTCTTGAAATAACATAAGTATTATTTCCAGATTCTTTTAACTTAAGATATAGCTCTTTGCCTAAAGTTCCATATCCTAAGATACATACACTGTTATTTTTTACGTGGCTAATGTCATCTAAAGTTCCATCAACTGTAAGATTATTATTCACATCTTCAACTTCTTTATCATCTAAAAAACTGATGAGTTGTGATGCAGGAATTAGTTTCAAAAGCTTATTGGTTTTAAGCCCTGTGAAAAACAGCGTGTCATCATTTATATTGTCAAAAATTTTTTCTGGAAGTTTAATTAATCCTTGTTCTGTTTTTATTTCAAGATTATTTGAAAGTCCAGTTATAGGAAACAATACAACGTCAAAGTCGCTCAAATTTATATCTTCAATATTACTTTCTTTTGTAATAACATCTTTAAAGCCAATTTGATATATATTTTCATTTTGTGCTAAATCTTCCATCATAAGTTTATACCTTTTGTCTCCACCTAAAAATAAAATATTCATAGCATCCCCCAATCTAGTATATAATATTAAAATAAATAAAAAAGGTTACATATTATGGTGTATTGGCATAGTATATTTTGAAAAGGGGGAAGAGATATGTGTGCAATTTGTGGGTGGATAAATTTAAAAAATGACATAAGTAGTAAACAAGAAAAGTTTAAAGAAATGCTAGAGACAATGTCATGCAGAGGTAAAGATAATACAGGATATTATTTTGAAAAAAATACAATGTTAGGACATAAAAGACTTGCAATAGTTGATTTAGAGAGAGGAAATCAACCAATGTATTATAATGAATACATTATAGTTTATAATGGAGAATTATATAATACAGAAGAGGTAAGAGAAGTTTTGAAAGAAAAAGGATGCGATTTTGATACAACAAGTGATACAGAGGTTATTTTGAAAGGATATGCCGTATTCCAGGAGAAAATTTTGAATATGTTAGAAGGTATTTATGCGATAGGTATTTATAACAAAAAGACAAAAGAGGTATTTTTAGCAAGAGATAGATTTGGAGTAAAGCCTTTATTTTATTGCAAAAATGATGATGATTTTATTTTCGCATCTATGCCAAGAGCAATATTAAAATCAGAAGTTATTAAACCATATTTGAGCAAAAAAGCACTCGGTGAAATTCTTGCACTTGGACCTTCAAAGAGAGTTGGAAGCGGAATTTTCACAGGAATAGATGAATTAAGACCAGCACATTATATGAAGTATAAAGATGGAAAAGTAGAAATAAAAAGATATTGGAATGTAGAGACAAGAGAATGTACAGATACATTTGATGAGGCTAAAGATAAAGTAAGAGAATTACTGACAGATTCAATTAAAAGGCAGATGGTTTCAGATGTGCCAATTGCAACACTTTTAAGTGGAGGCTTGGATTCAAGTTTGGTTACAGCAGTTGTTGCCAATAATATGGATGATAGGCTTACAACATATTCTATTGATTATGAGGATAATGATAAATATTTCAAAAAGACAGCTTTTACGGTTTCGCTAGATGAACATTATATTGATGTTATGAGTAAAGAATTTAATACGAATCATATATATAAAACAATCACGCAAGATGATGTTGTTAAATACTTAAAAGATAGTTTATATGCTAGAGATTATCCAGGAATGACAGATATTGAAGCTTCATTATTGTGGTTTTCAAAAGAAATTGCTAAAGATTATAAAGTCATTTTAAGTGGAGAGTGTGCCGATGAATTTTTTGGAGGGTATCCATGGTTTTATAGAAAAGATTTGAATGATAGAGAGCTATTTCCTTGGATAAATAATTTGGAGTATAGGCAAAGTTTACTTAATGAGAATTTAAAAAATGAGATAAATTTAAAACAAATTGTGGAGGATGAGTATAGAAGAACTATAGATGAGTTACCAGAGGAAGATAGAAATAAAAAGGATAAACGTTTATTTTATATTAATATGACTCATTTTATGCAGTGTTTGCTTGATAGAAAGGATAGAATGACAATGTATGCTACTTTAGAGGCTAGAGTACCATTTGCTGATACTAAGCTTGTGGAGTATTTATGGAATTTGCCATTTGAATATAAGTATAAAGAAAATACAGAAAAGTATCTACTTCGTAAGGCTTTTGAGGGAGTAATTCCTGATGAGGTTTTGTGGAGAAAGAAAAATCCTTATCCAAAGACACATCATCCAAAGTTTAAGGAAGAGGTTGCAAAACTACTAAGAAAGAGATTAGAAAATAAAGAGAGTAAAATGTACAAGATTTTTAATATTGATGAGATTAATAGGCTTTTAGATGAGAATGATGAAAATGATATACTTCCATGGTATGGTCAACTTATGACAAAGCCTCAACTTATTGCATATTTGTATCAGTTTGATTTGTGGCTTGATGAGTATCAAATTCAAGTTGAAGGAATATAAATAGAGTAATAGTTCAATGATTATTTTCAGGCTTTGCAATTATCAGTTGATTTTTGCTAAGCTACCTGAGGAAATGATTTTT